>NZ_JBSGCE010000018.1:0-169317 GCF_053601695.1 Nonomuraea sp. NPDC004702
TTCTTGCCCCGCCCCCCCCCTCTATCTACACCCCCCTACCAACACTCTTCCCCCCCCCCCCGCTCTCCCGTTGGGGCCACCCCCCCCCACCCCCCGGGGGGACCTACCGGTCCCCGCACCCCTCGGACGAACCCGACTCCGAAGCGACAGACGCCTGCCTCAGATGTTGAATTCGCCCTGGTTGGCGCCGTGCAAGAACGCCTGCCACTCCGCAGGCGTGAAGATCAGCGCCGGGCCCTGCGGGTTCTTGCTGTCACGGACGGCGATGATCCCCGGGAGGTTGGTCGCGACCTCGACACACTGCCCGTTGTCGCCGCTGGCGCTGGACTTACGCCATTCCGCTCCGCCGAGGTCTACTGGGTCCATTTTTTGATCGCATCCTCAATCGCCCGTGGTGTGACGTTCTTCGGCTGTGCGTCCGCTCTGATGGTGTCATACCTCTGCCTGAGACGCCGGACCGCGTCGTGATCTCCAGTGACATGACCGGAGAGGACCGAGTCGGCGGAGACCACCTCCGCACCGTCACGCAACGGCGCCAGCGCGAACGCGCTCATGGTGCCCGCCACGCAACCGGCGGCAACCGACACCAGCTGGATGGTGATGCGGGGATGGCAGGTGAGATCCAGCAGGTAGCGGAGCTGTTCCGCCAGGACTTCGCGGCCTCCGATCGGGCGATGCAGGACTCCTTCGTCGATGAGCGCGAGGAAGGCCGGAGGGCAATCGCTGTCGAAGATTCTCATGCGCCGGATGCGGGCCTGAACTCGCTCTTCGACGCGATCCGGCGGGGTGGCGGCGGAGAAGATCGCGCGGGCATAGCCGGCGGTCTGCAGGATGCCGGGGATCAACAGCGGATCCCAGGATTGCAGGATGACGGCTTGCGGTTCGATCTCCTCGACCCACCGTGCGAACCAGCCCAGAGCGGGCGACTGGGAGATGCGTTCGTGGAGGCCGGTGAAATGGCCGTCGGTGCCGAACGCTTTGTCCACCTCGCGCGCGAATTCCAGCGTGGGAACCCGGCGGCCTTTCTCGACATGGCTGACGAGCGATTCATGACAGAGAATGCGCAATGCGAGCGCGGATTGTGTCATTCGAGCCGCTTTACGGCGCTCCGCGAGGTCGCGGGCAAAACGCGCTCTGGGCGACAAATGGTCGCCAACATCGACAGTCATGGCTTCTCCGCAGATCAAGAGCAAGGGGAGGCTTCACGGCAGGCTACTGCGACATTCTTCCGACAATCAATACAGAGCGGGTGTAGCGCTTTGTCGGACGAGTTTCGCCAGCCCGGTGCGCCGCGGAAGCATGTAACCGTTCATGCTTGATCCGGGCGACAGTGTTTCTGTCGCGAGAAACGGCCGCCAGAACCTCCCGATTGGCTTTGGGGTGAAACCATGTCAATTTGCCACACCTACCAAGGCTTGACGCTGCGGCGCGATGACCGAGCTCCCGGAGAAAGTCGGCAGACGATTCGGCGCTGGCTGGCGGCCGTCGACTCGCTGGTTCGCGACGACGCCCTGACGGTCGTATCAGAGCTGGTCACCAACGCGGTCCGGCATGTGCCGCCGGGCCCCGAGCGCGACTGGGTCATGGTGCTGCTCGGGATCGGGGACGGATTCGTACACCTCGAAGTGGTCGACCCCGGGACGGCGGACCGGGAACCGCGCTTCGTCCCGCTGGACGCGGGGTCCCTGCGGGAGTCAGGTCGCGGCCTCGGCCTGGTGGCCGCGTTGTCGGTCAGGAGCGGCACGCACGTCGCCGGACCGCACGGCCACCGCGTCGTCTGGGCCGACCTGGAAAGAACGACCGCTAGCGGACCACCCGGTACGTCAGATGCGTGACCAGGGCGGTGCCCGTGGGCGGGGCGGCGGGGGTGAGGGTGATGTCGCCGGCGTCGGCCAGGAGGCGTTCGCCGCGGCCGAGGATCACCGGCGCGACGTGCAGGCGGAGCTCGTCGATGAGGCCGGCGGCCAGGTACTGGTTGACGGTGGCGGCGCCGCCGGCGATGGCGATGTCGCGGTCCCCCGCCGCCTCCCGCGCCATGGCGAAGGCGGCCTCGATGCCGTCCGTGACGAAGTGGAACGTCGTGCCGCCCTTCATGGGCAGCGGCTCGCGCGGGTGGTGGGTGAGGACGAACACCGGCGCGTGGTACGGCGGCTCCTCCCCCCACCAGCCGGTCCAGTTCGGGTCGAAGGCGCCGCGGCCGGGGTCGAACATGTTGCGGCCCATGATGAACGCCCCGGCCGCCGTGATGGCCTCGATGACCTCGGCGTGCTTCTCGGGCTCGGCGAACATCCACTCGTGCAGCCGGTCGCCCACGCCGTCGCCGAACGGCTGCTCCAGGCTCTGGTTCGGCCCCGCCACGTAGCCGTCGACGGACATCCCCATGTCGCACGTGACCTTGCTCATCCTGGTTCGTCTCCTGTTCTCCATGGCGCCCGTCCGGCGCCTTCGCCAGGGAGTCGGAGCCGATGCCGGGCTCTCTACATGGCGAGCGGAAATTTCCGGGAACGGGGTGGGAGGAGTCGGATCGGAGGCGGTCGGGTAGGTTCGGCGGTTAGGAAAGTTTCCTAATTGAGGAGTTGCACATGAGACTCGCCGTGATCGGGGGCGGTTCGACCTACACCCCCGAGCTCATCGACGGCTTCGCCAGGCTGCGCGACGAGCTGCCGCTCACCGAGATCGCGCTGATCGACCCGGACGCCACGCGGCTCGACCTGGTGGCGGGCGTGTCCCGCAGGATGTTGCGCAGGGCCGGGCACCCGGCGAAGGTGATCGCCACCGCCGACGTGGCCGAGGGCGTCGCGGGCGCGGACGCCGTGCTCTTCCAGCTCAGGGTGGGCGGCCAGGCCGCGCGGAACGTGGACGAGACGCTGCCGCTGGAGTGCGGCTGCGTCGGCCAGGAGACGACGGGCGCGGGCGGTCTCGCCAAGGCCCTGCGCACGGTCCCGGTCGTGCTCGACCTGGCCGGGCAGGTCCGCGCCCACGCCCCCGACGCCTGGATCGTCGACTTCACCAACCCGGTCGGCATCGTCACGAGGGCGCTGCTGGACGCCGGGCACCGCGCGATCGGCCTGTGCAACGTGGCCATCGGGTTCCAGCGCCGCTTCGCCCGGCACCTCGGCGTGCCGCCGGAGCGGGTCGCGCTCGGGCACGTCGGGCTCAACCACCTGACGTGGGAGCGGTCGGTCGTGGTCGACGGCGTGGACGTGCTGCCGCGGCTGCTCGCCGAGCACGGGCAGGAGCTGGCCGACGACATCGGCCTGCCGGTCGGGCTGCTGCGCCGGCTCCAGGTGGTCCCGTCCTACTACCTGCGCTACTTCTACGCCCACGACCTGGTGGTGAGCGAGCAGCGGGCCAAGCCGTCGCGCGCGGCCGAGGTCGCGGCGATGGAGCAGCAGCTGCTGGAGCTGTACGCGGACCCGGCCGTGGACACCAAGCCGGACCTGCTGGACAAGCGGGGCGGCGCCTACTACTCCGAGGCCGCCGTCGCGCTGATCGCCTCGCTGCTCGGCGACCGGGGCGACGTCCAGGTGGTCAACACCCGCAACGACGGGACGCTGCCGTTCCTGCGCGACGAGGCGGTCATCGAGGTCCCGGCCAGGGTCTCGGCGTCCGGGGCCGCGCCGCTGCCGGTCGATCCGGTGGAGCCGCTGTACGCGGGCCTGATCGCGAACGTCTCCGCGTACGAGGAACTGGCGCTCGACGCGGCGCTGCACGGCGGCGCGGACCGGGTGCGCAACGCCTTGCTGGCCCATCCGCTGATCGGCCAGGAGGCCGTCGCGGACGAGCTGACCGGCCTGCTGCTGGCGGCGAACGAGCGGTACCTGCCATGGTGATCATCGCCGTGGACGCGGGCAACAGCAAGACGCACGTCGTCGTGCTCTCGGGCGACGGCACGATCCTGGCCCAGGGCGACGGCGGGCCGTTCGAGCCCCAGACCGTCGGCGTGCCGGCGGCCGTGGACGTCGTGGAGGAGGCCGTGCGACGGGCACTCGGACCGGCGGCGGCTCCCCCGTACGCCGACCAGCTCTACGCCTACCTGGCCGGGGCCGACCTGCCGGTGGAGGAGGAGGCCCTGGCGGCCGAGTTCCGCGCCCGCGGGATGGCGGCCGACGTCGTCGTGGGCAACGACAGCTTCGCGCTGCTGCGGTCGGGGGCGTCCGGGCCGAGCGGCGTCGCGGTGGTGTGCGGCGCGGGCATCAACGCGGTCGGCGTCTCGCCCACGGGCGGGGTGGCCCGCTTCCCCGCGCTCGGCCGGATCAGCGGCGACTGGGGCGGTGGCGGCGGCCTGGCCGAGGAGGCGTTGTGGCACGCCATCCGCGCCGAGGACGGCCGGGGCGCCCCCACCGCGCTCGCCGGCCTGATCAAGGAGCACTTCGGCACGCGGACGGTCGAGGAGGTGGTGCTCGGGGTGCATTTCGGGCAGATCGAGCGGCATCACCTGACCGCGCTCGCCCCCAAGGTGTTCGAGGCCGCCGCGTCGGCTGACGCGATCGCGCTGGAGCTGGTCACCCGGCTGGCCGACGAGATCGTGGTGATGGCCGAGGTGTGCCTGCGCCGCCTGGACCTGCTGGAGACGCCGACGGAGGTCGTGCTGGGCGGAGGCGTGCTGCACGCGCGCATCCCGCTGCTGGTCGCGATGCTGGAGGAGCGGTTCGCCGTACGGGCTCCGCTGGCCAAGCAGGTGATCCCGGACCAGCCGCCGATCGTCGGGGCCGCGCTGAACGGCCTGGACCGCATCGGGGCGTCAGAGGAGGCCAAGGCTCACCTTCGAGCGCAGTTCCAGAAGGTCCGGGCAGCGTCCTGAGAATCCGAGCGCAGTTCTAGAGAGGTGTTGACGCACGTGGAGCGGTAAGTCTAAAGTCAGCCGCCAACCGTCTGGAAAGTATCCGGACGGTTGGCGGTCAAGGAGGCCCCCCATGTCCACCAACCCCAGCCGACGTGAGGTTCTTCGACGTATCGGACTCACCGCCCTGACGGCGGGCCCGGGCGCAGGGCTGCTCGCCGCGTGCGCCACGGGCCGCTCCGCCGCTCCGGTCGCCTCCACCTCGGCCGCGCCCACCTCGGCCGCCAACCCCCTCGGCGTGGACGCCGCCAGGCAGCTGGAAGTCGTGATCTTCAGCGGCGGCAACGGCGACGGCTACGCGACCGACCTGCACGAGGCCCTCTACAGCAAGGCGTACAAGACCGCCAAGATCAAGCACGTGCCCACCCAGAAGGTCGGCACGCAGCTGCGCCCCCGCTTCATCAGCGGCGACGCGCCCGACGTGGTCAACAACTCCGGCCCCGACGCCCTCGACCTGCAGTCGCTCGTCGCCGAGGGGCACCTCGCCGACCTGACGCCGCTGTTCGACGCCCCCTCCCTGGCCGACCCGGCCAAGAAGGTGCGCGACACCCTGGTCGGCGGCGTCTACGAGAACTCGCTGATCGACGGCGTGCCCCGGGTGCTGCAGTACACGGTCGCCCACCGCGCCCTGTGGTACAACGCCAAGCTGTTCGACCAGCGCGGCTGGCAGGCGCCGAAGACGTGGGCGGAGTTCAACGCCCTCGGCGAGGAGGCCAAGAAGGCCGGCATCGCGCTGTTCGCCTACCCGGGCCAGGTCGGCCCGTTCTACCAGCTCTGGAACCTGGTCTACAGCGCCGCCAAGATCGGCGGCAACAAGGTGATCGTCGACATCGACAACCTCGCCGACGGCGCCTGGCAGGCCGAGCCCGTACGGCAGGCCGTCGCGGCGTGGGCGCAGGTGCAGCGCGACTTCGGCGACAAGGCGTACTTCGGGCTCGACCACACCCAGACACAGGTCAAGCACCTGCAGGACAAGGTGCTGTTCTACCCCTGCGGCTCCTGGCTGGAGAACGAGATGGCCAAGGACCGGCCGGCCTCGTTCGAGTACGCGATCGCCCCGGTGCCCAGCATCACCGCCGCCGACGCGATGCCGTACGAGGCGATCATGATCGGGGTGAGCGAGGCGTTCTTCGTGGCGGCCAAGGGCAAGAACCCGCAGGGCGGCCTGGAGTACCTGCGCCTGATGTTGTCGCGGGAGGGCGCGCGCGGCTACACCGAGCTGACCAAGAACCTCACCGTCGTCAACGGCGTGGTGGACGGCCTCGACCTGACCTCGGCCGTGCGCAGCGCGGCCAAGGCCCAGGAGGCGGCCGGGACGAACATCATCACCGACGCCCGCTTCGAGGGCTGGTACAAGGAGCTGTTCGACCACGGGCAGGTCCAGACCAACTCGGTGATGTCCGGACGCATCACGCCCGAGCAGTTCTGCGCGAACATGCAGAAGAAGGCCGACGAGCTCAAGGCGGACTCCGCGATCGCCAAGCAGACCAGGAGCGTCTGAGCGATGAGGCGGCACGGCTTCGTCGCGGGCTTCCTCGCCCTGCCCGTGGTCCTTTACGCGGTGTTCGTGATCAGCCCGTACGTCCAGGCGTTCCAGATCGCGCTGACGGACTGGCGCGGGGTGTCGGCGAACCTGAACTTCGTCGGCCTGGACAACTTCCGGCGGATGCTCGGCAACGACACGTTCTGGCAGGCGGTCCGCAACCACGCGGTCCTGCTGGTCGCGCTGCCGTTGGCGACCATCGCGCTCGCGCTGGTCTTCGCGTACCTGCTCGGCGACTCGGCGGGCACGCCGGGGGCCCGGTTCTACCGGGTGATCTTCTTCCTGCCGCAGGTGCTGGCGGTCGCGGTGGTCGGGGTGCTGTTCAAGGCCGTCTACCGGCCGGACGCGAGCGGCGTGCTGAACGGCGCGCTGGCGAAGCTGGGCGTCGAGCCGGTCGGCTGGCTGACGGACCAGAACCTGGCGCTGTGGTCGATCATCGCGGTGATGGTGTGGCAGGCGGTCGGCTTCTACGTCGTGCTGTTCTCGGCCGGGATGGCGGCCATTCCGAAGGACGTGTTCGAGGCGGCCGCCCTCGACGGCGCCGGGCGGCTGCGCACGTTCTTCTCCATCACGCTGCCCCTGGTGTGGGACACCGTCCAGGTGGCCTGGGTCTATCTGGGGATCGCCGCGTTCGACGGGTTCGCGCTGGTCAACGTCCTGTCGGTGGAGCAGGGCGGGCCGGACGGCGCGACCACCGTGCTGGCCACGGAGATCTACAAGAACGCCTTCTCCTACTCCCGGTTCGGCTACGCCTCGGCCATGGGCGTGGCGCTGTTCTTCCTGACCCTCACCTTCGCCGCGCTGACGTTGCGCGTGACCCGCCGCCAGAAGGTCGTCTACTGAAATGTTCCGAAAAATCAGCATCCAGGCTGTTCTCGGCCTCTGGGCGTTGCTCATCATCGCCCCGCTGCTGTGGACCCTGCTGGCCTCGTTCAAGAGCAACGCCGAGATCTTCGGCGACGCCCTGCAACTGCCCGGCGAGCTGCGCTGGGACAACTGGGCGCGGGCCTGGGAGCGGGCCAACATCGGTCGCTACCTGCTCAACACGGTCATCGTCGTCTTCTTCGGCGTGGCCGGGACGATGCTGCTCAGCTCGATGGCCGCGTACGTGCTGGCCCGCTACCGCTTCCCGGGCAACCGGCTGGTCTACTTCCTGTTCGTCTCCGGCATGGCATTCCCGGTCTTCCTGGCGCTCGTGCCGCTGTTCTTCGTGGTGGACGGGCTCGGGCTGCTCAACAGCCACGTCGGCCTGGTCCTGGTCTACGTCGCCTACTCGCTGCCGTTCACGGTGTTCTTCCTGACGTCCTTCTTCAGGGCGCTGCCGGACGCGGTGGCCGAGGCGGCGATGATCGACGGGGCCTCGCACACCCGCACGTTCTTCCAGGTCATGCTGCCCATGGCCCGCCCGGCGCTGGTCAGCCTGACCATCTTCAACGTGCTCGGCCAGTGGAACCAGTACCTCATCCCGCTGGTCCTGCTGCCCGGCGACAAGAGCCTGTGGGTCATCACCCAGGGCGTGGCCGACATCTCCACCATCGCCGGGTACGAGGCCGACTGGCCCGGACTGTTCGCCGCCCTCAGCATGACGGTGCTTCCCGTCGTGCTGATCTATATCGTCTTCCAGCGACATATCCAGTCCGGGCTGACCTCAGGAGCGCTGAAGTAGGAATGTCTTCAGGAAACCCCACCGTCTTCCGCACGCTCAACGAGCGCGCCGCGCTCACCCTGCTCCTTGAGCACGGCGGCCTCACCCGCGCCGAGCTGGAACTGCACACGGGCCTGTCCAAGGCGTCGGCGGCCGAGGTGCTGCGCAGGCTGGAGAACAGCGGGCTGGCCAGGAAGGCCGGCCTCAAGCCGGGCAACGCCGGGCCGGCCGCGCAGATGTGGCAGCTCGACGGCTCGGCCGCGCGCGTCGCGGGGGTCGATCTCACCACGAGCTCGATCGAGGTGTCGGTCGCCGACCTGACCGGCCGGGTGCTCGGCACCCATCGCACCGAGGCGACCGGCGACGCCCGGCGGCTGCTGGCCGAGACGGTCGCCGCGGCCGGCTTCGAGCTGGACCGGCTCGACCAGGTCGTGGTGGGCGTGCCGGGCGTGGTGGAGGCCGACGGCCGGCGGCTGCGGCAGGCCGTGCAGCTGTCGGGCTGGTCCGGCCTGGACGACCTGCCGGGCAACGTGCGCCTGGAGAACGACGTCAACCTGGTCGCCATCCGCGAGCTCCAGGAGCACGACGACAGCAGTTTCGTGCTGTTCTGGGTGGGCGGCGGGGTCGGCGCGGGAGTCGTGCTCAACGGCGCGCTCTGGCGGGGCGTCACCGGGCGCGGCGGCGAGGTCGGCTCGGTCATCGTGCCCGACCCGGTGACCACCGGCCGCCGCTACGGGCAGGACGGCGGCCCGCTCGGCGCGCTGCTCGGGGCCGAGCCGCTGGCCGCGCTGGCGCAGGCGCACGGCCTGCCCGGCGACCCCACGCTCACCGCCGTGAGCCGCACGCTGGCCGAGGCCCCCCAGGGCTTCCTGGACGACGCCGCCGCGCGGGTGGCGCTCGGCGTGACGGCCGCGATCGGGGTGCTGGACCCGGGCCTGGTCGTGCTGGCCGGGCCGCTGTGCGTCGCGGGAGGCGAGCCGCTCAGGGCGCGGGTCGCCGACCGTCTGGCCTCGACGCCGCTGGTGCCGGTGACCGTCGCCCTCAGCGCCGTGAACGGCAACGCCGTGCTCGGCGGCGCTCTCAGCTACGCCCTGGACCTGACCCGCGAGCGGGTCTTCCAAGCCGGTACGGCCGGTCGTACCGGTGAATCCAACCCCTAAGGACGCACATGTTGAGAACCCTCGTGATCGCCGCTCATCCCGACGAGCCCGAGATCTACGCGGGCGGCACGGCCGCGCTGCTGGCACAGGCCGGCCACGCGGTGAAGTTTTTGACGCTCACCAACGGCGACGCCGGGCACCACGAGCTGGAGCGCGGCCCGCTGGCGCGCCGCCGCGCCGAGGAGGCGTGGCGCGCGGCCGACGCGCTGGGCGTGGTGGACTACGAGATCTTCGACGTGCACGACGGCATGCTGGAACCCACCGTCGAGCTGCGGTTGCGGGTGCTGGCGCAGATCCGCGCCTGGCGGCCCGACCTGGTGATCGCCCTGCACGCCGACGGCGGCGGCCACCCCGACAACCGGGCCGCCGGGCAACTGGCCGCGCACGCGGTCGAGTTCGCGATGACGCGCAACCTGGAGGTGGGCAAGCCGGCCCTGCGGCGCATGCCGGTGTGCCTGCTCATGACCGACTACGCCTCCGCCCCCGTCCACCGGCCCGACGTGGTGGTGGACGTGTCCTCGGTGCTGACGGCCAAGCTCGACGCGTGCCTGGCCCACGCCTCCCAGTTCCTGGAGTTCGCGCCGTGGCAGCGGGGCTTCCTGGACAAGGCTCCCCCGCCCGGTGACGTGGCCGCCGGACGGGCGTTCGTGCTCGAACACTGGGCGGAGTTCCTGAAGGAGGAGACCTTCCAGTTCGCCGGATACGGCAGGAAGGCCGACCGGGAAGAGGTCGGCCGCCTGCTCGCCGGGACCGCCGTCCCGGTCGCGTAGCCGCCCGGCGTCAGCCGGTGTAGTTCTTGCCGGGGGGCCTGCCGGGGATCGGCTTGGCTATGACGGCGACGGGGATGAAGAAGCAGATCTGACTGATCGCCAGGACGAGCGTCCACAGGGCCTTGTCGTCGTAGTGGGCGGCCGCCCTGGTGTACAGCTCGTCGGGGACGCGTTCCCCGGCCGGGTTCGCGGTGAGGACGGCCTCCACCAGCTCCAGCGCCACCCGTTCGGCGTCGGAGAAGTAGGGGGCGTCCCGCCACGACGCCACGGCGGCCAGGCGCTCGTCCGGCTCCCCCGCCCGGCGCAGCAGGTCGGCCTGCCGGACCGTGTGGTACGTGCTGCCGACGATCTGCCCGGCGCGCAGCTGCACCAGGCCGACGGTGCTCCCCGGGATCGCGCCGTTGCGGGTGGCCTTGGTCATGGCCACCGCGATCTCCCCCAGCTCGGGGAAGAACCTGGAGGGATCGGGCAGACGCGACTGGAGGTTCTCCTGCTCGGTCGTCGTGGACATCGGCTTCCCTTCTTCTGCGAATCCTGTCTCGGCGGTCCGACGACGCAGCGTCCGGGAATGTGAGGGTCAGGCCGCCGTCCAGGGGTGCAGCTTGTCGGGGTTGCGCACCGCCCACAGCCGCTTGATCCGGCCCTCCGCCACGTCGAACGCCACGACCATCACGGTGACCCCGTCGCGCTGGGCCACCAGGCCGGGGCGGCCGTTGACGGTGCGCTCCAGCAGCGTCATGGCCGGCGCCCTGGTGGCGATCTCGACGGCGTAGCGGGCCACCCGCGCGGCGCCCTCGATCGGCCGCAGCACGGCGTTGACCACGCCGCCGCCGTCGGCGACGCCGACCACGCCGGGGTCGAGCAGGGCGATGAGGGCGTCGATGTCCTTGGCCTCCCACGCCTGCTTGAACTCGCGGACGATGCCGGCCTGCCGGGCCGCCGGCGTCACCGAGGTCCGCGCGGCGTCGATGCGGTGCCGGGCGGAGGAGGCCAGCTTGCGGCAGGCGGCCGGGGTGCGGCCGACGATCGTGGCCACCTCGGCGAAGGGGTAGCGGAAGACGTCGTGCAGGACGAACGCGACCCGCTCGGCCGGCGTCATCGACTCCAGCACGACGAGGAAGGCCATGTTGACCGACTCGTCCAGGGTGACCCGGTCGGCGGGGTCGTCGCCGGCCCATTCCGTGCGGTCGGGCAGCGGCTCGGGGATCCATTCGCCCACGTAGCGCTCGCGGCGGGCGCGGGCCGAGCCGAGCACGTCGAGGCAGATGCGCCCGGCGACCCTGGTCAGCCAGGCGCCCGGCGACTCGATGGCCTCCTGCTGCCGGGGTGACATGGCGTACCAGCGGGTGTAGGTCTCCTGGACGACGTCCTCGGCGTCGGCCAGCGAGCCGAGGAGGCGGTAGGCCAGGTTGATGAGCTGCCGGCGCTCGCTGATGATCGCGTCCAGGCCGGGGTCGGGTGCGGTGGTCATGATGTGGACGACTCCCTTAGTCGCATTTGCCCTAGTGTGTCCGACGAGACGGCGCGCCCGGATGTGAGGTCACCGCGCCACCTCACATTTCCGGCGGTCACGTCGTCGGACTTCTCGAAGGCAAGCCCCAGAAGCGGACCGCCGTCACCCGGCGGTCGAGGAGTACCCCATGTTGCTGCGTGTCGCGATCATTCTGCAGACCCTGGCCCTGTTCGCCGCGCCGGTCACCGCCGGGCTGCTGTTGTCGGTGCCCAACGGGCAGCCGCTGCACAGCGCCGCCGCGTACACGGTGTTCGTCGTGGCGGTGCTGCACCTGGTGGCCGCGATCCTGGCGTGGCGGCCGGGCGGCGGCCCGCCGAAGCCGATCATGCCCGCGGCCGGGTTCCTGGTGCTGGTCAGCGCCCAGGTCGCGCTGGGCATCGCGCATGTGACGGCCCTGCACGTGCCGCTGGGCGTGCTGCTGTTCGCCGGCAGCGTGCTTCAGCTCAGCCGGGTCTGGACGGCGCGGTCCAGCGACCGGGCCAGCCGCACGCTCTCCTCCGTGTAGCCGAGAGCGGCGTAGAACCGGCGGGCTGTGGTGTTGGCGGCGCCCGTCTCCAGGGTGAGGTGGCGCAGCCCCTGGTCACGGGCCCAGTCCTCGGCCGCCGCCATGAGCCGGCGGCCCAGGCCCGCGCGGACGGCGTCCGGGGCGACGGCCAGCTCGCCGACGTAGGCGTCCTCGTCGCCGGTGAAGTGCCGCTGCCGGTCCACCGAGACGACGCCGACCACCCGGGAGCCGCGCACGGCGACGAAGACCGCTCCCCGTCGTTCCTCCGCCGCGGCGACGGACCCGGCGAGCCACCGCTCCGCCGCCCGTACGGCCGCGCCGGGGTCCCGCCAGGCCGCGACCCCCTCCGCCAGCCGGGGCGCCAGCGCCAGCACCCCCGGACGGTCCTCTTCGCGGTAGGGCCGGATGCGGACGTGCGCCTGAGCCATGTCCTCCATGCCGAGCAGCATGACAGGCCGGACCTGCGGGAAAAAAGGGCCACCGCGCCGCCCGGCGCGCCTCAGCGCGGGTCGCCGGTGAGGATCCACAGGTGGCCGTACGGGTCGCGGAGGCGGCCGGAGCGCAGGCCGTAGGGCCGGTTCTCGATCGGCACGACCGTCCGCGCGCCCTGGGCGGTCATGCGCTCGCCGATGGCGTCCGGGTCGGCGACGACGATCTCCAGGAGCACCGGCGAGCCGCCCAGGTCGTCCGGCGAGAGCCAGCCCCAGTCGGCGACGGCGGGCGAGACCCGGAACGCGGCGCCGCCGAGGCGGTGCTCGATGACGGTGGGCCGCCCGTCGTCGCCCGGCGCGGCGCGGAACACCTCCTCGCTGCCCAGGGCATCCCGGTAGAAGGCGGACGCCCGGTCAGGGTCGGGCACGATGAGGCGAGGAACGAAATGCAGGTCCATGCGGCCATCGTGGCGGCGCGCGGCGGCCTGGGTCTTGAACAAATGGGCACGGACCACGGCGGGCGCCGCAGGCCCGGGGGTCAGTGTGGAACTGGAGGAGGCGGGGCGGGCGGGCCTTCGGCGCGTAGCCATTCCGTGGGCGTGCAACCGGCCATCGCGCGCCACTCCCTGGTCAGGTGCGCCTGGTCGGCGAAGCCAGAGGCGGCGGCCACCTCCGCGAGCGCCGTCCGTCCGGAGCGTGCGGCGGCCACCAGCCGGCGCCGGGCGGCCTCGAAGCGGACGAGCCGCTGGTACTCCTTCGGCGTCACCCCGAACTCGCCGCGCACCGCCCCGCTCAGGTGCCGCCGCGAGCACCCGAGCAGCCGGGCGGCCTCCTCGACCCGGGCGGTCCCGGACAGGGCCGCGAGCGTGGCCCGCGAGGCGCGGCGGGCGGCGCGGTCGCCGTGGCGGGCCAGCCCCGCGAGCAGACGGTGTTCGACCAGGGCGCGGCGCTGGGCCCAGGACCGGCAGCCCGCCAGCCGCTCCGGCAGGTCGGCCAGCGCCGGGACGACGTCGGCGAGGTCGGCCACCTCCCCGGCCAGCGCCGAGGCGGGGACCCCCAGCAGGGCGGCGGCGCCCGGCGGGGTGAGCGTCAGCCACACCCCGCGCGTGCCCGCCGGCTGCCGCAGCTCGGCCGCGTCGAGGTGCAGCCCGGCCACCGCGGCGCGCAGCCGCCGACCCGGCCCCGGCCGCCCGATCCAGGCGATGTCGACCGGGCCGTCCTCGGGGATCGTGACCGACAGCGTGGACGACGGCAGCCCGCGATGAACCCCGCCCGAACCGGGCCCGAGGTCGTAGGCGGCCAGCGTCGTCACGTACGGCGACAGCGCGGCGGACATTCCATCGGCGCTCACCCTGCCACGGTACGGCCCGAAGGCCGCGCGCCGGTCCCCCAGTCCGGCGCGCGGGTGACGGGCGGGCCGGTCGGGGTAGCGGCCAGGGCATGCACACACTCGTCAAGGGACTGATCGCGGGAGCGGCGGGCACCACGGCGCTCAACACCGTCTCCTACCTGGACATGCTCGTCCGGGCGCGGGCCGCCAGCAGCACGCCGCGGCAGGCCGTGGCGAAGTTGTCCGGCCTGACGCACACCGACCTCGGCGAGGGCGACCGGGCCGCCAACCGCACGGAGGCGCTGGGCTCGCTCATGGGGTACGCGACCGGCATCGCCTCGGCCATCGCCTACGGGTTCCTGTCGGGGCGGCGCAGGTCGTGGCCGGTCGGGGTGCTGGCGCTCACCGCTCTGGCCATGTCCGGCTCGAACGTGCCGCTGACGTTGCTCGACGTCACCCATCCGAGCGAGTGGCCGGCGGGGGCGTGGGTCTCCGACGTCGTCCCGCACCTCGCGTACGGGATCACGGCGTACGCGGCGTACGAGCTGATGCGCTGACCTGGGCGCGTCCGGCGGATTCTGTCGGTGGCGGCGGGCATGATCGAGCCGTCCGACCGCGTCCGCACGGAAATGGAGATCGGGTTGTCCCCCACGCATCCGCAGGTGATCGGCCACGCCTTCCTCAAGGCCCTCTACGCCGACGGCTACTACCCCGACCACGTCGTCGACAAGGGCAGGGCCGTCCTGCTGCGGCTGTGCGAACGCGTCGAGACCGAGCGGCCCGGCGACCTGGCCTCCCTCTACGCGCTGACGCATGCCGCCACGGAGGAGTTCAACGCGCTCGACGAGGAGTTCCACGAGGCCGGCAGCGAGATCGAGACCGTCGCGCGCGAGGCGATCGCCGAGGAGTTCTGGTTCGTGGCCACCACCTACGGCTTCCCGGAGGCCGACGTCGAGGAGCTGATCGCCACCCGCGAATGGTGACGCGTCAGGCGCGGGCGTTGAGCCGGGCGTAGGCGGCGGGCGGCACGCCGACGGCGGCGGTGAAGTCGCGGGTCAGGTGGGCCTGGTCGGTGTAGCCCAGCTCGGCGGCGAGCGTGGCGAGGTCGAGGCCCTGCCGCACGCGTTCGGCGGCCTCGTGCAGCCGGAAGCGGCGGATCACCCATTTGGGGCCGATGCCGACATAGTCCCGGAAGAGCCGTTGCAGCGAGCGCACCGACCGGCCCGCCCGCGCGGCCAGCTCGTCGACCCTGGTCACGGTCACGTCGTCCTCGGCCAGCCCCACCAGGGCCGCGGCCTCCTCGGCCGACGGGTCCGGCGCCGGCCCGAGCGCCCGCAGGAACGCCTCCACCAGCGCGATGGCGGCCCCCGGGTCCGGCTCGGCCAGCACGCCTTCGACCAGCGCCGGGCCGGTGGCCGGGAACATCTCGCCGATCTCCGCGAACCGGCCGGTGAGCTCGGACACCGGGCCGCCGAGGAACGTCCGGAAGCCGCCGGGGCGGAAGCGGGTGCCGAGCGCGCGGCCGGTGCCCCGCATCGTGTACGAGAAGCCGCCGTCGATCACCCCCGCGATCCGGTGGAAGTCCTGGGCGATCGTCAGGTTCACCGTCGGGTGCGACACGATGCGCTGCTCGTACGGCTCGGCGAGGTCGGTCCAGGTGACGACCCAGAAGTGGTCGACGTACGCCGCCAGCTCCGGCGACGGCGCCTGGCGCGCGAAGTCGAAGGCGGCCAGCCCCGCGTAGGGGTTGACCCAGCCGCGCTGTCGCGTTTCTACAAGCCGCGCCCGAGGCAGGCGGGACATCATGTCTGCCATGGAAGACATGATGCCGCTGATGACCCGGGCCACCCACCGGACCGCCGGCCTGGTGGCCGCCGTGCGGCCCGAGCAGTTCGGGTCCCCGACGCCGTGCGCGGAGTTCGACGTCAAGGCGCTGGTCAACCACCTGGAGTGGGTGGCGGAGATGTTCGCGTCGCTGGCGCACGGCGGGGAGCGCACCGAGCAGGGCCCGTACGCGGGCGACTTCCCCGAACGCGCCGAGCGCATGCTGGCCGCCTGGTCGCGGCCGCAGGCGTGGGAGGGCACGTGCGCCGCCCTGGGCGGCCTGCCGATGACCATGGTGGCCCACCTGTGGCTGGTGGACATGGTCGTGCACGGCTGGGACCTGGCCAGGGCCACCGACCAGGCGTACGAGCCCGACGCCGACGCCGTCGCCCGCGCGCTGGGGTTCACGGAGCAGTCGGTGGAGATGGGCCGGCAGAGGGGGGCGTTCGGGCCGCCGGTGGCGGTGCCGGACGACGCCCCGCCGTTCGACCGGCTGCTCGGCCTGATCGGCCGCGACCCGGCCTGGAAGCCCTGACCGGCCCACCCGCGAAGGCGACGACGGGTCAGCGGGCGGCGGGCACGGGCCGCACGCCCTCCCGGACGACCACGGCCCGCCGCCAGGCGGCGAAGAGCGCCGCGGCGATGTACAGCACCTGCTCCGGGACGCGCTCCCACAGCGGCGTGGCCTCCCCGCCCGCGAACGGCACGTCGGAGACCGCCGCGTAGACGTTCGCCGGGAGCAGGCCGACGAACAGCAGGGCCAGGCAGATCCCGGCCGCCCGGCGGGTGGCGGGCAGCACCAGCCCGATCGCCCCGGCCAGCTCCAGCACGCCGGTCAGGTGGACCACGGCGGCGGGGAACGGCACGAAGGGCGGCACCATGCGCACCAGGTCGCCGTGGTTCGGCATGAAGGTCACCCCTTCAGGGACGAAGTGCGCGCTTCCCGTCATGACCACCATGACGGCCAGCCCGTGCGCCACGGACACCTGCCACGTGCCGAACCGCCGCACGCCGAGCGCGCCCAGCAGCCGGAAGCCCAACGTGGCCACCAAAAGAACGATCACCGTCACCGGAGCACCTCATTGGATAGTACCGTTATCCGATCTTGGATAACACTACTATCCAACGGGCGCGGAAGCAAGCGCGGACAGCAAGAAGCCGTGCGGGTCAGGACGACCCGCACGGCTTCGCGCGTTGAGGAGGGGGCGGCTAGATGCCGATGGCGGCCTCGGGCTGCATGAGGCGGCGGGCCGCCTCGGTGATCGAGCCCGACAGCGACGGGTAGACCGCGAACGAGTGGGCGACCTGGTCGACCGTCAGCCGCTGCTGCACGGCCAGCGACACCGCCAGGATCAGCTCCGAGGCGCGCGGCGCCACGACCACGCCGCCGAGCACGATGCCGGTGTGGGGGCGGCAGAACAGCTTGACGAATCCGTCGTTGAAGCCCTGCATCTTGGCCCGCGCGTTGGTGGCCAGCGGCAGCTTGACCACGTTCGCGTCGATCTCGCCCGCCTCGATCGAGCGCTGCGCCACGCCGACGGCCGCGATCTCGGGGTCGGTGAAGATGTTGGAGGCCACCGTGGCCAGCCGCAGCGGCTGGACGGCCTCGCCCAGCGCGTGCCACACGGCGATGCGGCCCTGCATGGCGGCGACCGAGGCCAGCATGAGCACGCCGGTGCAGTCGCCGGCCGCGTAGACGCCGGGCGCGGACGTGCGCGAGACCTTGTCGACCTTGACGAAGCCGTTGCGGTCGAGCTGCACGCCGGCCTCCTCCAGGCCGATGCCACCGGTGTTGGGGACCATGCCGACCGTCATCAGCGCGTGGGAGCCCTCGGCCGTGCGGCCGTCCTCCAGGGTCACCACCACGCCGTCGGCCGTGCGCTTGACGGAGGAGGCGCGCGAGCGGCCCATGACGTTCATGCCGCGCCGCCGGTAGACCTCCTCCAGGACCTCGGCGCCGTCGGCGTCCTCGTTGGGCATCATCCGGTCGCGGCTGGAGACCAGCGTGACCTCCGCGCCGAGCGAGCGGTAGGCGCCGGCGAACTCCGCGCCGGTCACGCCGGAGCCGACCACGATCAGGTGCTCGGGCAGCTCCTCCAGGTCGTAGAGCTGCCGCCAGGTGAGGATGCGCTCGCCGTCGGGCTCGGCCCCCGGCAGCACGCGCGGCGTCGCGCCGGTGGCCACGAGCACCACGTCGGCCCTGATCGTACGGTCGCCCGCGCGCACGACCTGCGGATCGACCAGCCGCCCCCGCGCCTTGATGATCTCGACGCCCTCGGCCTCGACCCGGGTCGCGATGTCGGCCGACTGGGCCTGGGCCAGCTCCTTGACCCGCTTGTTGACCAGCGGCAGGTCGACGCCGACCACGCCGGCGTCGCCGTCGGGGCCGCCCGAGAACGACACGCCGAGCGAGGGCGCGTCGAGCAGGGCCTGCTTGCGGACGGAGGTGGCGATCAGCGTCTTGGACGGCACGCAGTCGGTGAGCACGCAGGCCCCGCCCGGCCCGTCCTGCTCGACCATCGTGACCTGTGCGCCTAGTTGGGCGGCCACCAGCGCCGCTTCGTAGCCGCCCGGCCCGCCACCAATGATCACGATCCTCGTCACGTGTCCCATTCTCCCGCACGTGCCCCCGGAAGCCGCAACCGGCCCATGACGGGATCACGCTCCGGCGGACATGGGGGACACATGGGCCTTCCGTGCCCGGCTTGATGGACCGACACGCCGGGTCAGCGTGGCAGGATGGCGCGGTAGCTGGATGACGAGCGGCACCCGGCGAGAGGGGTGGATCGTGGCGTGGCTTTCGGATCAATCAGGGAAGCCGAATGATCTACGGCTTTATGCCTCCTACGGGATGAACATGGACCCCGAGCAGATGGCCATGCGCGCCCCGCACTCCCCGATCTGGGGTGTCGGCTGGCTGACCGGCTGGCGGCTGACCTTCGGCCGCACCGACAGCAAGTGGGAGAGCTCGATCGCCACCATCGTGGAGGACCCCGACGAGCACGTCTTCGTCGTGCTCTACGACGTGCCCGAGTGGGAGGAGACCTCGCTCGACCAGTGGGAGGGCGCGGTCCGCGGGGCCTACCACAAGGTGCGGCTGCGGGTGCAGACCCTCGACGGCGAGGTCGTCGCCTGGTTCTACGTGCTCGACGGCTACGAGGGCGGCCTGCCCTCGGCCCGCTACCTGTGCAACCTGGCCGACGCGGCCGAGCGCGCGGGCGCCCCCGACGACTACGTCAAGGAGCTTCGGGAGCGCCCCTGCACCTCGGCGCCCTAGCGGAGCGGCTCGTCCTTGGTCTCGCGCAGCACGAAGACGTACACGAGCGTGGAGATCAGCGCCAGGGCGGACATGTACCACGGGAACATCCCGGGGTTGCCGGCCTTCTGCAGCGCGGTGCCGATCAGCGGCGCGGTGCCGCCGAAGATCGCCACGGTCAGCGAGTACGGGAACCCGGCCCCCGCCGCCCGCACCCGGGTCGGGAACAGCTCCGAGTTCACCGCGGCCGAGACCGAGGTGAAGCAGCCCAGGAACACCATGCCGATCATCTGCACGACGAGCAGGCTGGCGAAGGAGTCGGTGAGCAGGCCGAGCAGCGGCACCGGCAGGATCAGGAAGCCGAGCCCGAACGCGATCAGCATCGGCTTGCGCCCGATCTTGTCCGACAGTAGGCCGAGCAGCGGCTGCAGCAGCATGAAGAACACCAGCGAGATCGTGCCGACCTGGAGCGACTCGGCCTTGTCGAAGGAGACCGTGATCTGCGCGTAGGTGGGCAGGAAGCTGGTCCAGGTGTAGTAGGCGACGGTGCCCGCGATCGTGATGCCGACGATGGTGAGCGCGGACCTCGGGTGGTGCTTGAGGAACTCGAACATGCCCGGCCGCTTGACCTCGCCCCGCTGGATCTCCTCGGCGACGGCCGAGGTCTCGTCGGCGCCCTTGCGGATCCACAGGCCGACCAGGCTGAGCAGCGCGCCCACCAGGAACGGGATGCGCCAGCCGTAGGAGCTCATGTCCTCCTTGACCAGCGTCGAGGTGAGCACCGCGGCCAGGCCGGAGGCGATGAGCTGGCCGATGGTGGTGCTGACGTACTGGAAGGAGGAGAACAGGCCGCGGCGGCGCGGCGGGGCCGACTCGACGAGGAACGTGGTGGCGGCGGCGAACTCACCGCCCACGGACAGGCCCTGGATCAGCCGGGCCAGCGTCAGGATGACCGGCGACAGCAGGCCCACGGCCTCGTAGGTGGGGGTCAGGCCGAGCAGCAGCGAGCCGCCGCCCATCAGGATGATGGTGAAGGTCATCGCGGACTTGCGGCCGTACCGGTCGGCGAACGCGCCCACCAGCAGGCCGCCCAGGGGCCGCATGAAGAAGCCCACCGCGAACACCGCGAACGAGCTCAGCAGCGGCACCAGGCTGTTGCCGGAGCTGTCGGGGAAGATCTGCGCCGAGAAGACCGTGGCCAGGAAGGTGTAGGCGTACCAGTCGTACCACTCGACCACGTTGCCGATGCTGGCCGCCATGAGCTGACGGACCCTGCTCTTCGGTATGCCGAGCGGCGATTGCACGACGGGGGAGGTCGACACGGCATGTGCTCCTTTTGCTGACACGTGGAGTGATGGCTTACTGTGCATTCGGAAGACCGAAACAGTCAAATGTCTGGGCAATTATTTACAAACCCGACACGGAAGCGGTTGCAGGTGGACGTTCTCGACCGGCGGCTCGTGGCCGCGCTGCAGGTGAGCCCGCGGGCCTCGTGGGGCGAGATCGGCAGGGCGGTCGGCGAGCACGAACGCACGGTCGCCCGCCGGCTCCAGCGGCTCATCGCCGACGGCGTCGTCCGCGTCACCGCGATCTACGACGACCTGCGCACCGGCCACGGCCGCCCCGCGCACCTGCACGTCCAGGTGCGGCCCGGCACGGCGGCCCAGGTGGCCAGATCGCTCACCGACCGGCGCGACACGCGGTCGGTCTACGCGCTGACCGGGGCCGCCGACCTGGCCTGCGAGCTGGTGCCGCCGTCCCGGCAGGATCTGCACACCATCCTGGCCCACGACATCAGCGAGATCGACGGCGTGCTCCAGACGCAGACCCAGGTCGTGCTGCACACGTTCACCACCGTGGCCGAGTGGCACGCGCCCTTCCTCACCGAGCGGGAGGTGGCCGAGCTGCGCCCCGCGCCGCCGCCCCCCGACCTGCCCGACGAGGACGGCCTGTCGCCGCTGGAGAAGGAGATCGCCGAGCTGCTGGCGGCCGACGGCCGGGCCGCCTTCACCACGATCGCCGAACGGCTCGACCTGTCCGTGCCGACCGCGCGCCGGCGGGTCGGCTCGCTCATCGACCGCCGGTTACTGCTGCCGCGCGCCGAGGTCGAGCCCGCGCTGCTCGGGCTGGAGGTCGAGGCCATGCTCTGGCTGAAGGTGCGGCCGTACGGGCTGGGCGAGACCGGCCGGCGCCTGGCCGAGCACCCCAACGTGCGTTACTGCGCCGCCACCTCGGGCACCCACTCCCTCATCGTGCAGGTGGCGGTGGCCCACGAGGCGGACCTCTATCGTTTCATGACCGACGTGCTGGGCCGGCTCGACGAGATCACCGACAGCGATCTGACCCTCATCACCCGCGCGTACAAGCGCGGTCACCTCCACAAGTCCGGACTGCTCACCCTGGAGAAGACGCCATGACACCTGCCGAGAACGAAGTCGCCGACCTGTGCGTGGAGCTGATCCGCGTCGACAGCAGCAACTACGGGGACGGCAGCGGCCCCGGCGAGCGGGCCGCGGCCGAGGTCGTCATGGCCAGGCTGGACGAGGTCGGCATCGAGGCGACGTACGTCGAGAGCGAGCCGGGCCGCGGCAACGTGGTCACCCGCGTCGAGGGCACCGACCCGTCGCTGCCCGCGCTGCTCGTCCACGGCCACCTCGACGTGGTGCCCGCCAACGCCGCCGACTGGTCGGTCGACCCGTTCGCCGGCGAGGTCAAGGACGGCTACATCTGGGGCCGCGGCGCCGTGGACATGAAGGACATGGACGCGATGATGCTGGCCGTGCTGCGCCAGATGAAGCGCGAGGGACGCCGTCCGCGCCGCGACATCGTCTTCGCCTGGGTCGCCGACGAGGAGGCCGGCGGCGTGTACGGCGCCAAGTACCTCACGGCCAACAACCGCGAGCTGTTCGAGGGCGTGACCGAGTCCATCAGCGAGGTCGGCGGCTACTCGCTGGAGGTCGACCCGTCGCTGCGGCTGTACCTGATCGAGACCGCCCAGAAGGGCCTGGCCTGGATGAAGCTGGTCGCCGACGGCACCGCCGGGCACGGCTCGATGCTCAACTCCGACAACGCGGTCACCGAGGTCGCCAAGGCCGTGGCCCGGCTCGGCGGGCACGAGTGGCCGCTCACCTACACGCCGACCGTGCGCCAGTTCCTCACCGAGGTCGCCGACGCCTTCGGCCTGCCGTTCGACGAGGACGACCCGGCCCCGCTGCTGGACAAGCTCGGCCCGCTGGTGCGGTTCGTCGGCGCGACGCTGCGCCACACCACCAACCCGACCCAGCTCGACGCCGGCTACAAGTCGAACGTCATCCCCGGCCAGGCCACGGCCGTCGTGGACGGGCGTTTCCTGCCCGGCTTCGAGGAGGAGTTCTTCAAGACCGTCGACTCGCTCATCGGGCCGAACGTGCGCCGCGAGTTCGTGCACCACGACATCGCGCTGGAGACGACGTTCGACGGCGCGCTGGTCGAGTCGATGATCGCGGCGCTGAAGGCCGAGGACCCGACCGCGCGGGCGGTGCCGTACTGCATGTCGGGCGGCACCGACAACAAGACCTTCTTCGCCGACCTGGGCGTGCGCGGGTTCGGGTTCGTGCCGCTGCGGCTGCCCGGCGACATGGACTTCGCCTCGATGTTCCACGGCGTGGACGAGCGGGTGCCGGTGGACGCGCTGCAGTTCGGGGTGCGGGTTCTGGACAGGCTGCTCCTAAACTACTGAGATGTGAGCAACGACGCATACACCCTGGCCGCAGAGGCCGCCGCCGCCCTGACCGGCGCGGCCGGCCTCGACACCTTCGACGTGGCACTCGTCATGGGGTCGGGGTGGGTCCCCGCCGCCGACGCGATCGGGCAGACCGTGGCCGAGATCCCGTTCACCGATCTGCCCGGCTTCCGCGCCCCCGCCGTGGCCGGGCACGGCGGCAAGATCCGCGTCGTGCGCACGCCGTCCGGGCGGCACGCGCTGGTCTTCCTCGGCCGCACGCACCTGTACGAGGGCCTCGGCGTCGACGCGGTCGTCCACGGCGTGCGCACGGCGGCCGCGGCGGGGGTGCGCACGGTCGTGCTGACCAACGCGGCGGGCGGCCTGCGGCCGGAGACCCAGAACGTCGGCGACCCGGTGCTGATCAGCGACCACATCAACCTGACCGGCGCCAACCCGATCACCGGCACCACCTTCATCGACCTCACCGAGGTCTACTCGCGCCGCCTGCGCGCCCTGGTCCGCGAGATCGACCCGACCCTGGCCGACGGCGTGTACGTGGCCTTCCGCGGCCCGACGTACGAGACGCCGGCGGAGATCCGGATGTTGCGCACGCTCGGCGGCGACCTGGTGGGCATGTCCACCGTGCTGGAGGCCATCGCCGCCCGCGAGGCGAACCTGGAGGTGCTCGGCGTCTCCCTGGTCACCAACCCGGGGGCGGGCCTGTCCGGCGAGCCGCTCAACCACGAGGAGGTCCTGGAGGTGGGCCGCGCCACGGCCGCCCGCATGGGCGTGCTGCTGGCCAAGGTGGTGGACCGCCTGTGACCGCCGGCATCCCGCCGGAGGCCGACGGGGACGTCCCGCTCCCGCCCGTGGACGCCGACCTGCTGCGCCGCGCCCGCCAGTGGCTGGCCCAGGATCCCGACCCCGACACCCGGGCCGAGCTGTCCGACCTCCTGGAGGACGACGACCTGCCCGCCCTTCGCGAGCGGTTCCAGGCCAAGCTGGAGTTCGGCACCGCCGGCCTGCGCGGCGAGCTGGGCGCGGGCCCCAACCGGATGAACCGGGTCACCGTCATGCGCGCCGCCGCCGGCCTGGCCGGCGTGCTCGGCGCCGGCAAGCACGTCGTGATCGGCTACGACGCCCGGCACAAGTCCGACGTGTTCGCCAGGGACACCGCCGCCGTCCTGACCGGCGCGGGGCTGCACGTCTCGTTGCTGCCGCGCCCGCTGCCCACGCCGGTGCTGGCCTTCGCCGTGCGCCATCTCGGGGCCGACGCGGGCGTGACGGTCACCGCCAGCCACAACCCGCCCAGGGACAACGGCTACAAGGTCTACTGGGGTGACGGCTCGCAGATCGTGCCGCCGGTCGACCGGGAGATCTCGGCCGCCATCGACGCGGTGGGCCGGGTCGACCAGCTCCCTCTCGACGGTCCGGGCACGCTCACCGAGCTGGGCGAGGACATCGTCGACGACTACATCGACGCGGTGACCGCCCTGCCGCTGGGCCAGGCGCGCGAGCTGCGGGTGGCGTACACGCCGCTGCACGGGGTGGGCTCGGGGACGCTGACGGGGGCCTTCCTCGCGGCGGGCTTCGAGACGCCGATGGCCGTGGAGGAGCAGCGCAACCCCGACCCCGACTTCCCGACGGTGGCCTTCCCCAACCCCGAGGAGCCCGGCGCGATGGACCTGGCGGTCGCGCTGGCCGCCAAGCTCGGCTCCGACCTGGTGCTGGCCAACGACCCCGACGCCGACCGGTGCGCGGTCGGCGTGCCGCTGCCCGACGGCACGTGCCGCATGCTGACCGGCGACGAGGTCGGCGGCCTGCTGGCCGAGCACGTGATCACGCACACCACCGGCGACCGGCTGGTGGCCACCACGATCGTCTCCTCGACCCTGCTGAGCAAGATCGCGCAGGCCCACGGCGTGCGCTACGGCGAGACGCTGACCGGGTTCAAGTGGATCGTCAAGGCGGGCGAGGGCCTGGTCTTCGGCTACGAGGAGGCCATCGGCTACTGCGTCGGCTCCGACGCCGGCCTGCCGGTCCACGACAAGGACGGCATCGGCGCGGCCCTGACCGTGGCCGCCGTCGCCGCCGCCGCCAAGCGCGCCGGCCGCACGCTGCTCGACCTGCTCGACGACCAGGCCGTCCGGTACGGCCTGCACGCGACGTCCCAGCTCAGCTTCCGGGTCGCCGACCTGTCGCTGATCTCCGGCGCGATGGACCGCCTGCGCGCCGCCCCGCCCGCCACGCTGGGCGACCACACGGTCGAGGCCGTGGACGACCTGAGCCGCGGCGACGGCGGCCTGCCCCCGACCGAGGGCCTGCGCTTCCACCTGTCGGACGGCGGGCGCGTCGTGGTCCGCCCGTCGGGCACCGAGCCCAAGCTGAAGTGCTACCTGGAGGTCGTGGTGCCGGTGACCGGGGAGGTGGCGCAGGCGCGCGCGTTCGCCGCCCGCGACCTCGACGCCCTCAAGGCCGACCTGACCGCCTGCCTGGGCCTGTAGGCCGGTGGGCCCGCGCCGCGGGCCCACCGCCCGGTCACATGTCGGCGCCCGCCGAAAACATGATCGGCCGGACCTCGATCGCCAGGCCCTCGATCTTGCTGTCGGGGATCATCCCGGCCAGCTCGATCGCCCGCTCGCGGCTCTCGCAGTCGACGATGTAGTAGCCGCCCATGTACTCCTTGGCCTCCAGGAAGGGGCCGTCGGTCACGGCCGGCAGGCCGTTGCGGGTGCGGACGACCGCGCTCGTGGACGGGTCGCCGAGCGCCTGCGTGCCGATCATCTCGCCCGACTCCTGGATCGTCTTCATGAACGCGCCGTGGCCGCTCATGATCAGCTCGCGCTGCTCCTCGCTCAGGGTGTCCATGACCTGCTGGTTCACCTGCATGATCAACAGAAACTTCATCGTCTCTCCTCTTGGTCTGGCGAGTTCCGTCGTGCTGGGGTCGGAGCCGGCGCGTCCCTCTCGACATGCCCCGCGAAACTTTTCCGGAAAGCACGTCGAGCGCGCGAGCCGGGCTCCGACCTCCTGGTGAAACGGACGACACCAGGAGGCTCCCGACATGCCGCATCTCACCGAGACCGCCGCCGAACCCAGGGCCGGGCGGCGCGAATGGGCCGGGCTGGCGGTGCTCGCCCTGCCCACCCTGCTCGTCGCGGTCGACATCAACGCGCTGTTCCTGGCGCTGCCCCGGCTGAGCGTGGAGCTGGGGGCGAGCGCCGTCCAGCAGTTGTGGATCATCGACATCTACGGGTTCATGGTCGCCGGGCTGGTGATCACGATGGGCGGCCTCGGCGACCGGATCGGCCGCCGCCGGCTCCTGCTGACCGGCGCGGCGGCCTTCGGCGTCGCCTCCCTCGTGGCGGCGTACGCGGCCAGCCCGGCCATGCTGATCGCCGCGCGGACGGTGCTGGGCGTCGCCGGCGCCACGCTCATGCCCTCCACGCTCGCGCTCATCACGAACATGTTCCGCGACGCCCGGCAGCGCGGCACGGCCATCGCCGTCTGGGCCACCTGCCAGTTCGCCGGGGCCGCGCTCGGGCCGGTCGTCGGCGGGCTGCTGCTGGAGCACTTCTGGTGGGGGTCGGTGTTCCTGATGGCCGTCCCCGTGATCGCGGTGCTGCTCGTGGGCGGCGTGCTGCTGCTGCCGGAGTTCCGCGACCCGGACGGCGGGCGCATGGACCTGGCCAGCGTCGCGCTGTCGATGCTGGCGATCCTGCCGGTGGTCTGGGGCGTCAAGGAGCTGGCCGCCTCGTCGGCCTCGGCCGGGCCCGGCGCGCCGCTCGCCGCGATCGCGGCCGGTCTCGCGTTCGGGGCGGCGTTCGTACGGCGGCAGCTCACGCTCGACGCTCCCCTGCTCAACCTGCGCCTGTTCGCCCAGCGTCCGCTCACCCTGATCCTGACCGCGCTCGTGCTGGCGGGCATCGCCATGGCGGGCACCGGGCTCCTGGTCACCCAGTACCTGCAGTCGGTGCTGGGGTACACCCCGGCGCAGTCGGCGCTGTGGTTCGCGCCCATGGGGCTCGGCGTCGCGCTGGGCACCACGCTGACCCCGGCCCTGACCCGCCGCGTCGCCCCCCGCGCCGCCGTCATGGGCGGCCTGACGCTGTCGGCCGCCGGGGCGGCGCTGCTCACGCAGGCCGAGGCCGGGCTGCCGGTGGTGATCATCGCCATCACCGTGCTGGCGCTGGGCACCGGCCCGCTGTTCGCCCTGGGCACGGGGATCGTGGTCGGCTCGGTGCCGCCCGAGAAGGCCGGGTCGGCGGCCTCGCTGGCCGAGTCGGGCAACTTCCTGGGCGGGACGCTCGGCCTGGCCCTGCTCGGCACGGTCGCCGCGGCCGTCTACCACCACGCCCTGCCGGCGCACGTGCCCGACGCGGCCAGGGAGACCCTGGCGGGCGCGGCGGCCGTGGCCGGAAGGCTCGCCCCGGCTCAGGCTGCCGAGCTGCTGGCGGCCAGTCACGCCGCGTTCTTCAACGGGATCGTGGCGATCGGCCTGGCGGGCGCGGCCCTGTTCGTGCTGGCCGCGCTGCTGACCTCGCTGCTGCCCCGCGCGAACGCGGCGTGACAGCCGGCTCAGGCCAGGCGGAACTGCAGGTCGATGTCCCAGTTGTTCAGGTCGGGCTCGATCCGCGGGTCCGTCTGGTAGAGCTCCAGCCGGCAGCCCCAGTGCTCGATGCCGTCCTTCTCGGTCATGTCCCAGGTCAGGCCCTGCTCGGCGGCCCACGTCAGCACCGACTCGATGACGCCGGAGAGCCGGTCGGGGTGGCCGTGGTGGGACTCGGTGAGGAAACGGCCCGCGGGCAGCGTGCCCGCGTGGAACTCGCCCTCGCCCTCCACAGGCTCGGTGACGGGCACGCCCGCCTCCACCACCAGCCGGTCCTGCGGCATGTCGATGCTGTGGTACCGGAAGAACGGGGCTCCGGCCATCGTGTGCCCGCGCTCGGCGAGCCAGCCGATCATCTCCGCGATCCGGTCTCCGACGAGACCAAAACTGGTCATCGTGACGGTCTTCCTGATCCCGAGGTAAGGACGCTCGGGAAGTTCGACGATCTGTGGCATGTGTCTGTCCTCCTTCACCTGTCAGTACGGAGCGGCTGTCCGAAACTCATCGGCAGGCCGAAGGACGGCACGAGCCGGGGATCGAGAAAGGTGGTCACGCCGGTGACGACTCCGCCGCTGATCTCCAGGACTACCAGGGCGAACGCCTCCCCGTCCCGG
Source organism: Nonomuraea sp. NPDC004702 (assembly GCF_053601695.1). Lineage (NCBI taxonomy): Bacteria > Bacillati > Actinomycetota > Actinomycetes > Streptosporangiales > Streptosporangiaceae > Nonomuraea > Nonomuraea sp. NPDC004702. Next base: position 27,747 of record NZ_JBSGCE010000018.1, read on the forward strand.
TACTGGGCGAAGGCGGGCGCGCCGTTCGCCCGGGCCGGCAGCAGGCGGTCGTTCGCGCAGGGAGCTCCGGCGGCCGACAGGACCGCCCTGACCGCCTCCCGGCCGCGCAGCCACCACGCGAACGGCGGCATCGACATCGTCGCGTCCTCGTGCAGCAGCGAGACCAGCGCGGCCACGTCGTACCGCTCGAAGGCGGAGACGTAGCGGTCGAGCAGCCTGCCGTCCACCTCGGCGTCCTCCGGGGCGTCCTCCGGGGCGACCGCGGGGAGCCGGGCGCGGGCCCGTTGCAGCGCGCCGTTCACGGACGCGACGCTCGTTCCCAGCAGGTCCGCCACCTCGGCGGCCCGCCACTTCAGCACGTCGCGCAGGATGAGCACGGCCCGCTGGCGCGGCGGCAGCCGTTGCAGCGCGGCCACGAACGCCAGCCGCACGCTCTCCCTGGCCACCGCCAGCTCCGCCGGGTCGGCCGGCAACACGCGCCCGTCGGGCACCGGCCACACCCAGGCGTCCCCCGGCAGCGGATCGCCGAGCGGGTCGCCGGGACGCGCCGCCGGCCCGAGGTCCATCGCCCGCGCCCGCCGCTGCGGCCCGCGCAGCATGTCCAGGCAGACGGACGTGGCGAGCCGGAACAACCACGGGCGCAACGCCCCCCGCCCGGGCTCGTACGTGCGCCACGCCCTGACGAACGCCTCCTGCACCGCGTCCTCGGCCTCGAAGCCCGAGCCGAGCATCCGGTAGCAGTAGCCGGTCAGCTCGACCCGGTGGTGTTCCAGCTCGCTCGCCTCCACTAGGCCGGGGCCACCTCGATCTGCAGCTCGTGCACCCATTCCGCGCGGTCCTCCGGGCAGTGCAGCGACACCTCTCTCGCCAGGGCGAGCGAGCGGTAGCCGTTCTCCTCGATCCAGTGGGCCAGGGCCTGGAAGGTCGGTCCGACGGCCTCCATCGTGCCGTGGTGGATGATCGTGGCCGCCGTGCCGATCGCGGGCAGGTCCCTGATCTCGAAGTCGTGGCGGGGGTCGGGGTCCACGTTGACCGGCAGGCAGGCGTGGACCATGACCGAGCCGTCGTCCTCCTGGCGGTAGTAGGCCAGGCCGGGGCCGGCCACCCGGACGTCCGCCCGCTCCACGCGGGCGCAGATCTCCTCGAACAGCGGCCCGATCACCGGGCCGACGTCCTCGCCCTCGTAGCTGGCCGCCCTGGCGCTGAGCTGCGCGACCCGGACCGGGTCGACCTTCTTCAGCACGACTTCCGCGGTTCTCATGTGCCCCTCCGTCTCGATGCTGCGGAGTCTCGCCTCGACGCCGCGCAGCCTGGCCAGGTCGGCGTTGATCTGCGCCTCCAGCTGGGCGCGGCGCAGCCGTACCATGCCGTGCAGCTCCTCGGTGCTGACCTTCTCGTCCAGGATCGTCCGGACCTGTTCCAGCGTGAAGCCCAGGTCCTTGATGGCGACGATCCGGTTGAGTCTGGCCAGTTGCGCGGCCTGGTAGGACCGGTAACCGGTGAGCGGGTCCACGTGCGCGGGGCGCAGCAGGCCGATGGCGTCGTAGTGGCGGAGCATGCGTACGGACACGAGCCCCAGCCGAGCGAAATCTCCGATGCTGAACATGTCGGGTCCAGAAGTAGGGGCTCACACGGTGTCAGAGTCAACCTATGGCGATTTCTAGGGACATGGGGTATTTTTCAGCGTAAGAAGCAACCGAACGTTCGTTAGGTCGCCATGGACGTGGACCCACTGCTCCGGATCAGGACGGCCGCGGTGCGGCTCTTCGCCCAGCAGGGCTACGCCGCCACCGGCATCAGGGACCTGGCCAGGGCGGTGAACCTGACCAACGCCGGCGTCTACCACCACGTCCACAGCAAGGAAGCCCTGCTGGCCGGCCTCATGCGGACCGGCCTGCAAGGACTGATCGACTCGACCGCCCGCGTCCTGGACGGGGCCACCCGTCCCGCCGACCGCCTCGCCCTGCTGATCACCTCGCTCACCGCCCTGCACGCGCTCACCCCCCTGACCAGCCGCGTCATGGACGGCGAGCTCCGCTCCCTGACCCCCGGCTCGCCCGCGCACACCGAGGTCATCGCCCTGCGCGACGCCTACGAGAGCCACTGGAAGAGCGCCCTGGCCGACGGCGTCGCCGAAGGCGTCTTCCACGTCGCCGACCAGAAGCTGACCCGCCTCGCCCTCATGTCCATGTGCACCGGCACCAGCGAGTGGTACCGCCCCGACGGGGACTCGACGCTGGAGCAGGTGTGCGCGGAGTTCGTCACGATCGGCCTGGCCGCCGTACGCGCCGCCGGCCCGGTCGTGGCGCCCCTCGATCGAAGCCTGCTGCCCGTCTTCCCGTGGGAGCCGCCGGATGCACACCACGATCCCCGACCTGCTGAGGCACGCCGCTAGCACGTACGGCGAGCGCGAGTTCCTCCGTTTCCCCGCTTCCTCACCCGCCCTCCCAGCGGCCTCGCTGAGCTTCGCCGAGGCCGACGCCGTCTCCGACCGCCTGGCCCGCGCGCTGGCCGGCCAGGGGGTACGCCCCGGCGACCGGGTGGCCGTCATGCTGGACAACGAGCCGTGGTGGCCGTTGAGCTGGTTCGCCGTCCTGAAGGCGGGGGCGGTCACCGTCCCCGTGAACGTGCGGTACCAGGCCGCCGACCTGGAGCACGTCCTGCGCGACTCCGGCGCGGTCGCCACCCTGACCGGCGCGGAGCACGCCGCGCGCGTGCCGGGCGTGGTGCACCTCGTGGACGAGCTGACGGATGGCCCACCTCTCGACATATCCCTCAGCGCGGACAATGTCGCCAATTTTCAGTACACGTCGGGGACGACGGGGTTCCCCAAAGCCTGCCTGCTCACCCACGACTACTGGGTCAGGACCGCCCGCGTCGTCGCCGACCTCGTCCGCCTGCGCGACGACGACGTCCTGCTGATCGCCCAGGCGTACTCGTACATGGACCCGCAGTGGACCACCCTGCTCTGCCTGCTCGGCGGCATCCCGCAGGTGGTGCTCCCCCGATTCTCCGCCTCGGGCTTCTGGCCCGCCGTCCGGGAGCACGGCGCGACCCTCACGTACGTGCTGGGCACCATGCCCCTGCTGATGCACAAGCAGCCGCCGAGCCCCCTCGACCGCGACAACCGGATGCGGCTCGTGCTCTGCTCGGGCATCGCGCCCGGCCTGCACCGCGCGTTCGAGGAGCGCTGGGGCGCGCCCTGGCGCGAGCTGTACGGCTCCACCGAGAGCGGCTGCGACCTGATGGCCGACCCGGACGCCGACGACACCGTCGGCACCGGCGCGCTGGGCACGCCGCCGCCCGGCAAGGAGGTCCGGCTCGACGAGGAGACGGGCGAGATCCTGGTCCGCGGCACGCCCATGATGACCGGCTACTGGAACCACCCCGAGGCCACCGCGCACGCCTTCCGCGGCGGCTGGTACCACACCGGCGACCTCGGCGTCCGCGACGCGCGAGGCCGCATCCGGCACGCCGGGCGGCTGAAGGACATGGTCCGCAGGGGCGGTGAGAACATCTCGTGCGCCGAGGTCGAGAGCGTGCTCGCCGGGCATCCCGCGGTCCTGTCCGCGGCCCTGGTGCCCATCCCCGACGACCTCTTCGGCGAGCTGCCCAAGGCGTTCCTCCAGCTCCGCCCCGGTCACGCCGCCGACGCCGGCACGGCCGCCGCCGTCATCGCCCACGCCAGGGAACGCCTGGCCCGCTTCAAGGTGCCGGCGTACGTGGAGTTCGTGGAGTCGTTCACGCTCACCCCGTCCGCCCGCATCGAGAAGCGCCACCTGCTCCGCCCCGGCCGCGACCAGCGCGCCGCCCCCGCCATCCCCACGGAGGACCCGGCATGATCGACGTGACCGTACGCGACGAGGTGGCCCTGATCACCCTCGCCCGCCCCGAGAAGCTGAACGCCCTGACCGCCGGCATGCGCAAGGACCTGGCCGCGGCCGTCCGCGCGCACGGCCGCACCGCCAGGGGCATCGTGGTGACCGGCGCCGGCCGGGCGTTCTCGGCAGGCGAGGACATCGCCGAGGCGGCGGGCAAGCCGCTGGAGGCGGAGGTCGAGCTGTTCCACGACATGACCAGGGCCGTGCTGGAGACCCCGGTGCCGGTGGTCGCCGCGGTCAACGGCCTGGCCGTCGGCGGCGCCGCCGAGTGGACGCTCTGCTTCGACAGCCGCATCGGCGCCACCGCCGCCGAGTACTTCTTCCCCGAGAACCACCTCGGCCTGTCGATCTCGAACGCCGCAAGCCACCTGCTGCTCCGGCTGGCCGGCGGCCGGGCGCTGCGGCTGGTGCTGGACTCGGCCCGGCTGAGCGCCGCCGACGCGCTGGCGGCCGGGCTGCTGGACGAGCTCGTGCCCGCCGAGGAGCTGGTGGAGACGGCGATCGCGCGGGTGCGCCACTGGACCCGGCCGGGCACCGCCACCGCCGTGCACCTGGGGCTGCTGCGCCCGCAGCCGGCCGAGGTCGAGCGCGCCTTCGAGGCCGAGACCGTGGCCGCCCGGCAGGTGGAGCAGTCGGGCCTGGCCCAGGCCGGCATGACCCGCTTCCTAACCCGCCGAACCCCCTGACCCGCCACCCCCTCTGGCTCGCCGACCCTGCCCCTAGGCCCGTGCCTTCGGGCCGGGGGCGGTCAGGCGATGACGATGGCGGCGATGATCAGGGCGACCGCGACCACGAGGACGGCGATCGAGTCGTAGGACCAGGTGACCTTGACCGGTGCCGCCGCGGCCGCCGGGTCCGCGCGGCGGTGGGCGGCCTCGGCGCGGTCGCGGATCTGGTCGCCCACGAAGTCGGCGTGGGTCTTGCCGGTGAACGCCTCGGCGGCGGCCTGCTCGGCCTTGCTGACCGTGGCCTCGACCCGGAACCGGCCGCCCCGCTGGGGCTTGGGCACGCCGCGCCGCTGCGCCTTGGACCGCTCTCTGGCGCTGCTCATGGGCGTCCACAACCGCAGCACCTGCTCGTCGGCGCCCTCGCCGCCGTAACGGACCGCGATGGAGTGGGTGACCGTCACCTCGCCCACGGACGCCCACGGCAGGAACGTCGTGCGCAGCGGGTTGCGGGCCAGCAGCCCCTCCTCGCCGACCACGGTGGCGGGCCGGACCGCGATCGCGTAGACGAGCGCCGTCATCGCCCCGAGCACGGCCAGCGCCACCATGGACGGCTTGCCGTTGTAGTGGGCCGTCAGGTCCCACACGTTGAACGCCACGAAGACCAGCCAGGCGCAACCCAGCACGAACCCGGTCTTGGACCGGTAGGTGTGTTTCACGGCTGCCACTTGATCTGCGCGAACCCCGGCTTGATCACGCCGTTGATCAACGCCAGCCGCTCGTCGAACGGCAGGAAGGCCGACTTCATCGCGTTGACCGTGAACCACTGCAGGTCGTCCCAGCCGTAGCCGAACGCCTCGACCAGCTTGGCGAACTCAAGGGACACGCTCGTCGAGCTCATCAGCCGGTTGTCGGTGTTGACGGTGACCCGGAAGTGCAGCCTGCGCAGCAGCCCGATGGGGTGCTCGGCGATCGAGTCGGCGGCCCCGGTCTGGAGGTTGGACGTAGGGCACATCTCCAGCGGGATGCGCTTGTCGCGCACGTACGCCGCCAGCCGCCCCAGCTTGGCCGACCCGTCGCCGGCCACGGTGATGTCGTCGATGATCCGGACGCCGTGGCCCAGCCGGTCGGCGCCGCACCACTGGATGGCCTGCCAGATCGACGGCAGCCCGAACGCCTCGCCGGCGTGGATCGTGAAGTGCGCGTTCTCCCGCTGGAGGTATTCGAAGGCGTCGAGGTGCCGGGTGGGCGGGTAGCCGGCCTCGGCCCCGGCGATGTCGAACCCCACGACGCCGACGTCGCGGTAGCGGACGGCCAGCTCGGCGATCTCCATCGAGCGGGCCATGTGGCGCATCGCGGTCAGCAGCGTGCCGACCCGGATGCCGCGACCCTGCGAGCCCAGCGTGAACCCTTCGAGCACCGCCTCCACCACCTGGTCGAGGCTCAGCCCCATGGTGGTGTGCTGCTCGGGGGCGAAGCGCACCTCGGCGTAGACCACGCCGTCGTCGGCGAGGTCGCGGGCGCACTCGGCGGCCACCCGGACCAGGGATTCGCGGGTCTGCATGACCGCGACCGTGTGGTCGAAGGTCTCCAGGTAGCGCTCCAGCGAGCCGGAGTCGGCGGCCTCCTCGAACCAGAGGCGCAGATTGTCGGGGTCGGTGGAGGGCAGCCGCCCGTAGTCGATCTCCCGTGCGAGCTCGACGATCGTCTCGGCGCGCAGCCCGCCGTCGAGGTGATCGTGCAACAACACCTTGGGAGCCTGCCGGATCTTGTCAAGCGTGGGGCTCATCTGGCCATGATATGAGCACACTCCTCCGCCGCCGCACACGTCGCGGCCGCCTGTGGACAACCCTTCCGACACACCCGTGAGGCACGGCCGTCAGCCGCTCGTGAGGCGCGCCCGTCAGGGAGGCGCGCCCGGTCAGTCGCGGCCGGCGCTCTCCGGCGTGAAGGCGGGCAGGCACACGGCGACGTACTCGGCGCCGTCGGGGCCCACGCTGTAGCGCACCTTCTCCCCCGGCGAGGTCACCACCGACTGGCCCGCGCCGACCTCGACCGTGCCGCCGTCGTGCTCGACGAGCAGGCTGCCGCGCAGGACCACGGTGTACTCGGTGAACGACGGGGTCTGGGCGGGCTCGGCCCAGCCGGGCGGGGCGGTCATGTGAGCGATCGAGACCTGCTCGTCGCCGCTGTTGACGCGCCCCACGTGCTCGTCGATGATCTTGCCGCCGGGGACGGGGATGCGGGTCGGGCCCTCGATCTTTCTCACCACGGGCTTCAGTGTGCCACGTCGAGCACCAGCCGGCTCGGCGCGGACTGCTCCTTCACCCGGAAGCCGGCCCGGCGGGCGAGCGCCAGGCCGACGCCCACGCGTCCCTCGAAGTCGCCGGTCCTGACGACGTGGGAGACGTTCCTGAGGCCGGCCCGGTAGACGGGTCCGCCCTTCCAGGTGGGGTAGCCGTCGTCGTCGTGCGCGTTGGCGGGGAAGAGGGTGAGCTGCAGGTACGCGCCGCCCTGGACGCCCATGGGCTCGCCGGAACCGTCCTGGAGGAATTCGTCCACCCATTTCACCTTGTAGCCGGGGATGTCGCCCTTGAGGTCGATCACCACCCGGTCGTAGCCGTCGTGGGTCGCGTACCGGACGCCGGTCACCACGGCCGGGTCGAGGCCGTCGCGCTCGACGTCCACCTCGGCGGTGCTGGTGGGGACGTCCGAGGGGGCGCTGCGGGGGGTGGCGGTGCCGGGACCGGTGTCCGCGGGGGTGTCCAGCCGGGCGGTCTGGGAGGAGGTGCCGCACGCGGTCAGGACGGCGAGGCAGGCGAGCGGGACGGCGAGGCGAAGGCGCGACGACCGCTCGCCGGCCGGGGATGACGGGCGCATGCCCGGTAGATGCCCAGCCCACGGGCCTGCAAGCGGCTTGGCGGCGGATCGGCCCGGGTTTCCCGGGCACTTCCGTGGAGCCGGGACTGCCTCTACGCTGATCAACCTCCAAGGAGTCATACAAGTGAGCAAATCCCACGACTTATCGGCTTTTCTGGCGTCTTATGCCCCCTCTTTCGCTCGCACGGCCTACCTGCTGACGGGCGACGCGGACAAGGCCCGCGAGCTGGCCACCGCGGCCCTCGTCGCGTCCTGCCGCCGGTGGTCCGCGATCCGCTACCACCGCCCGGCCGACGCGGTGCTGCGCGAGCTGTACGGACGGTTCCTGGGCGCGACGGGCGCGCCCTGGCCGGTCCCGGCGGACCACCTGCTCGCCGGGCTCGCCCCGAGGACCCGCGCCGCCGTCGTCGTCACCTTCCACGACGGGCTGAGCCTGCCGCACGCGGCCCAGGTCACGGGCCTGTGGATCGGCGCGCTGGACGACGAGCTGCGAAGAGCCCGCACCCAGCTCCGCGCCACCCACCCGACCTTGTTCGAGAACCCCGCAGACCTGACCAAAGACCCCGCGAACCCGTCTGAGGAACGCGCGAACCCGTCTGAGGGCCCGGCGAACCCGGTCGAGGACCCGGCGGACCCCGCCGACGACCATGCAGACCCGGCCGAAGAACGCGCGAACCCGTCCGAGGACCCGGCGAACCCGGCCGAGGACCATGCGAACCCGGCCGGGGGTCGCCAGGGCGACCGGTCGCGGGAAGGCGCGACGTCCGCCTCCCCCTGGACGCTCGCCCCCGCTCCCGAACCCGCCACCCCTTGGACGCTCGCACCCGCTCCCGAACCCAACGCCCCCTGGACGCTCGGCCCCGCTCCCGAGCTCGCCGCCCCGGCGGCGGGCCTCCACGACGCCGCCCCCGGGGATCCGGCCCTGCGGGCCGCCCTGCTCGGCCTGGCCGCCGGGATGCCGCGCGCCGGCCTCGCCGACCTCGCCGAGACCGTGCTGCGCCGGGTCACGGCGCGGCGCCGGATCCGGGCGTCGGTGTGGATGTTCGCCTCCCTCGGCCTGGTCGCCGCGATGGTCGCGGCGGCCGCCGCGGGGCTGTCCGCGCTGGCCGCCCGCATGGACGAGGCGACGGACCGCTCCCCCTTCGCCCCCGGGACGCGGGCCCCCGCCCAGGAGATCCGCGACCCGCTGCCCGCCGCGCTCCCCGACCCGGTCCGCTTCGCCTACCCGGGCTACTGCCGCGACGCCGAGGCGGACGCCCGCGACCCCCAACCCTGTGGCCAGTGGGTGCTCACGACCCGCTCGGGCGCGGAGTGGCGGCTGCCGGACGCGCGGGCCGGCTACGACCCGGCCACCGGCGAGTACATGCCGCTGGCCCTCAGCCAGGACGGCCACCGGCTCCTCTACCAGACCCCGCAGGGCCGTTACCTGGTCCACGACCTGCCCACGGGCGTGGTCAAGCGCATCGACGCCACGGCGGGGGACGGCGAGGCGCACATCAGCTCGTCCCCGGACGGCCGCTACTTCGCGCTGTCCTTCGGCGACGCGGACGACAGCGCGGTGCTCGACTTCCGCACGGGCACGACCCGCACGGTACGCGGCGCGGACGTCGAGATCCTGGCCGTCCACGACGACGGCACGCGGGTGGTCGCCGAACGCCGGGACACCACCGCCGTCCCCGGCCACGCCTCCGTCAGCACGCTGAGGCTGGACGGCGCGGGCGCCCGTACGAAGGGCTTCCGGATCGACCCCGCCCTCATCGAGCACGGCGCCGCGCTCGCCCCCGACGGCCGCTCGCTGGCCCTGGTGACGGCCGACGACCGGCTGGTCACCATGGACGCCCGCACCGGCCGCGTCACCGGCCCCCGCCCCCGCCTGGACGTCGACGACCTCGAAGTGATCCGGGTGGAGCGCTGGCTGAGCCGCGACAAGGTCCTCGTGCGCCTGTGGGACGAGGAGGACGTCCACCTGGTCCAGGTGGACGTCCGCACCGGCGAGAGCGCCGACCTCGGCGACTCGGCGACGGAGTGGATCGACTACTCCGACCCGCTCGGCGCCCTGGAGAGATGAGGAAGGCCCTGGAGAAACGAGGAAGAGGGTCCCGCCCCCGGCGGAACCCTCTTCCCGATCACAGGAAGGTCAGACGGCCTCGAAGACCTTCACGTCCTCCGCCTCGACCGCGGCGGCCTTGCGCGAGCGCAGCCCGGTGGCCGAGATCACCAGACCGACCAGGGCCAGCACCAGCGCGACCACGATCGCTGAGCGCAGCGCGCCGATCGACAGCGTCTCGCCGCCCGAGGTCAGCACGGCGGTCACCACGGCCAGCACGATCGCGCCGCCGACCTGGCCGGAGGTGTTGAGCAGCCCGGAGGCCAGGCCCTGCTCGTCGTCGTCCACGCCGTTGGTGGCCTGGATGTTCAGCGAGGGGAAGGACAGGGCGAACGCCACGCCGAGCAGGACCATGCCGGGGAGCACCATGCCGCCCAGGCTCGGCGTCTCGTCGATGCCCAGGAAGATCGCGTAACCGCCGGCCAGGGCCGCGGCGCCGATGACGATCAGCTTGCCGGTGCCGAACCGGTCGGCGAAGTCACCCATCTTGGTCGAGCTGACCGCGACGAGCAGGCCCGCGGGCAGGAACGCCAGGGCCGTGCCGAGCGCCGACCAGTGCAGCAGGTTCTGGAAGTACTGCATGGCCACGAACTGGAAGGCCACGTACGAACCCATCAGGATGAGCAGCCCCAGGTTGGCCCGGACGATGTGGCCCGAGCGCAGGATGCCGAGCCGCACCAGCGGGTGCTTCATCCGCAGCTCGGTGAGGACGAACAGGCCGAGCAGCACCGCGACGGCCACCAGCGAGCCGATCGTCTGGAACGAGGCCCACCCGGCCTCGGGAGCCTGCACGACGGTGAAGACGAGCAGCAGCATCGAGGCGGTGATCAGCACGGCGCCGACGAGGTCGTGGCCGCCCTCGGCCCGCTCCTCCTGGCCCTTCGGCAGCACCTTCAACGCGGCGATCAGCGCGATGATCGCGACCGGCACCGGCATGAGGAGCGTCCACCGCCAGCCGATCTCGGTCAGCAGGCCGGAGAGCACCAGGCCGAGCGAGTAGCCGCTCGCGCCGCAGGCGGTGAAGATGCTCAACGCCTTGTTGCGCTCCGGGCCCTCCGGAAACGTGGTGGTGATGATCGACAAAGCGGCGGGCGCGGTGAACGCGGCGGCCACGCCCTTGACGAACCGGGCGGCGATCAGCAGGCCCCCGTCGTCCACGACACCACCCAGCAACGACGCGACGGCGAAGACGCCCAGAGCGACCAGGAACACCCTGCGCCGCCCGAGCAGGTCGGCGGTCCTGCCCCCGAGCAACAGAAGACCGCCGTAGCCGAGCACGTAGCCGCTGACCACCCACTGCAGGGAAGACGTGCTGAGGCCCAGATCGTGCTGGATGGCCGGCAGGGCGACACCGACCATGGAGACATCAAGGGCGTCAAGGAAGATCACTGCACAGAGCACGGCGAGCGCGCCCCAACGGGATGAGGAAGAGGACATGAGTCAGAACAATACATGCACCAGCATCTAATGCAAGCGCATTTAATGCCGTTGCATGAATCTTCCCGAGATGGTAACCTCCGCGACATGGACGAGGAGTTCGTGGTCGAGACCTGGCATTACGTCCTGGCCAAACACGCGAAGGCCATGTGCGCGCTGGAGCGGGAGCTGGGCGAGCGGCACGGGCTCGGGCCCAGCGAGTTCGAGGTGCTCGACCGGATCGTCCACCACGACAGGAAGCTGCGCATCCAGGAGCTCTGCGAAGAGGTCCACCTGAGCCAGAGCGCCCTGTCCAGGGTCGTGGCCAGGCTGGAGAAGAGCGGGTTCGTCACCCGCGGCACGTGCGACTCCGACCGCCGGGGCGTGTTCGTCTGCATCACCGACGAGGGGCGCGCCCGGTACACCGAGGCGCTGCCCACGCAGCGCGCGGTGCTCGCGGGCGTGTTCACCGACGTGCCCGAGGTCCCCGCCGTCACCACCTGAAGGCGGCGGCGGCCGTCCCCGGGCAGGGGTCCGGCCGCCGCGTACGAGTGCTTCCGGTGGTCAGCCGATGCGGTCGATGACCAGGGGCAGCAGCTCGCGCCCCGACTCGGCGACCTCGTAGCCGCCGTCCAGCGCGTCCAGCGCCCGCTCGAACCTGGCCGTCTCGTCCGCGTGCAGCGTCAGCAGCGGCTGGCCCTCGCGCACCAGGTCGCCGGGCTTGGCGTGCAGCACGATCCCGGCCCCGAACGACACCGGGTCCTCCTTGCGCGCCCGTCCGGCGCCGAGCCGCCAGGCGGCCAGCCCCACGGCGTACGCGTCGAGGTGGGCCAGCACGCCGGACGACGGCGCCGCCACCGTCATGCTCTCGGCCGCCCGCGGCAGGACCGCGTCGGGGTTGCCGCCCTGGGCGGAGATCATCCGCCGCCACGCGTCCATGGCCGAGCCGTCGCGCAGCGCGTCGGCCGGGTCCTTGCCGGAGACCCCGGCCGCCGCCAGCATCTCGCGCGCCAGCCGTACGGTCAGCTCGACCACGTCGGACGGCCCGCCGCCGGCCAGCACCTCGATCGACTCCTCGACCTCCAGCGCGTTGCCCACCGCCCGGCCGAGCGGCCGGTCCATGGCCGTCAGCAGGGCGACCGTGCGCACGCCCGCGTCGCTCCCGAGCGCGACCATGGTCTCGGCCAGCTCGCGGGCGCTCTCGGTCGTCTTCATGAACGCCCCGGAGCCCACCTTCACGTCGAGCACCAGCGAGCCGGTGCCCTCGGCGATCTTCTTCGACATGATCGACGACGCGATCAGCGGGATCGACTCGACGGTGCCGGTGACGTCGCGCAGCGCGTAGAGCTTCTTGTCGGCCGGGGCCAGCCCGGAGCCCGCCGCGCAGACCACCGCGCCGGCCGTGCGCAGGACGTGCAGCATCTGGTCGTTGGAGAGCGAGGCCAGCCAGCCCGGGACGGACTCCAGCTTGTCCAGGGTGCCGCCGGTGTGCCCGAGGCCGCGCCCGGACAGCTGCGGCACGTACGCCCCGCACGCCGCCACCAGGGGCGCCAGCGGCAGCGTGATCTTGTCGCCGACGCCGCCCGTGGAGTGCTTGTCGGCCGTGGGCCGGTCGAGCATCGACCAGTCCATGCGCTCGCCCGACCGGATCATGGCCTGCGTCCAGTCGGCGATCTCGCGCCGGTTCATGCCGTTGAGCAGGATGGCCATGGCCAGGGCGGACATCTGCTCGTCGGCCACGTCACCGCGGGTGTAGGCGGCGATCACCCAGTCGATCTGGGCGGTGGTGAGCTCGCCGCCGTCGCGCTTGGCGCGGATGACCTCGATGGCGTCCATGGTCACGTACTCCTGCTGAGGTCGTCGGGGCCGAACGCGTACGGCAGGATCTGCGCCATGCGCTTGGGGCCGTCGACGGTCTCGACCAGCAGGTTCTCACCGCCGAACTCGTACAGCAGCTGACGGCAGCGCCCGCACGGCATGAGCAGCTCGCCGTGGCCGTCCACGCAGGTGAAGGCCACCAGCCGGCCGCCGCCCGACATCTGCAGCGCCGACACCAGGCCGCACTCGGCGCACAGGCCGAGCCCGTACGAGGCGTTCTCGACGTTGCAGCCGGTGACGATCCGGCCGTCGTCGACGACCGCCGCCGCCCCCACCGGGAACTTGGAGTACGGCGCGTAGGCGTTGCGCATGGCCGTGGCGGCCTCGGCGCGCAGGCCGTCCCAATCGATGTTCAATGTTGATCCCCCCGACGGAAGCGTACGCCGTCGGCCTTGGGCATCCGCAGACGCTGCGAGGCGACCAGGAGCACGAGCAGCGTGAGCACGTGTGGCGTGATGAAGACGAACTCGCCCGGCAGCGTCTCCACGGTCCGCCAGAGCCAGAACAGCAGGAGCGCGCCGACCGCCGCGGCGGCGATCACGGTGTAGTCCTTGACGCCCCTGGCCACGATCTCGGCCGGCTGGCTCGGCACGACCAGCCTGCGGATCTGCAGCGCGAGGTAGACCACCAGCAGCAGCGCGCCGAACAGGAAGAACGTGGTGACCGCGTTGGCCTCGCCGGAGCTGCGCAGCTGAAGACCGCTGGCGTAGCCGAACAGGGACGAGCCGGCCGCGAGCCCGCCGGGCCGCCAGTTGCCGAAGATCATGGCGGCCAGGCCGATGAAGCCGCGTCCCTGCGTCTGGCCCTCGACGTACTTGTTGGAGACGAAGACCAGGAACACGCCGCCGAGCCCGGCGAACGCGCCGGAGACGACGACCGCGAGGTACTTGATCCGGTAGACGTTCACGCCCAGCGACTCGGCCGCCCACGGGTTCTCCCCCGCCGACCGCAGCCGCAGCCCGAACGACGTGCGCCAGAGCACCAGGTACGTCACCGGCAGCAGCAGCACGGCCAGGATGATCAGCGCGTTCACGTCGTGGGTGAGCCCGCGCAGGATGCCGGCCAGGTCGGAGAGCAGGAACCAGTGGGTGCTCTCCAGCTTGCCGAGCAGGTCGGGGCCGTCGGACAGGACGGGCAGGCTCACCTCGGGCGCACCCGAGCTGATCGCCGGCGAGGTGGTGATGCCGGCGCCCTTCGCGCTGGCCGAGGTGCCCTCGCCGTAGAGGACCTCGGACAGGAAGCGGGTGATGCCGGGGCCGAGCAGGTTGATGGCGACGCCGCTGATGATGTGGTCGACGCCGAACGTGACGGTCGCGATCGCGTGGATGAGCCCGCCGAGCGCGCCGCCGAGCAGCCCGGCGACCAGCGCGGCCACGGCGCCCCACTGGTATCCGGCCCAGCCGGCGAACCAGGTGCCGAGCACCATCATGCCTTCGAGGCCGATGTTGACCACGCCGGCCCGCTCGGCCCACAGGCCGCCGAGACCGGCCAGGCCGATCGGCACCGCGAGCAGCAGCGCCGCGTTGAACGTGCCGGAGGAGGTCAGGTCGTCCTGGCCGGAGATGATCCGCACCAGCGACAGCAGCAGGATGAGCGCGGCGACGCCGAGCAGCGCCAGATGGTATTTGCCGACCCTGCTCATGCTGCCACCTCAACCGGTCTGTTCGTGTCGAGCTGCCGGGCGGCCCGCTGCTCCTCAAGCCGCATGGCGATGCGGTTGGTCACCTCGTTCGCGATGACCACCAGCAGGACGATGACGCCCTGGATGATCGTGATGACCGACGAGGGCACGTCCGCGATCTGCAGCGCGCCCTGCGCCCGGTCGAGGAAGGCGAACAGCAGCGCGGCGATCGCGATGCCGACGGGCTTGTTCCTGCCCAGCAGCGCCACCGCGATGCCGAGGAAGCCGAGGCCGGCGGTGAAGTTGGAGTTGAAGGCGCCCTTGTCGCCGAGGATCTCGGGCAGGCCGATGAGCCCCGCGATCGCGCCGGACAGCACCATGGCCGCGATGACCATCTTCTTCGGGTTGACGCCCGAGGCGAAGGCGGCCGGGCCGTTGAGCCCGCTGGCCTTGACGTTGAAGCCGAAGCGGGTGCGCTCCAGCACGACCCAGACCACCAGGCCGAGCACGACGGCCACGAGCAGGAAGCCCCACACGCCGCCGCCGCGGGTGGGCGCCAGCAGCCCGAACCAGTCGAAGACGAAGTTCAGGTTGGGGAACATGGCCGACTCGGGCAGCTGCGGCGTGGTCGTGGTGAGCTGGCCGGCCGCCCGCTGGCCCGCGAACGGGCCGCGGACCAGGTAGGAGGCCAGGGCGATCGCGATGTAGTTGAGCATGATCGTGGAGATCACCTCGTTCACGCCGCGGGTCACCTTCATCACCGCGGGGATCAGCGCGTACGCGCCGCCCACGACGGCCGCGACCACGATGATCACCAGGATCTGGATCGGCTTCGGCGCGGTGAACGTCGAGCCGACGTAGGCCGCGCAGATGGCCGCGATGCGGTACTGGCCCTCGACGCCGATGTTGAACAGGTTCATGCGGAAGCCGACGGCCACCGCCAGACCCGCGATGAACAGCGGCACCGCCCGGTTGAGGAACGCCGCGATGCCGTTGGACACCGAGCGCGCGGTCTCGCCGAAGTCGAAGAAGGCGGCGAACGCGTCGATCGGGCTGGCGCCCGCCGCGATGATCGCCACGCTGGAGATCGCGATCGCCAGGATGATGGCGACGACGGCGCCTGCGACGGTGAGCAGCGCCCGGTTGAGCCCGGCGGGCATCACGTCTCCTCAGTGCCGGCGATGGCGCCGGTCATGTAACCGCCAAGCCGCTCGGGCGTGACGTCGGAAGGATCGAGTTCGGCCACGAGCCGGCCGCGCAGGATGACCCTGATCGTGTCGGACAGGCCGATCAGCTCGTCGAGGTCGGCCGAGATCAGCAGCACGGCCAGGCCGGCGGCCCGCGCGTTGCGCAGGTGGTCCCAGATGGCGGCCTGGGCGCCGACGTCCACGCCGCGGGTGGGGTGGGCGGCGATGAGGAACGAGGGCTCGCCGCTCATCTCGCGTCCGACGATCAGCTTCTGCTGGTTGCCGCCGGACAGGGCCAGGGCCAGGGTCTCCACGCTGGGGGTGCGCACGTCGTACTCCTTGACGATGCGCTCGGTGTCGGCCTTGGAGGCGCGGCGGTCGACCCAGATGCCGCTGCGCGCCGGGGGCCTGGTCTGGTGGCCGAGCACCCGGTTCTCCCACAGGGACGCCTCCAGCAGCAGGCCCTGCCGGTGGCGGTCCTCGGGGATGTAGCCGATGCCGGCCTCCCTGCGCTTCAGCGTGGACCAGGCGCTGATGTCCACGCCGCCGAGGGTGATCGTGCCGTGGGCGGCACGCATGCCCATGATCGCCTCGATCAGCTCGGACTGCCCGTTGCCCTCGACGCCGGCGATGCCCAGGATCTGGCCCGCGTGGATGTCGAAGGAGACGTCGTCGAGGATCAGGCGCTTGCCCTCTTCGCGCAGCTTGTCGACGTACAGGTCGACGGAGGCGCCCCTGGGGACGGGACGGAAGCCGTCGGCCTCCATCGTCAGCCGCGACACGCTCAGCGTGACGCTCTCGCGCACGGTGGACTCGCGGGTCTCCGGCGTGGGCAGCTCGCTGCCGACCATCAGCTCGGCGAGCCGGCGGGCGGTCACCTCGGCGGGGTTGACGCTGGCGACGGTGGTGCCGCGGCGGATCACGGTGATCGCGTCGGCGATGTTCAGCACCTCGTCGAGCTTGTGCGAGATGAAGATGACGGTCAGGCCCTCGGCCTTGAGCTCGCGCAGGTTCTCGAACAGCTCCTCGACCTCCTGCGGCACGAGGACCGCCGTCGGCTCGTCGAGGATGAGGATGCGGGCGCCGCGGTAGAGGACCTTGAGGATCTCCACCCGCTGGCGGTCGCCGACGCCGAGGTCCTCCACCAGCGCGTCGGGGTCGACGCGCAGGCCGTGGCTGCTGGCCAGCTCGGCGATGCGGGCCCGCGCCCTGCCGGTGTCGAGCACGCCGGCCCTGGTGGGCTCGGCGCCGAGGACGATGTTCTCCAGCACGGTGAAGTTGTCGGCCAGCATGAAGTGCTGGTGGACCATGCCGATGCCGACGTCGATGGCGTCGCTGGGGGTGCGGAAGCTGACCTCCCGGCCGTTGACCCTGATCGTGCCCTCGTCCGGCTTCTGCATGCCGTAGAGGATCTTCATCAGGGTCGACTTGCCCGCGCCGTTCTCCCCGACGATCGCGTGGACCGTGCCGGGTTCGACGGTGATGCGGATGTCGTGGTTGGCGACGACGCCGGGGAAACGCTTGGTGATGCCCTCCAGCTCTACGGCGGGTTGCACCGCGGCGAGGGTGTCCGAGCTCATTTCGCCTCTCCTAGAGCATGGGGGGCGGACGGGGCGGATAGCCAGAAGGCCCGAAGTGGGGACTCCGGGCCCTCGGTCGTCCGTTCCTACCCAGATTACGGCTTGGACGGAACCGTGATTTTGCCGTCGACGATGTCCTTCTTGGCAGCGTCGAGCTTGTCCTTGATGTCGTCGATCTCGCCACCGGTGGTGGACAGGCCCACACCGTCGACCTTGAGGTCGTAGACGGTGTTGCTGCCGCCCTTGGCGCCGCCCTGGAAGGCCTTGACGAACTCGAAGACGCCGACGTCCACGCGCTTGAGCATCGAGGTCATGATGACCGACTGGAGGTCGGTCTCCTTGACCGTCTGGCGCTGGTCGGAGTCGACGCCGATGGCCTTCTTCTTGGCCGCGGCCGCCGCCTGGAACACGCCGAGGCCGGAGTCGCCGGCGGCGTGGTAGACGATGTCCGCGCCGTCCTGGTACATCTTCTCGGCCGCGACCTTGCCCTTGTCGGGGGCCTTGAAGCCGGAGAAGTCACCGTCGGGGGTGAGGTACTTGATGTCGATCTTGATGTCCGACTTGACGGACTTGGCGCCCATCACGAAGCCCGCCTGGAACTTCTTGATCAGGTCGTTCTCGACGCCGCCCACGAAGCCGACGTGGCCGGCCTCCGACTTGGTCGCCGCGGCGACGCCCGCCAGGTAGGAGCCCTGCTCCTCGGCGAACAGCAGGCCGGTCACGTTCGGGCCGTTGGAGGCCGAGTCGACGACGGCGAACTGCACGTCGGGGTACTCGGCGGCGGTCTTCTTGATGTCGTCGCCGTAGGCGAAGCCGACACCGATGATGGGGTTGTAGCCCGCGTCCGCGAGCTGGCGCAGCAGGTCGCCGCGGTTGGAGCCGTCAGCGGCCGGGCTGAGCTCCTTGATGTCGGCGTTCAGCTCCGTCTTGGCCTTCTCCAGGCCGGCGTAGGCGGCGTCGTTGAACGACTTGTCGCCACGGCCGCCGACGTCGAACGCCAGGCCGACCTTCAGGCCGCCCTTGGGGGCCTCGCTGCTGGCGCCGGAGCTCGGCTGCGTGCTCGCCGAGGTGCCTCCGCCCTCGCCGCCACAGGCCGCGACTGCCATGAGCATGACGCCGGCTACCGAGCCGACGGCAATCCTGCTGAATCGCTTGCCGAGCAAGGCGACTCCCTTCCATTTCCTCGCCGTCGAACTTCATCGCAGGCGCGAAGAAACGTACGGCACCTGCACGGAAGATAGTTGCTTGACCAGGGCAGACCAAACCGGCACACAGGGTCGCAACCTCTCCGTTATCGACATCAAGCGCGTCCGTGACCTGAATCTGGGTTCAGGCACTTGGGACGGCCCCCGGAAGATTTTGCCCAAGTTTGGTATGGAAGGGGCCCTTGCCGAGCGGTCGATCATGGCAGAGATTCCGATCAACGGTGGAAATTTCGTATCGGAGCCCCGTATGCAGCCTTGGAAGACACTGGCCGTACCGCTGGTCGCGATCCTCGCCGTGACCTTGGGCGGGCCCGCCCCGGCGACGGCCGCCACCCCCACCCTCAAGATCGAGAACAACGCCACCCAGCCCGTCTTCTCCCGCGCCGACGCCGTCAAGCAGACGGTCTTCGTCGAGGTGGCCGGGACCGACAGCGACGACGACGGGCAGCCCGACCGCGTCGCCATGGACATCCTGCGCCCCAAGGAGACCGACCAGGGCCTCAAGGTCCCGGTGATCATGGAGGCCAGCCCCTACTACGCCCCCGGCAACGACGTGCCCAACCACCCGGTGGACGTCGACGCGAACGGCAACCCGCTGCCCACCCTGAAGTCCCTGTCGAACAAGCTCGCCGGCGAGCCCTTCGACGGCTACTACGACAACTACTTCGTGCCCCGCGGCTACGCCATCGCCCTGGTCGAGAACGTCGGCAGCGCCCGCGCCACCGGGTGCCCGTCCACCGGCGACCGGAACGAGACGGCCGGCCCGAAGGCCGCCATCGACTGGCTGAACGGCCGCGCCCGCGGCTTCGACGCCGGCGGCAACGAGGTCAGCGCCACCTGGTCCACCGGCAAGGTCGGCATGATCGGCGTCTCCTACAACGGCACCCTGCCCAACGCCGTCGCCTCGACCGGCGTCGAGGGACTGAAGACGATCGTGCCGATCGCCGCCATCTCCAGCTGGTACGACTACTACCGGGCCAACGGCGGCGTCCTGGCCCCCGGCGGCTACCAGGGCGAGGACCTGGACGTCCTGGCCAAGTTCGTGCTCACCAGGGACCGGGGCTTCGAGGTCTGCGGCGCCAAGATGGACGCGCTGACCGCGAGCCAGGACCGGATCACCGGCGACTACGGCCCGCTCTGGGACGCCCGCAACTACCTCAACGACGTGGACAAGGTGAAGGCCAGCGTCTTCCTCGTGCACGGGCTCAACGACTGGAACGTCAAGACCAAGCAGTTCGCCCAATGGTGGTACGCCCTGGCCGAGCGGCACGTGCCGCGCAAGATCTGGCTGCACCAGGGCACCCACATGAACCCCTTCAACCTGCGCACCGCCGAGTGGCTGCGCCAGTTGCACGGCTGGTTCGACTACTGGCTGCAGGGCATCGACTCGGGCATCATGCGCGAGCCGCAGGCCGACGTCGAGATCGGCGTCGGCGAGTGGCAGCAGCACGCCTCCTGGCCGCTGCCCGGGGCCACCACGGTCGCGCTGCACCCGGCCGCCGGCGAACGGCTCGGCCTGCTGCCCCGGCCGCTGTCGCCCTCGGAGTCCTTCGTGGACCAGAGCGCGCGGACGGCCGAGCAACTGGTGGAGGCGGCCGGGCCGGACCCGAACCGGCTGGCGTACCGGACCGGCGAGCTGCCCGCCGACGTGCGCATCTCCGGCACGCCGACGGTCTCGGTGCGGGCCTCGTTCAAGGACGGCGCCTCGCCGTACCTGACGGCGTTGCTGGTGGACTACGGCACCGACGTGCGCCCGGACGGCACCCTGCTGTCGACCGGCCAGACCTACTGCTACGGCGAGGGCGTCCCGGGTGACACGGGCTGCACGACGCTCAGGCGGCTCGGCACGGCGACGACGGCGTACAAGATCGTCTCCAGAGGGTGGCTCGACGTGCGCAACCGCCACCGCGCCGACCGCACGCAGCCGCTGCGCCCCGGCAAGGAGTACACCTTCACCTGGGACTTCCAGCCCAAGGACTACCTGTTCAAGAAGGGCCACCGGCTGGGCCTGGTGATCATCTCGACCGACCGCGACTACACCCTGCGCTATCCGGCGGGCACCCGGGTCACCGTGTCGCCGGGGCACTCGTCCCTGCGGCTGCCGGTGGTGTTCGGCAGGCTCGGCTGACATGCCGACGGCCCGCCGCGCGACGCGGCGGGCCGTCGGAGCGGCGCTCAGGCCATGGCGTTGCTGATGGAGTCGATCGGGCCGACGTCCCACAGCGCGGTCAGCGCGGTGGCGGCCATCACCCGCACGCCCATCGCGATCGCCTTCTCGTCGACGTCGAAGGTGCCCTGATGGATGTCGTACGTGACGCCGTCGGGCGAGCGCGTGCCGAGCCGGGCGAAGGCGCCGGGGATCGACTCCAGGTACCAGGCGAAGTCCTCGCCGCCGAGCGACTGCTGGGTGGGCACCACCGCGCCCGCGCCGAGGGCCCGCTCGGCCGCCTCGGCCAGCATCTCGACGCTGACCTCGTCGTTGACGACCGGCGGCACGCCGCGCGTGTAGTCCATGACGGCCTCGACGCCGTACGCGCCGGCGACGGACTCCAGCAGGGCCTTGATCAGGTCGGGGGCGGCGTGCCAGGCGTTCTCGTCGAGGCAGCGGATCGTGCCCTCGGCGATGCCGTCGTCGGGGATGGCGTTGGCCGCCGAGCCCGCCTCGACCCGGCCCCAGACGAGGCTGAGCGAGGAGCGCGGGTCGATCCGGCGGGAGAGCGCGGCGGGCAGCTCGGTGAGGATCTTGGCCAGGGCGAAGACCAGGTCGGCCGTCAGGTGGGGACGGGCGGTGTGGCCGCCGGGGCCGGAGACCCTGACCACGATCTTGTCGCAGGCCGAGGTGATCGGGCCGCTCCGGAGGCCGAGCTGGCCGACGTCGACGCGCGGGTCGCAGTGGAGGCCGAAGATGCGGTCGACGCCGCTGATGCCGCCGTGGGCCATGACCTCAAGGGCGCCGCCGGGCAGCTCCTCGGCGGGCTGGAAGATCAGCCGGACCCGGCCGGGCAGCAGCCCGGCGGCGGCCTGCTGGGCCAGGAAGAGCGAGGTGCCGAGCAGGACGGTGGTGTGCACGTCGTGCCCGCAGGCGTGGCACGCGCCGGGGACGGTGGAGCGGTAGGGCACGTCCTTCTCGTCCTGGAGCGGCAGCGCGTCGATGTCGGCCCGCAGCGCGATGGTCGGCCCGTCGCCGCTGCCCACGTCGCAGATCAGACCGGTGCCGCGCGGCAGCACCGAGGGCGTCAGCCCCGCGGCGGTCAGCCGGTCGGCGATGCGCTGGGTCGTGCGGTATTCGGCGAAGGCGAGCTCAGGATGCATGTGAAGGTCGCGACGGAACGCCACCAGCTCCTGCTCGATCTCCGCCAGGAACGCGTCCAGCTCTCCCCGCAGCTCACGTCCCCGCATATGTCACCATCCATCCCGTCGAGGCCGCGCGTCCCACGCACGGACGTCGGCTCATAACGCTCTCGAAAAAGTCCATCCTGCGGCAGCCACCTGGTTGAGGCGGCCGTTCGGCGAATCAAAAGCCACACCCGTAGGTTTCGGTGCGAGATCGTCAGCACGGGCTTCGCGTTCATCGGTCGCAGCAGCCCGGGTGCACGGCGGTAAGCCGCGAGCCCGGTGGCGATGCTTCTGACTTTATCGCTCCCGTGCGCCTTCGCGCCGACAGATACACCAAAAGTTGGCCGACGGCATGCCCGTAACCGCAGGTGGTCACGTTCCGCACATGCCTACCTGATCCGGAAAATAGTCACAAGGGATCATTAGATGGTGACCCGATGTCGCCACTTCCAAACGTGCTCACCGATTTCGAATCCTGTCACCTTCTGTCATGGTCATGACACTTTGGCGCTTGCTGCATTTGTGAAGAATGCGTGTTTCACTCGCTATATGATCACTAATATCCCGTTCGGGGAGAAGTATGCCGGGTTGAGCATCTTCGAGCCGAGCGAGGGGACCCTGGTGGTCGTACCCTCGCTCTCCCTGCCGCAGGACGAGCTGCGCCGCATCACGGCAGCCCGGTCGTACGAGGAGCGCCTGCTCTTCCTCCTCCTGACGCTCCGGGAACCCGGGGTCAAGGTGATCTACCTCTCCTCCGCGCCGATCGATCCCGACATCATCGACTACTACCTCGGCTTCCTCCCCGACCCGGACGACGCCGCCAAGCGCCTGGAGCTCATCAGTCTCGACGAGCCCTGGTCGCAACCCCTCACCCGGACGCTGCTGCGCCGACCCGACGTCCTCGACCGGTTACGGTCGGCGATCGACGCCGACACCTGGCTGGTGCCGTTCGTCCTCAGCGAGACCGAGGAGGAGCTGGCCGCGTCACTCAACGTCCCCATCTACGGCCCCGCCACCGCGCTGGCCTACTACGGCTCCAAGAGCGGCGCCCGCGAGGTCGGGCACGAGGCCGGCGTGCCCATGGCGCGCGGTTTCGGCGACGTGCACAGCATCATCGCGATCGACGAGGCCATCGACTCGCTCCCCGGCGAACGGGTGATCGTCAAGCTCAACGACGGCTACTCGGGCCTCGGCAACGCCATCGTCGACAAGGCCGACCGCTCGCTGACCCGATTTTCGGCGGCCGGGGAGACCTGGACGAGCTTCACGACGAAGATCAGGGAACGCGGCGCGGTGGTGGAGGAGTTCATCGAACATCGCCCGCTCTACTACCCGAGCGCCCTGGCCCGAATCACGCCGGGTGGGCACGCGGCCGTGCTGGCCACGCACGACCAGGTGCTCGGCGGCCCCAACAACGACGTCTACCAGGGCTGCACGTTCCCCGCCGCCCCCGAGTACCGGCACGAGGTGGGCGAGTCGGCCGCGCGCATCGCCGGCATCCTGGCCGAGCGGGGCGTGGTCGGCCTGTTCGGCATGGACTTCTTCGCCCTCAAGGCCGACGCCGGGTACGCCGCGCTGCTGTGCGAGATCAACCTGCGGATCGGCGGCACGACGCACCCGTACGGCGCGGTGGTGCTGACGACCGGGGCCAGGTACGACCCGGCCACCGGCCTCCTGATGGCCGGGGACCAGCCGAAGTACTACACCGCGACCGACAACTGCTCCTCCTCCTGCCTGCGCGGCCGCACGCCGGGCGAGGTCATGCGCACCGCCCGGCGGCTCGGGATCGGCTTCGACGCCGACCGGCGCACGGGCAACGTCTTCCACCTGCTCGGCGCCATCCCCGAGTACGGCAAGCTGGGCTTCACCTCCATCGGCGACTCCCGCGAGGAGGCCGACGAGCTGCACGCGCTCACCCGCCGCCTTCTCTGCGACGCCTGATCCCCGCCTCCCGCAGTCCGCGCCACCCGATCACGGCCAGCACCGCACCGAGGATCACGTTGACCCCGATCAGGATCCCGTGCACGACGTAGAAGCCGGTGGGATGCCCGTCGGCCAAGTTAAACCCGAGGTTGATCCACTCGACGATCATGAACACGCCGAGGATGACGAGGAAACCGGCGATCTTTGGTGACATGGTCATCTCTCCAGTATCGAAGGCGGATCATCCGGGGAATGTGTCGCCACATGGGCATTCACACGGAGCTACGCTGAGACCGCCATGTGGACGAAATTTGTGCCGGTTACGGCACTTCTCGCCGCGGTCACGCTCACGAGCGGGACCGCATCCGCCGCCCCGGCGACACCCGTCGGCGGTGACGCGCTGGGAAGCCGTGGGCTGGTGCAACCCAAGGGTGTCAAGGCGCCCCCCGAGAGCAAGGCTACTTCCTACGTCATCGCGGACGTGGAGACGGGTCAGGTGCTCGCCGCGAAGGACGCGCACGGCCGCTACCTGCCGGCGAGCACGCTCAAGACGCTCACGGCGCTGACGCTGCTGCCGAAGCTCGACAAGAACCGCAGGGTCCGGCCCAGCCAGAACGCCTGCAACCAGGAGGGCACGGCGGTCGGGCTGACGCCCAAGATGACGTACAAGGTCGACGACCTGTTCCGGGCGCTGATGATGTCCTCCGGCAACGACGCGGCCATGGCCCTGGCCGAGACGAACGGCGGCGTGGCCCAGACCATGCGCGACATGAACGCCGAGGCCAGGCGGCTGCAGGCGTACGACACGGTGGCCAAGACCCCGAGCGGCCTGGACAAGCCCGGGCAGAGCAGCTCGGCGTACGACTTGGCGCTCATCGCCCGCGCCGGCCTCGCAAACCCCGATTTCAGGCGATATATCAGTACAAAGGTTGCCAAGTTTCCGGCGCCCAAGGACTACTACGAGATCAGCAACCACAACAAGCTGCTCTGGCGCTACCAGGGCATGATCGGCGTCAAGAACGGCTGGACGTCCAAGGCGCAGGGCAGCTTCGTCGGCGCGGCCACCCGCGGCGGCCACACGATTCTCGTCACGATCATGCGGCACGAGGGCTACTTCTGGGACGAGGTGGCCAAGCTGCTCGACTGGGGCTTCACGGTCAGGGGGAAGGCGACCCCCGTCGGGCGGCTCGTCGAGCCGGTGCCCGAGCAGGTGCGGGCCGCGCCGCAGGCGTCGGCGCCCATGTCGCGGGTGACGCCGGCCGCCCAGCCGCCGCTGCTGGACGCGGCGGCCTCCAAGCAGACCGACTCCACCCGGACGGTCGGCTCGGCCGTCATCGGCGGCGGCCTGCTGTTCGGGCTGGTCTGGCTCGGCTTCGGCATCCGCCGCAAGCGCAACAGGTCCCGCCTCTGACGCCAGGGGGCGCGTCAGGGCCGGGTCAGGGCTCCGAGGTCGGGTGCGGGGTCGTGCCCCTGCACTCGGGACCGGCCGCCTGGCGCGGATCGGCCGCCGGCACCTCCAGCGGGTCGCCGATCGACGGGATCGGCGACGGGGACGGCGGCGGGCACAACCCCGTGGTGGACGTCCACGCGGCGGCCAGCAGCACGAGCCTGGCCGAGAAGTTCATCCACACCAGCAACCCCACGATGGCGGCGAACGCGCCGTAGACGGGGTTGCTGAGCGTGGTGCTGAGCAGCAGGCTCGCCACCTGCTTGAGCAGCCCGAACCCGATCGCGCCGAGCAGCGCGCCCCTGACGATGACCTTGAACGGCTCGGCCGGCTTGGCGACCCAGCCGAGCAGGATCACGAACAGCACCCAGTCGGCCACGACGCTCGCCACCACCACGAAGATCCGGAACGCCTCGGTGCTGAGCGGCGAGTTGTCGCCGAAGACGTGGTCGAGCACCTTGTCCGTGACCGTGGTCGCGGCCCCGGACACCAGCGTGGACACGACCAGCGTCGCCCCGAGCAGGATGACCGAGATCAGGTCGCGCAGTTTGCCCAGGAAGTAGTTCGGGGGCGGCACGGTGGTCATCGACATCTCGCGCAGCGCCGCGCGCAGCGCGTCCATCGCGCCGAGCCCGGCGTACAGGAGGCCGAGGAGGCCGATGATGCCCGCCGTCGTCCTGGCGCCGGCGATCTGCTCCAGGTTGAGGTCGGTCGCCATGCCGGGGAGCCGTTCGTTGATGGCGGTCTCCAGCGCCTCCCTGGTCGCGCTGCTGGCGTCGAGGGTGTAGCCGAGCACCGCGTACCCGAGCGCGAGCAGCGGGAAGAAGGACAGGAACGAGAAGTAGGTGACCGAGCCGGCCAGCCGGTCGCCTCCCTGGAGCTGGTAGCGGCGCACGGCTCTGACCAGGTGGTCGATCCACAGCCTGCGGACCCGCCAGTGGTCGAGCGTCGTCCGGCCCCAGGCGCGCAGCGACGCGATCCGCTCGGTCAGACTCGCCATCACGCCCTCACCCCCGCCCGCCGGAGGCGAACGATCACCTCGTCACGGCGTCGGCCGATTCTGTCAGTGACGCGAGGACCGCCGCCAGATCCTGGTGGAGCATCTGCCCATCTCGCTTGACGACACGCCCGCCGACCAGCACGGTTTCCACCACACTGGGGTCGGCGTTGAGCACGACGGCGCCGATCGGGTCGTGCGCCGCCGCCATGCCGAGGGTGTCCGTGCGCAGCAGTTGCAGGTCGGCCTGCTTGCCCGGCCGCAGGGAGCCGACGACGTCGCCCAGGCCCACCACCTCGGCCCCCTCGACGGTGGCCATGCGCAGCACGTCGCGGGTGGTGAAGCCCATGCCGCCGCCGTCCGGCCGGCCGCGCTCCAGCAGGTACGCCGCCCGCATCAGGCTGAACATGTCGCCCGGCGCGCAGCTCACCGTGTCGATGCCGAGGCCGGTCGGGGCGCCCGCCGCCCTGGCCCGCCCGCTGACCGGGTAGCCGAGGCCGAGCGTCATCTCGTCCACCGGCGAGACCGACACGTTGCCGCCACTGGCCGCGACGCGCTTGAGGTCGTCGTCGGTGTAGCTGTTGGCGTGCACGTACGTGGTCCGCGGCCCGAGCAGGCCGTTCGCCTCCAGGAACGCCAGGCCGCGGGCGGCGCTGTCCGGGCCGCCCACGCCCATGTGCACGGTGACCGGCAGGTCGAGCTCGCGGGCCAGCCGCCATTCCGCCAGCGCGTGCTCCTCATCCACGATCTCCGGCCCGAGCGCGGCGACGACCATGGTGACCAGGCCGCCGCCCGCGCCGAAGTGCTCCTCGTGCACCCGCAGCCCCTCGCGGACGAGCCCGCCCGGCTCGCCCCCGTGGCACCAGCCGAGCACGGCCCTGATCCCCGACTCGCGCAGCGCCCGCACGGTGGCCTCGGTGTGGGCGGGCGAGAGCTGGATGTGGGACCAGTCGAGCAGCGTGGTGATGCCGGTGTCGAGGCATTCCAGCGCGCCGGCGAGGTTGCCCGCGTAGACGTCGGCCGGGCGGTGGGCTGGGGCCAGCTCGCCGAGCACGCGGCTCAGGTAGCCGTCGAAGGCGACGTCGGGGGCGACCGCCCTGATGCCGGCCTGCCAGGTGTGCCGGTGGGTGTCGACGAACCCGGGCAGCACGATCCGCCCGGTCGCGTCGATCACCTCGGCGCCCGGGACGTCGGGCAGGCCGGGGCCCACCTCGGCGAGCACGCCGTCCTCGACGCGCACATCGACCTGGCCGAGCACCACGGGCTCGGGCTCGGTGTCGATCACGGTGCCGTTCTTGATCAGCAGAGTCTTTGTCATAGCGAAAAGCTTCTCATTAAGCTTTCAAGAAAGCAATCTGGCGGTGGGTATCCTCGTTGGCGTGAAACCGGATGAGATCGACGCGATGGTGCCGCGCTGGGTGGAGTCCGGGCTGTCGTCGTCGCTGATCGCCGGTCTGGAGCTGAGCAAGCGCCTGTCCCGGCTGCACCTGGTCTTCGAGCAGGCGATCAAGGCGGAGCTGGCCGAGCTGGGGCTGACCTACGCCGAGTTCGACGTGCTGGCCGCGCTCGCCCGCACACCCGCGCCGCACCGGATGAAGCCGAGCGAGCTGTCCAAGGCGCTGCTGCTCACCTCGGGAGGCATCAGCAACGTGCTCCAGCGCCTGACGGCCGCAGGTTACGTCGAGCGGGAGGCCAACGCGGGCGACGCGCGCAGCCGGTGGGTGCAGCTCACGGCCGAAGGGCGCCGGGTGGCCCTGGCGGCCCTCGACGCCTCCTCGCGGGCGCACGAGGAGGTGCTGGCCGGAGTGCCGGAGCAGGACGTCAGAGCCGCCGCCGACGCCCTGCGCGAGGTGCTCGCCCTCGTCGGCCGCCGCCGCTTCCGCTAGCCCGCCGTTCCGCCGTTCCGCGCGCGGATCCGTCCGCCAGGCCGCCGGACGCGCCCGCTAACTCGCGCGCAGGGCGTGGCGGTCGGCCCAGGAGCCGATCGCCGCCGCGATGGCCTCCGGCTGGTCCTCCGGGGCGTGGTGACCCGCCGGGCCCAGGTGCTCGATCTCCAGGGCCGAGATGGTGCGGGCGCACCAGTCGAGCACCTCGCCCTGGATCAGCAGGGTCGGCGAGGAGTCGAAGGTGAGCAGCAGCTTGGGCACCTCGTCGCTGTCGGCCAGCCACTTGTCGTAGCGCTCGACGGCCTCGGCCACGTCGGCCGGGTCGCCGTCGAGCGGGATCGAGCGCGCCCACTGCAGCAGCGGCCGGCGGCTCTCCCTGGTCGCGTACGCCTCCAGGTACGGCCGCAGCTCCTCCTCGCCCAGCGGGTTCAGCACCCCGCCCGTGTACGCCGTCCGCACCAGGAAGTCGTCGTCGAGCACCAGGCGCTCCCCCGCCTCGCTCCTGATCAGCTCACTGCGGGCGCGCGGCCCCTCGCCCAGTTCGCTCCAGCTCATCGGCCGCACGATGGTCTCGAAGAAGGCCACCCCGCGCACCCGGCCCGGATGCCGCGCCGCCCAGTCGAAGGCCAGCGCGCCGCCCCAGTCGTGGCCGACCAGCACGACCTCCTCCAGGCCGAGCTCGTCGAACCAGGCGTCGAGGTAGCGGGCGTGGTCGGTGAAGCGGTAGGCGAGGTCGGGCCGCCCCGAGCGGCCCATGCCGATCAGGTCGGGCGCGAGCAACCGGCCGGAGCCCACCCCGGGCAGCACGTTGCGCCACAGGTGGGAGGAGTTGGGGTTGCCGTGCAGGAAGACGATCGGCACGCCCTCCCCCCGGTCCTCGTAGTACATGGTCGAGTCCAGCACCTCGGCAACAGGCATGACACGCCTCTTTCGTTCGTCGCACTAACGTTTATGATACTAACGAAGTTACATCGTTAGTGCGACTAACGCAACGGGATAGGATCACCGGCATGAGCCACGACATGTCCGACGCCGCCGACGGGGCCGTCCCCGACCGCCTGCGCGGCCTGCCGAGCCGGCTGCTGGCCCACGTCGCGATGCAGGCCGACCGGCTGGTCAGCGACCGGCTCGCGGGCGCGGACGCGCGCAAGTGGCACTACGCGGTGCTCGTCGCGCTGCGCGAGTCCGGCCCGGCCAGCCAGGCCGAGCTGAGCCGGCTCACCGGCATCTACCGCAGCGACATGGTCGCGCTGCTCAACGAGCTGGCCGAGCGCGGCCTCGTCGAGCGCGCACCCGACCCCGCCGACCGCCGGCGCAACGTCATCTCCATGACCGAGCGCGGCCGCGACCGGCTCACCCGGCTCGACGGGCTGGTGGACGACGTCCAGGACGAGCTGCTGGCGCCCCTGACCGGCCCCGAGCGCGACCAGCTCGTCGGGCTGCTCGGACGGCTGCGCGACCACCACTCCCGATCAGCCCAATAGCGGGCAAAGACTGGTAAAAGCCGAGGCGTGGGAGCTTGCCGACATACCTCCTGACCAGGGGGAACGCATGGCAGGGCCGCTCCGGTGACCCTAGCCTGTGCTGTGTTGGGACCGAGCCAGGAGGCGTCACCCCCATGACCGACATCAGCACCGGGCAGATGGTGCGACTCCAGCGCGAACGAAGGGGCATGAGCACGACCGCGCTGGCGACCCAGTCCGGCTGCACCACCCGGCACATCGAACTGATCGAACACGGAAAACGCACCCCCTCGCTGCCCCTTCTCCGCGAGATCGCCAAGGTCCTCGGCGTACGGACCGCCGTGCTCCTGGGCGAGACCCCCCGCGACTCCCACGAGCCCAGCAGGCCGCAGATCCGCGACATCGAGCGCGCCCTGTTCGCCTGCCGCGCCGGCGAGCCCGACCTCGAACCGCCCGACGCCGAGCAGCTGACCGAACGCGTGGCGGCGGCGCGCAACGCCTGGTTCACCTCGGCCCGCCGGTACTCGATCCTGATGGCCGCGCTGCCCTCGCTGGTCTCCGACGCCGAGAGCCTGGCGGCCGAGCGCACCCCCGCGGCCTACCGGACCGCGACGGACGCGTACATGCTGGCCAGAGGGGTGCTCAAGCACCTGCAACGGGTGGACCTCGCGCACCTGGCCGCCGACCGGGCCATGCGTTACGCCGAGGAGTCGGCCGACCCGCTGATGCTCGCCTGGGCCCACTGGAACCTCGGCCAGTCGATGCTCTCCGACGACATGCACCAGATCGCCCACGACGTGGCCCGGCGCGGCATCGAGATCCTCGAACCCCACGTGGCCGACGGCGACGTACGGCACATCAAGGCGCTCGGCGCGCTGCACCTGCTGGCCGCCATCAGCGCGGCCAGGGGCGGCGACGACGAGCAGGCCAGGGAGACCGTGCGCGGCGCCGCCGCCCGGCTCGCCGACCGCGCCGACGACCACTCCGACGCCTACGACCTGGCCTTCTTCGGCCCCACCAACGTCGCCATCCACATGGCCAGCATCGAGCACGACACCGGCCGCCCCGAGGCCGTGCTGCGGCTGGCCGACGACATCGACATCCGCAGGACCCCGTCCATCGAGCGGCGCACCACGCATCTGTGCCAGGTCGCCCGCGCCTGCGAAG
This sequence comes from Nonomuraea sp. NPDC004702, assembly GCF_053601695.1. Classification (NCBI taxonomy): domain Bacteria; kingdom Bacillati; phylum Actinomycetota; class Actinomycetes; order Streptosporangiales; family Streptosporangiaceae; genus Nonomuraea; species Nonomuraea sp. NPDC004702. The sequence goes on from NZ_JBSGCE010000018.1 coordinate 58,386, forward strand.
ACCTGGGCGACGACGCCGCGAGCCTGGTCTACCTGCTGCGGATCGAGCGCGAGAGTCCCGAGGAGCTCGACCACAAGCTGCTGCTGCGGGAGATGGTGCGCTCGCTGGTGCGCCGCGCGCGTCCGTCGTGGGCGCCGGAGGTGCGCTTCCTCGCCGAGCGCCACAACATCGACGTGTGAGGCCGTCCACCGAACTCTGAGTTCGCTCCGGCCGAACGAGGAGATCTGTCGCCGCGGTTCGTCACGCAGCGGGCCCGGCGTGGCACTGTGCGTCCATGACCACAACGCCGAGTGCTGACGTCGTCATGGAACGCCTGCTGGAGGAGGCCATGCGCGAGTTCCCCGGCTGGGCGTTCAGCCGGGGACGGTCGGGCTGGACCGCCGTGTCGGGCGGTGTGCGGCTGACCGGCCGCAGCCTGGCCGCGCTCCGCGCACGCCTGCGCGTACGCCCCCTCGACCAACGCGCACGCCTGTGACGACCGGAGGAAGGGCGGCAGGCCCGCCGCCCTTCCCGCGTCACACCTTGGGCAGGAAGCCCACCCGGTCGCGAACCTCGGCCATCGTCCGCCGGGCCACGGCGGCGGCGCGCTCGGCGCCGACGGCCAGCAGGCGGTCGAGCTCGACCTCGTCGGCCAGCAGCTTCTCCGTGCGCTCGCGGATCGGCGTGAACGTCTCCACGACCGCCTCGGCGACGTCCTTCTTGAACGTGCCGTAGCCCTGGCCCGCGTAGCGGGCGACCAGGTCGGGGATGGGCGTGCCGGTCAGCGCCGACTGGATGCGCAGCAGGTTGGAGATGCCCGGCTTGTTCTCCTCGTCGAACAGCACCTCCGAGCCCGTGTCGGTCACCGCGCGCATGACCTTCTTGCGCAGCGGCCCCGGCTGCTCCAGCACGTCGAGGATGCCCGCCGGGCTGGAGGACGACTTCGACATCTTCGCCGTCGGGTCCTGGAGGTCGGTGATCTTCTCGACCTCCTTGAGGATGTACGGGTCGGGCAGCGTGAAGGTGTCGCCGAAGCGGTGGTTGAAGCGCTGGCCCAGGTCGCGGGTGAGCTCCAGGTGCTGCTTCTGGTCGGCCCCCACCGGGACGGCGTTGGCCTGGTAGAGCAGGATGTCGGCGGCCTGCAGGATCGGGTAGGTGAACAGCCCGACGCTGGCCGCGCTCTCGCCGAACTTGGCCGACTTGTCCTTGAACTGCGTCATCCGGGCAGCCTCGCCCATGCCGGTGAGGCAGATCAGGATCCAGGCGAGCTCGGTGTGCTCGCGCACGTGCGACTGCACGAAGACGGTCGAGCGCTCGGCGTCGAGGCCGGCGGCGAAGAGCTGCGCGGCGGCCACCCGGCTGCGCCGGCGCAGGGCGGCGGGCTCGGTCGGCACGGTGATCGCGTGCAGATCGACCACGCAGTAGAAGGCGTCGTGGGTCTCCTGCATGGTGACCCACTGACGGACCGCACCCAGGTAGTTGCCCAGGTGGAAGGAGTCCGCGGTGGGCTGGATGCCGGAGAGAACACGAGGTCTGGCCATAGCAGGCAATTGTGTCAGGAATCCTGGTCGGGCGGCGACTCGGCGGCGGCCCGGCGTTTCACCCGCACCCGCGCGATCCGGCGACCGTCCAGCTCGGTGACGGTCAGCTCGAAGCCCTGGATCTCCACCTGCTCGCCGGCGGCCGGCACGTGCCCCAGCATGGCCATCACGAACCCGCCCAGCGTCTCGTACGGGCCGTCGGGCAGCCGTACGCCGGTCTCGGTGGCGAAGTCGTTGAGGTTGGTCAGGCCGTCGATCTCGATCTCGCCGGCGGGCAGGACGACGACGTCCTCCTCGACGTCGTACTCGTCCCTGATGTCGCCGATCAGCTCCTCGACCAGGTCCTCCATGGTGACGATGCCGGCGGTGCCGCCGTACTCGTCGACCACGATGGCCAGGTGCTGGCCCTCGTCGCGCATCTCGTTCAGGGTGCTCAGCAGGCGCTTGGAGGCGGGCACGAACTTGGCGGGCCGGATCGGCACGACCGCGCTGATGGGCTCGGTACGCCCGATCAGCTGGGGGTCGAGCAGGTCGCGCACGTGCACGAAACCGATGACCTCGTCGTATGAGTCGCGGTAGACGGGGAAGCGGGAGTGCGGGAGCGCGGCGGCCAGGTTCGCGGCCTCGGCCAGCGGCGTCTCGGCGTCCATGAACTCGACCTCGGTGCGGGGCAGCATGACCTCGCGGAGCTGGCGCTTGCCGGCGGCGAACACCTCGGCGATGAGCTTGCGCTCGTCGGCGGTGAGCTCGGCGTGCCCGACGACCATGTCGCGCAGCTCCTCGGTGGTGACCTCCTCCCGGTCGGCCTCCGGGTTGCCGCCGAGCAGCCGGACGACCAGGTCGGTCGACTTCGACAACATCCAGATGATCGGGCGCGACAGGGCGGCGATCCGGTCGAGGAAGGGCGCGACGAACAGCGACAGCCCCTCGGTGCGCTGCAGGGCCAGCCGCTTGGGGGCCAGCTCGCCGAGCACCAGCGAGACGTACGAGATGGCCAGCGTCACCAGCACGAGCCCGAGCACGGGCGCGACCCCCCGCGGCACCCCCCAGCGTTCCAGCACCGGGACGAGCTCCATCCCGAGCCGGTCGGCGCCGAAGGCGGCCGAGAGCATGGTGGCGACGGTCACCCCGATCTGCACCGCCGACAGGAAACGGTTGGGGTCGCGGGCCAGCTTGGCCACCCGCTCGCCCCTCCGGCCGCGCTCGGCGAGCTTGCGGACCTGGCTCTCGCGCAGGGAGACCATCGCGATCTCCGCGCCCGCGAAGAACCCGCCGACCAGGATGAAGAGCAGGACCAGGGCGATGTTCGCCGCGAGGGTGTCAAACATGGTGGTTGGCAGCGTACTCGGCGGGTTTCCCGCGTATGCTGAACGGCAAGCCGTACAAAATTAAACATATGTAAACAGGAGTACACATGAGGCTGTTGGTCACCGGAGGCGCCGGGTACGTCGGCAGCGTCGTCGCCGCGCAGCTCGTCGAGGCGGGGCACGAGGTGACCGTGCTCGACGACCTGTCCACGGGCCACGAGGACGCGGTGCCCGAGGGCGCCCGGTTCGTGCGCGAGTCGATCACGAACGCCCACGACGCGCTCGACGGCATGGACGCCGTGCTGCACTTCGCGGCCAAGTCCCTGGTGGGCGAGTCGGTGGAGAAGCCCGGCCTCTACTGGGCCGGCAACCTCGGCGGCACGCTGGCTTTGCTCGACGCGATGCGCGACAAGGGCGTGCGCCGGATCGTCTTCTCCTCCACGGCGGCCACGTACGGCGAGCCCGAGCGCTCCCCCATCGAGGAGGACGACCCGACGCGCCCGACCAATCCCTACGGCGCCTCGAAGCTGGCCGTGGACACCGCCCTGAGCGCCTACGCGGGCATCCGCGGGCTCGGCGCGGTGAGCCTGCGCTACTTCAACGTGGCCGGCGCCTACGGCCGCTTCCGCGAGCGCCACACGGTCGAGACCCACCTCATCCCGAACGTGCTCAAGGTGGCCACCGGCGAGCGCGACTCGGTGAGCGTCTTCGGCACCGACTACCCCACCGCCGACGGCACCTGCGTGCGCGACTACGTCCACGTCGGCGACCTGGCGCGGGCGCATCTGCTGGCGCTGGAGGCGGTCGCCGAGGGCGAGCACAAGATCTACAACCTGGGCAGCGGCACCGGGTTCAGCGTGCAGGAGGTGATCTCGGTCTGCCGCGAGGTCACCGGCCACGAGATCCCGGCCGTCGTCGGCGACCGGCGGCCCGGCGACCCGGCCGTCCTGGTGGCCTCGTCCGCGCGGATCCAGCGCGACCTGGGATGGAAGGCGGAACGGGCGGCGCTGCGCGACATCGTCTCCGACGCGTGGACGGCACTTTCCGGGAACGCCTGATCCGGGCGGCGTTTATATGCTGTGATACCGAAATGTGAGGAGCTTTTCACCAAGGGTCACGAAGCTGCTCTTTGGTGCCCTCATCCTGCTGGGCAGCCTCGCCGCGGCGGCCGGGGTGATCTACGCGACCTCCCAGCCCGCGCCGGCCGCCCAGCTCGTCCCTTCCTGTCCGGGGGCGGATGAGAAGGACGTTTCCCCACACAAGTAGCCTGTTCCGCCGTGTCACTCCTCCCCGAGAGCGGGCCCGTGCGCGCGCTCACGTACGCCACACTCCTGCGTGCCCTCGGCCGCGGCCTGTTCGTCACGGTGAGCGTGCTGTTCTTCAAACTGTCGGTCGGCCTGTCGGACGGCGAGATCGGGCTGGGGATGACGATCGCCGCGGCCGTCGGGCTCGCCGCCGGGCTGCCCGCCGGGCGGCTGTCCGACCTGGTCGGGCCGCGCGGGGTGCAGATCGCCTTCTCCGCCGCGGGCGGGTTGCTGGTGCCGGTGTACGCGCTGGTGTCGGGGTTCGCCGGGTTCGTCGTGGTGGCCACTCTGGTGACGTTCGCCGAGGCCGGTGAGGGCACCGCGCGGGCGGCGCTGGTGGGGGGCGCGGTGCCGGCGGCCGACCGGGTGCGGGTGCGCGCGTACCTGCGGGCCGTGACCAACGTCGGCTGGTCGGTCGGCGGGCTCGGGGCGGGTGCGGCGCTGCACTTCGACAGCCGTCCCGTGTACCTGGGGATGATCTTCGGGTGCGCGCTCTGTTATCTCGGGAGCGCGCTGCTGGGGTTCCGGGTGCCGGCCGTCGCGCCCGTTCCGCGCAAGGCGGGCGAGCCGGTCTGGATCGTGCTGCGCGACCGGCCGTACGCGGTGCTGGCGCTGCTCAACGCGGTGCTGTTCATGCAGAACGGGCTGCTCACCATCGCGATCCCGCTCTGGGTGGCCGGCCGGACCTCGGCGCCCACGTGGACGGTGGCGGCCGTCGCCATGATCAACACCGTCACCGTCACGGTCCTGCAGGTGCGGCTCAGCCGCGGCACCGACGACGCGGCCGGCGCGGCCCGCGCCCAGCGCCGCTCGGGCGTGTTCCTGCTGCTGGCCTGCGTGCTGCTGGCCCTGGCCGCCGGACAGCCGGCCTGGGTGGCGGTGGTGGCCCTGTTCGGCGGCGCGCTGCTGCACGTCTTCGGGGAGCTGCTGCAGGCCGCCGGCTCGTGGGGGTTGTCGTACGAGCTGGCGCCGCCGCACGCCATCGGCCAGTACCAGGGCCTGTACGGCATGGGCCAGCAGGTGTCCAACATCGTCGTGCCCGCCGTCATGACCACGGTCATCGTGGGCTGGGGGCTGCCGGGCTGGCTGCTGTTCGGCGGGGTCTTCCTGGCCGCCGGGCTGGCCGTGCCGCCGGTGACGCGCTGGGCCGAGCGCACCCGCGGGGCCGCGCTCCCCCTCACGACGGCGGACGCGCGCCCCCGCTGAGCCGGGGACGCGCGTCCGAGGTGTCGCGCCGGGTTCAGATGAGGCCGAGCTCGCGGACGGCGTCGCGCTCCTCGGTCAGCTCGCGCACGCTGGCGTCGATGCGCTCGCGGGAGAAGGAGTCGATCTCCAGGCCCTGGATGATCTCGTACCGGCCGTTGACCGAACGCACCGGGAAGGACGAGATGAGCCCCTCGGGCACGCCGTACGAGCCGTCGGAGACGACGGCGGCCGAGGTCCACTCGGTGCCGTTGACCCAGTCGTATACGTGGTCGATCGCGGCGTTGGCGGCCGAGGCGGCCGAGGAGGCGCCACGGGCCTCGATGATGGCGGCGCCGCGCTTGGCGACCGTCGGGATGAACGTCTCGCGCAGCCACTCGCCCTCGACCTGCTCGGCCGCGATCTTGCCGCCGACCTCGGCGTGGAACAGGTCGGGGTACTGGGTGGCGGAGTGGTTGCCCCAGATGGTCATCTTCTTGATCTCGGTGACCGGGACCTGGAGCTTGGCGGCGAGCTGGGACAGCGCGCGGTTGTGGTCGAGGCGGGTCATCGCGGTGAACCGCTCGGCCGGGACGTCGGGCGCGTGCTGCTGGGCGATGAGCGCGTTGGTGTTGGCCGGGTTGCCCACGACCAGGACGCGGATGTCGTCGGCGGCGTGCTCGTTGATCGCCTTGCCCTGGGGGCCGAAGATGCCGCCGTTGGCGCCGAGCAGGTCGCCGCGCTCCATGCCGGCCTTGCGCGGCATGGCGCCGACCAGCAGGGCGACGTTGGCGCCGGCGAAGGCCACGTTGGCGTCGTCGGTGATCTCGATGCCGGACAGCAGCGGGAACGCGCAGTCGTCGAGCTCCATGGCGGTGCCCTCGGCCGCCTTCACCGCCTGCGGGATCTCCAGCAGGCTCAGCTTGACCGGGACGTCAGCGCCGAGCAGCTGTCCCGACGCGATGCGGAACAGCAGTGCGTAGCCGATCTGACCGGCGGCCCCGGTGACGGTTACCTTGACGGGCGTGGCCATGGCCTTCCCCTAACTCGCTGGATGAATTCGTTGGACTTTCGGATGTTACCGCTCGTCATCCGCAGGGCTCCATCGCGGGCACCTTCAGCTCGGGCCGGAAGTCGACCTTGTCGAAGTGGCTGCTCAGGAGCTTCTTGATGGCGCCCGTGCGGTAGAGGTCGGCGATGACGCCCTTGACCGCGGTGCAGGTCTTGGCGTCGCCGTCGCGGATGCCGACCGCGTACCGCTCGTTGTCGAGCTTGGCGCCGATGATCTTGTAGCGCATGTTCTCCCGGCTGGCGAACCCGGCCAGGATCAGGTCCTCGCCGGGCACCGCGTCGACCTTGCCGTTCCTGAGCAGGTCCATGCAGGCCGCGTAGTCGCCGGCGGTCACGGGCTCGACCTTCACCCGGTCCTGCACCTCGCCGACCGTCGGGGTGTCGAGCGCGCAGATCTTCTTGCCCTTGAGGTCGTCCAGCGAGTCGATGCCGGTGCCGGCGCGGACCAGCACGTCGCGGTGGGCCACGTAGTACGGCCCGGCGAACCTGGTCTCGCTCTTGTCCACCGAGTACGTGGCGACGACCAGGTCGACCCTGCCCTCGGCCAGCGCGGCCGCCCGGTCGTTCCGTCCGACCCGGGTGAACACCGTCTCCTCGGCCCCGAGCGCGGCGGCCACGAGCTTGGCCACCTCGACGTCGAACCCGCTGAAGTCGTCGCCGTTCTGCAGGCCGACGCCCGGCAGGTCGCCCTTGACGCCGACGATGATCTTTCCGGTCTGGGCGACCTTGTCCACCACCGAGGCGAACGTGGGGGGCCGCGAGTTCTTCTTCCCCGTCGGCACGGGGGTCACGACCTCGCCCTTGAACGCCAGCGGCGACCAGCCGTTCGCCATCGCCGCGACGGCCACGACCGCCAGCATGACGAGCGCGGCGGCCAGCGCGAGCCACACCTTGAGCCGCCGCCGGCCGCCGGACGGCACCGGCTCGTCAAGGGGCCTCGCCGCCGGGCCCTGGCCCTGGCCCTGGCCCTGGACTTGGCCCTGGCCGGACTGCACGGTCTCCACACGCCCGGAGACACCGGTCCCGGTGCCGGTCGTGTGCGGGGTGCCGGTCGTGTGCGGGGTGCCGGTGCCGGTCGGGTGTGCGGACCTGGCGCCGGTCGGGTGCGCGGAGCCGGTGCCGGTCGTGGCCGGGTGGGCGGGGGCGGTGCCGGCGGCCGTGCCGGACGGGGGGCCGGCGGGGTGGCCGGTGGCCTGCGTGGCGGGCCGGTCGGTGATGGACGTGGCCGACACCCGCGTGAACGGCGTCGTGTCGTCGCCGGCCACCTGCACGCCCCTGGTGAGCACCGCCGTCGAGGCCCCGGCCGCCGTGCCGGTCTGCCCGAGCAGGCGCAGCAGGAGCTGGTCGGCCGAGGGACGCTCGTCGGGCGACTTGGCCAGCGCCGAACGCACCACGCCCCGCAGCGGCTCGTGCATCATCTCCACGTCGACCTCGTGGTTCAGGATGCGGTTGAGCACCACGGCGATCGACTTGCCCTCGAAGGCCGCCTTCCCGGTGGCCGCGAAGGCCATGGTCGCGCCCCAGGCGAACACGTCCGTGAAGGGCCCGATGTCGTCGCCGGCGATCTGCTCGGGCGCCATGTAGGCGGGCGTGCCGATCGCGCGGCTGGTGATCGTGCCGGTCGAGTCGATGATGCGGGCGATGCCGAAGTCGACCACGCGCGGCCCGTCGGCGGCGATGAGCACGTTGTCGGGCTTGAAGTCCCGGTGGACGATCGAGGCGTGGTGGATGGCGGTGAGCGCGGTGGCCGTGCCGATGGCCAGCCGGTCGAGCACCGTGCCGCTGAGCGGGCCGTCGGTCTCGACGATGTCGCGCAGCGCCCGCCCGTCGATGTACTCGCTGGCGATGTACGGCGTGTCGCCGTCGAGGTCGGCCTCCATCACCCGCGCGGTGCAGAAGGAGGCCACCCGCTGCGCCGCCTTCAGCTCCCTGGCGAAGCGCGACCTGGCGATCGTGTCACCGCTGAACTTCACGTGCAGCAGCTTGATCGCGGCCCGCTCGCCCTGCTCGTTGACGCCCAGGTAGACGATCCCCTGGCCGCCCTCGCCGATCCGTCCGGACAGCCGGAACGATCCCAGCAGCGCTGGATCGCCGGCCACCAGCGGCGCGATCTGCGGCATTCGTCTTTCCCCACGTTCACTGAACCCCAACCACGCAAACTTTACGACGCTCAGCAACTTCCCAGGGATCCGTTAACCGTTCGTGACTCACCGGTTTTTGCACAAAGCCCGTACACAGCGTCCATTCGGACCCTGTAACAGCGGTCTTGACTGGTTGGTCGCAGATCACGGATCGGGTCTTCGACGACCTCCTCGCACGCCGCGGACATCAGGCTGCAATCAGGAAATCCTCCTTCCAACCTGGCGTCCCAACTCTGCCGGTCGCTACGGTTGATCAACATGAGCCGGTCACCGGCAGCTGAGGTCCGCCGCATGGAACGAGTCACCGATGGTCTCCGGTCGCACGGCGACGCTCCCCCACCAGCGATCGACCTCCAGCACCACATGGGGACCCGAGGAGGTGGCGGCATCGCAGTCCGTGACGACCAGGCCGAGGCTCAGCGACACGCCCTGCCCGGCGGGGATCGTCAGGGGCAGGGCGCGGCCGTCCTCGCCCCGCGCCGACGTCACCGTCAGCCCCGCTCCCTCCACGCCCACCCCGGTGACCGTCACGGGGAAGTGGCCCTGGTTGTGGAAGTACCGGCTCACCGTGCCCTGGAGACCGGTCGGCCGGCCGAGCTCGTCCTGGTACATCCTGACGGAGGAGTGTCCCAGCCCCAACTCCTCGACGCGCGGGAACAGGGCACCGCTGGACCAGCCGGCCAGGACGAGGAGCACCGTCGCCACGCCGGCGGCGGCGACCGCGCGCCAGCGCCACGCCTGCCGGCGGGTGAGCATGCCCGCCCGGTGGTCGAGCCGTTCCCAGATCTCCGGAGAAACCACGCCAGCCCCTTCCGTCCCGGAAAGGCGTATTGTGCACCCTTCCTGGGCAGGCCGAAAGACGCCTCTTCATGGTGATCGCGATCGTCGTCGCCGTCGCGGCGCTGTCGGCGGCGACAGCGGCGCTCATCGCGAACAGGCCGATGAGCCGTGCCGCCGCGAACCGGTTCTCGGCCCGGCAGCAGGTGCTCTTCACCGCGTTCAACGGCCCGGTGATCCTGCGCCACATGCAGGTCACCCGGCGGTTCCGGTGGGCGGGGGCGAGTGCGGGAACGGTTCTCATGGCCCTGCCGCTGGTCTCGGGCGACGTCGGCCTCCGCCTCTTCCTGCCGGTGGGCGGCTGGACCCTCGGCGTGCTGGCCGGCGAGCTGTCCAAGGGCCGCGGGCCGAGGCCACGGACGGTCCGCGCGCCGCGGCCGGACCTCGGGTCACGGCCGCTCGTCATCGTCTGGCGCATCTGCGCCGCCCTCTCCTGCGGCGTCGCGCTCTCCGTGGTGGCACGTTCCTTCCTGGGTGACGTCGGATCCGCCGGACGCGCCGCCGCCGCGTGGACGCTCGCGGTCGTGGTGATCGTCCAGGCCGTGCTGCACGATCTGGGCCGGCCCCTCGCGCAGGGGCCCGCCGATCTGGTCGCCGCAGAGGCGGCCATGAGGTCGGACACGGCCCGGGCGCTGATGGCGGGCGGGAGCGCGGCAGCGCTGTGGGCGGCGCCGCTCTCCGAGCTGCCCGATCTCCGCGACGACCTGCTTCTCCTCAGCCACGTGGCGGTTTGGGGACTGCCCCTGCTCGCCTGGATCCTCTCCGGACGTTTCCGGCCCGGTGTGCCGGGCCGGTGGCGGGCCATACTGGCGGCGCTGGTCACCGTCTGCCTGATCACGGCCTGGAACGGCCTCGTGGTCCGGCGCTACAGCTCTCCCCCTCCTCCCGCGGCGCTCACCGGGCCGCTCCCCGCGCCCATCGGCTACGCCGACGTGAGCCGCTACCAGTGGCGGTTGCACCTGAGACGCGCCGGCTCATGGCAGACGGTCGACCTTCCCCAGGCCCGCACGGTGGTGCCGATCAGCAATCGCCGGGCGCCGCTCGTGATCAGCGGCGACGGCTACCGCCTCATCTACCTGGACGCGGCGACCGGCCGTCTCGTGCTGCACGACCTGTCCGCCGAGAAAGCCGCGCGCCCGCTGACCGGGCCCGGCGAAGGCGTGCCCGACGCGGCCTTCGGCCAGGACGACCGGCACGTCATCCTGACCTGGCCGGACGGAGTCGACCTGGTGGACGCCGTCACTGGGGCCCGGAGGCGGCTGCCCGGCATCGGCCGCGTGATCGGCGTCGTGCCCGGCAAGGTGGTCGCCACCACCGGCCGACGGGCCCTGGAGGGCGCCCCCGACACCGAGCTGGTCACGCTCGACGCACAGGGGGCCGTACGCGCCAGGACGCCCTTCGACCCGGCGTTGCAGGCGCTGCTCACGCCCGACGGCGACCGCCTGGTCCTCGTCTCGGACAACGAGGTGCTGACCATGGATCCGCGCACCGGCGGCCGGGTGCGGGGCCGCGCGACGCTGGGCGGGCCGGGCGCCGAGGCCGAGCTGGTGCGGTGGACGGAGGACGGGCGCCTGCTCGTCATGCTCGGCTGGGACGATCCCGTCCTGTACCTCGTGGACCTGGAGACGGGGAAGAGCCGCCAGGTGAAGAACGTCCCCTCCCGCCTCGGCGAGGTCGTCGTCGGCAGGCTGGCGTGACGCGCCGCCGGAGGCGTCCCTGGCGGGCGGGGGCCGCCGCCCTGAGCGTGGCTCTGGCCGCCGCGTGGGTCGCCGCGCCCCTGTCGGCGGAGCCCGGCGTGCGGTTCGTCCGCTCCCAGCCGGTCACGCCCGGCAGGACGGCCAAAGAGCCGGCGAAGCCCGCGAAGCGCACGAAGTACGCCACCTCGATCCGCTACGCGTACGTCCCGAGCTGCGAGGAGTGCGCGCACATGATCCTCGTCGGGGACGGCGTGGAGCGCGGCCGCCTGCCGTACAGCTTCGACCAGACGATGTTCGCCCTCAGCCGGGACGGCCGGCGTGCCGCCTTCCTGAGGGACAGCGACAACACCTACGTCGTGGCCGACCTGCGGACGGGAGCCGTCGAACGGCTCCCCGTCAGGCAGCCGCGCGGGACCGTCACGGCGTTGTTCGGCGCTCAGCCACCGCTGTTCTCCCTGGACGGCCGGCACGTGCTCCTCCAGCCCGACCATCTGACCAAGGACACCGACGTGGTGCTGGAGCCGCCCGTGATCGTGGACGTCGCGCGCGGCACCGCCACCCGCCTCCCGGACCGCGGGCAGGTCACCGGATGGACGTCGGAAGGTCTCGTCATGAAGAGCGTCGAGCCCACCCGCCGCTCCCCGGGCCACCTCAGGTCGGTGTGGTTCGCCGTCTACTCGCCCAAGGGCGACCTGCTGCGCAGCTACACCATGCCGGGCAACGTGGAGTGGGCCATCGAGCCGTCCCCCTCCGGCCGCCTGATCGCGTCACGGCACCGGGAGCTCACCCCCGGCGGCGTGCTCCCGCAGGGCCTCGCCCTGTGGGACACGAAGACCGGCGAACACGTGCGCACGGTCACGCCGCGGCTGGCCACCGGCTGGTGGCTCGCCGCCCTGCTGCGCTGGGAGGACGAGGACACCCTCACGGTCAGGGCGAACGGCCCGCTGGGCGAGACCGCCTACCTGGTGCTGGACCTGCGCACCGGGGCCGCCCGCCCGATCGGCGTCACCGGCGAGGTGGCCGACTTCATGCTGCAACCCGCCGAGCTGAGCGTGGCGCTCGGGCGCGTCCGTCAGTAGGGCAGGCTCCAGGTGGTGAAGGACTTGCGCAGGTACGGGTTCTTGAACTTCGGGTACGCGACCGTGCTGACGTCACCGTCCGAGGTGTAGCGCATGTCCGGGTTGTTCTTGAGCCAGTCGAGCCAGGCCGCCGAGCAGAACTGCGCGCAGTCGCCCTTCTTCTCCATGACCCGGATGCGCGGGATGCCGCCCGGGTCGAACGCCTTGCTGAACGGCGACGGCGCGGGCGTGTATCCGGCCAGGAACGCGCCGGCGTGGTTGTAGAGCTTGCCGTGCAGCGCCCAGTTCTTGTTGCGCGGCTGGTTGCCGTACGGCAGGGCGATGGAGTTGGGCTTGACCTTGGTCAGGTCGTCGATCTGCTTGGCGATGCCGCCGATCTGGTCCTCCACCTCCTTCTCCGAGCGTCCGTGCAGGTTGACGTGGTCACGGGTGTGGTTGCCGATGTCGAAGCCGTTGTCCTTGAGCCAGCCCAGCGTCTGGGCCTGCTCCTCGCGCACGGTCTTGCCGAACATGTCACGGGTGACGTAGAAGGTGGCGGCCGGCCGGAAACCCGGGTGCTTGGCGGCCACCTCGCGCAGGATCGCCACGGCGGTGTCCGGCTGCGGGACGCCCATCTCGTTCAGCGTGAGCTGCGAGGGCGAGGAGTCGTCGAACGTCAGGACCACGGGATGCTTGCCCGCCGGGACGTTGATCTTCCCGGTCACCATCTCCGACGCGCTGATCGGGACGTAGTCCTCCTTGACCAGCCGTTCCAGGTCCGAGCGGAACTGCTGCGGCGTCCTGTCGTCGGTGGTGGCCGGGTTCTTGATGACCCGGTGGAACATCAGCACCGGGATCTGGCCCAGCTCGTTCGCCTTGACCTTGCGCGCCAGCGCGATCTTGGCCGCCTTGCTCTGCTTCAGCTTGGCCGCGGCCTCGGCCTTGCTGTCGGTGATCTTGGCTGTGTCGGGCGGCGAGTCGCACCCGGTCAGGACGACGGCGGCCGCAAGGAGCCCCGCTCCTGTCAAAATACCCAGTCGCATCCGAACCCCCCGAGACGCGTACGACTGTTACAGGTTGGGCCTTACCCAGATGATCAACTGCGCCACGCCGCGACCTCGTCAAAGAAGGGTCAGGGATTGCGAAAAGCGTCATCCCCTGCCGAGGCCGAGCCTGCGGGCGACCCGGGCCATCAGCTGCGACATCCGGGACGGGAACGCGTCCGGCTCCGGGACGGTGACCGGCCGGACCCGGCCGTTGTGGATCGCGCCGATGCGCCAGCCCTGGCCCGTCCGCACCACGACGACGGTCTGCCGGGACAGCCGCCGCCTGGGCAGCGTGGACCGCCAGGGCATCAGGACGGAGGCCGTGCCGTGCACGACCGCCACGTCGGGGGTGAGGAAGCGCACCGACTCCAGGTCGCCGACGAGCGCCGAGCCGGCCAGGACGCCGCGGAAGAGCTTGTCGTGGTTGAGCTCGTGCGCGCGGCGGCCGCGGGCGATCGTGCCGTCGTAGGAGACGTAGTCGGAGTCGTCGGTGAACAGGGCGCCGAACGCGCGGGCGTCCCCGGCGGTCCAGGCCGTCATGAAGTCGGCGAACAGGCGCTGGATCTCGGCGGTGTCGGACGCGGCGAGGGTGGTCGAGCGCATGGCGGTGCCTCCGGAAGTGATATCGTCATTTCGACTGACGAAAAGTACGATACCAGAAAGGTTCGAATGTCGAAACGTGCCGTCATCGGAGAGATCGCCATGGAGCTCCGGCAGTTGCAGCAGAGCTTCGACGCCTTCGACGAGGCCGCCGCGGCCCGGCTCCGCCTCAACCGCACCGACCTGCGCTGCCTCGACGTCGTCCTGGCCGAGGGCCCGGTCGCCGCGGGCGCGCTCAGCCTCGCGCTGAAGCTGAGCCCGGCGGCCGTCACCACCGTCATTGACCGGCTGGAACGCGCGGGCATGGTGGCCCGCGCGCCCGATCCGGGCAACCGCCGCCGCGTCCTGGTCGCCGCCACCGACGCCGCCCGCGCCGCCGAGGCCGAGATCTTCGTCCCGGTCGGCCAGGCGGGCGCGCGGGCGCTGGAGGGGTACGGGCCGGACGAGCTGGCGGTGATCCTCGGCTTCCTGCGCACCGCTCGCAGGGTCCAGGAGGAACAGGCGGCCCGCGTCAGAGATTCGTCCTGAGTTCCGGAAAACACGACACAGGGTGTCGGGTTTCCGGTCGAGCATGGTCCCACCGGCCGGCGCCGACCGCGGGCCGGTACGTACGTACAGACAAGGACCTCAATGCGCGAAACCCCGCAGGAGCTCGAAGAGCTCCAGGCGCTCCTGGACGCCTCGCTCTCCCGCTCCACCTCGCACCTGCGCTCGATCGTCACCGAGCGCACCCTGACCGCCGAGCAGCTCACCGGGCTCCTGACCGGCATGCGCGTCCTCGCCGTGTCCACCGTGACGGCGAAGGGCGAGCCGCGGATCAGCGGCGCCGACGGCCACTTCCTGCACGGCAAATGGCACTTCGGCACGGCCCGCGGCGCCGCCAAGGCACGCCACCTCGCCACCCGCCCGGCGGCCAGCGTCGCCCACATGCGCGGGGAGGACCTGGGCGTGTTCACCCACGGCAGGGTGGAGATCCTCAACCCGCGGGACGGCGAGCCGGCCGCCGACTGGCCGGCCATCCTGGACTACTTCAAGGACTTCTACGGCGCGGACGCCTTCGACTGGGAGAACGACGTGGTCTACTACCGGCTGCACCCGAGCTGGATGACCGCCTACGCCCCCGACCTGGCCAAGCTCACGCCCTGAGCGCCGGCGCGGCTTCGCGGCCGCGTCACAGGTAGAGCCGCAGCAGGTCCTCCTCGCTCTCGCGGCGGACGATGACCCGCGCCTGCCCGTCGCGCACCGCGACCACCGGCGGCCTGGGCACGTGGTTGTAGTTACTGGCCATCGAGCGCTGGTAGGCGCCCGACACCGGGACGGCGAGCAGGTCGCCGGGCCGCACGTCGCCAGGCAGCGCGATGTCCCTGACCAGCACGTCCCCGCTCTCGCAGTGCTTGCCGACCACGGTGAACGCGCTCGTGGGGGCGTCGGAGGCGCGGTTGGCCAGGGCGGCGGTGTAGGCGGCGCCGTACATGCCGGGGCGGGGGTTGTCGCTCATGCCGCCGTTCACGCTCACGTACCGGCCCTTGATCGTGCCGATCTCGTACAGGGCGACCGTGGACGGCCCGGCGATCGACCTGCCGGGCTCGACGGCCAGGTGCAGGCCCGCGGTCTCCTTCCTGAGCACGGCGAGCAGCTCGGCGGGCGTGGGCGGGGTGGGGTCGTCGGGCGTGTAGGCGATGCCGAGGCCGCCGCCCAGGTCGAGCCTGGTGACGCCGGTCTCGGCGGCGAAGGCGGCCATCCTGGCGGCGGCGGTGCCGAAGCCGTCCAGCTCGAAGATCTGCGAGCCGATGTGGGAGTGCAGGCCGTACAGCTCCAGCGCGGGCTCGGCGGTCACCTGCGCCACCGCGAGCGCGGCGGCGCCGGCGCTCAGCGAGAAGCCGAACTTGGAGTCCTCGCCGCCGGTGGCGATGAAGGCGTGGGTGTGCGGGTCCACGCCCGGCGTCACCCTGATCATCACCCGCTGCCGGACGCCCAGGGAGGCGGCGATCTCGGCGAGCCTGGCGATCTCGGCGAAGGAGTCGACGACCACGCAGCCGATGCCCCAGGCCACGGCCCTGCGCAGCTCGTCGGCCGACTTGTTGTTGCCGTGGAAGACGACCCGCTCCGGCGGCATCCCGCCGGCCATGGCCACGGCGAGCTCGCCGCCCGTGCAGACGTCCAGGGACAGGCCCAGCCGGTCCAGCCAGCGCACCACCTCGGGGCAGAGGAACGCCTTGCCGCCGTAGTGCACGTCGCCGTCGGGCAGCGCGTCCAGCCAGGCGCGGGCGCGGGCGGTGAAGTCGGCCTCGTCCAGCACGTACGCGGGCGTGCCGTGCTCCCGGGCCAGTTCGACCGCGCCGATCCCGCCGAGCCGCAGCTCCCCGTCGTGCCATGTGGCGGTCTGGGGCCAGATGTCCAAACTCATGAGGGGCGAGCGTAGACAACCGCGAGGGCATGAAGGGTCGAGCATCGACGGATTCGTTGCTGAGGGTCGCATGCCTTCACGAGGCTTGGTGCCGCCTGACGGCCTGGCCACGATGACATGCCATGCGAACACACCTGGTCATCGCCCTGGTGGCGGCCTGCGCGCTCGGCGCGGGATGCGGGAGGTCCACCTCGGGTACGGCGGCGGCCCCCACGCCGCCCTCCTCGACCGGCAAGAGCGCCAAGGACCTCGTCCCGGATTCCGTACGGAAGTCCGGCGAGCTCCGCATGGCGACCTCGGAAGGCTATCCCCCGATGGAGATGTACAAGCCGGGCACCCAGGAGATGACCGGCGTCGACGCCGACCTGGCCGTGGCGGTCGGCGAGCGGCTCGGGCTGAAGACCCGGATCATCAACGCCTCCTTCGACGGCCTCATCCCCGGCCTGCAGGGCGGCCGGTGGGACATCGCCATGGCCGCGCTCAGCGACCTCGAACAGCGCCGCAAGGCCGTCGACTTCGTCGACTACTTCAACGCCGGCGGCTCGATCATGGTCAAGAAGGGCAACCCCGAGGGCATCAAGACCCTTGAGGACCTGTGCGGCAAGAAGGTCGTCCTGGCCAAGGGCAGCTCCAACCTGGAGATCGGCAAGCGCCAGAACGAGAAGTGCGCCCAGAAGATGGAGATCATGCAGAGCGAGGACGCCCCCACCGGCCTGCTCACCATCGACTCCGGCCGTACCGTCGCCACGATCGTCGACTCCCCCGTGGCCGCCATGTACGCCAAGGAGACCGGCAAGTACGAGGTCCTGGCCGAGCAGTACGACGCCGGCCCCTGGGGCATCGCGATCGACAAGAAGCAGACCGGCCTGCGCGACGCCGTCGCCAAGGCGCTCCAGGAACTGATCGACAGCGGCGAGTACGGCAAGATCCTGGAGAAGTACGGCACGACGGCCAACGCCGTGCCCAAGGTCACGATCAACACCGGCGCATGATGGAACTCCCGATCGAGGCGGTGAAGCCGCCCAGGCCCGGGCGGCTCGTCGCGGCGGTGGTCGCGGCGCTGGTGATGGCGTGGCTGGCCTACACCGTCATCGTCAACCCCAACCTCCACTGGGACGTCATCGCCGAGTTCCTGCTGGACGGCCGCGTGCTCGGCGGCCTGTGGATCACGATCGCGCTCACCGCGCTGTCCATGGTCATCGGCGTCGCCCTCGGTGTGGTCGCCGCCGTCATGCAGCTGTCGGACAGCCCGGTGCTGCGCGGCGCGGCCGGCCTCTACACCTGGTTCTTCCGGGGCACGCCGCTGCTGGTGCAGCTCATCTTCTGGTTCAACATCGGCCTGGTCTTCCCCGAGATCGGGCTCGGCGTGCCGTTCGGCGGCCCGATGTTCCTCCAGTGGCCGGCCAACGAGCTGATCACGCCGTTCACGGCGGCGCTGCTCGGGCTGACCATCAACGAGGGCGCGTACATGGCCGAGATCGTCCGCGCGGGCATCCGTTCGGTGGATCCCGGGCAGCGGGAGGCGGCCGAGTCGCTGGGCATGACGCACCGGCAGATCCTGCGCAGGGTCGTGCTGCCGCAGGCGATGCGGGTGATCATCCCGCCGACCGGCAACCAGTTCATCTCCATGCTGAAGACCACCTCGATGGTCTCGGTCATCTCCGGCGCGGAGCTGCTGACCGTCTCCCAGCGCATCTACCTGGACAACTTCGAGGTGATCGCGCTGCTGGTGGTCGCCTCCACCTGGTACCTGCTGCTCACCACCGTGGCCACCTTCGGCCAGCGCTCCCTGGAGAGGAGGTTCAGCCGTGGCCACTAGCATGGTGAAGATCGAATCGGTCCGGAAGCGCTTCGGCCAGCTGGAGGTGCTGAAGGGCGTCAGCCTCGACGTGCCGGCCGGCGCGGTGGTCTGCGTGGTGGGCCCGTCCGGGTCCGGCAAGTCGACGCTGTTGCGCTGCGTCAACCGGCTGGAGACGATCGACGCGGGCCGGGTGTGGGTCGACGGCGAGCTCATGGGCTTCAGCGAGCAGGGCGGCAAGCTGCACCTGCTGCGGCCCGGCGAGCTGTGCCGCCAGCGCCAGGAGATCGGCATGGTCTTCCAGCGCTTCCACCTGTTCCCGCACATGACCGCGCTGGAGAACGTCATGGAGGGCCCGTGCACGGTCAAGCGCCTGCCGAAGGCGAAGGCGGCCGAGCGCGCGATGACGCTGCTCGACCGGGTGGGGCTGGCCGACCGGGCCGGCCACTACCCCAGGCAGCTGTCGGGCGGCCAGCAGCAGCGGGTCGCGATCGCGCGCAGCCTGGCCATGGACCCCAAGCTCATGCTGTTCGACGAGCCGACCAGCGCGCTCGACCCCGAGCTGGTGCAGGAGGTGCTGCAGGTCATGCGCGACCTGGCGGCCAGCGGGATGACGATGATCGTGGTGACCCACGAGATGGGCTTCGCCAGAGAGGCGGGCGACCACCTGGTGTTCATCGACGACGGCGTGATCGTGGAGGAGGGGCCGCCGCGCGAGGTGCTGTCCGCGCCGCGTCACGAGCGCACCCGCGCCTTCCTCGGGCAGGTGCTGTGAACGGCTCGCTTCTCAGGGAGGGTTCGGCCACGTGAGCCTCGACATGCTGATCAGCGGTGGCCTCGTGGCCGACGGGACGGGCGCGCCGCTGCGCCGGGCCGACGTCGGCGTCCGCGGTGACCGCCTCGTCCTGCTGCCCGGAGGCGGCCCGTCCGACGGCGGCGGGGGGCGGGTGATCGACGCCGCCGGGCTGGTGGTCGCGCCCGGGTTCATCGACGTGCACACCCACTCCGACGCGGTCACCCTGCTCGGGGAGGCGGGCCGGGAGCTGGCCGCCGCGCCCGTGCTCATGGGCGTCACGGTGGAGATCTGCGGCAACTGCGGGTCGAGCCTGTTCCCGGCGCTGCCCGAGCGGGTGCCGGCGCTGCGCCGGTCGAGCCGGGCCGGTTTCGGCGGCGACATCCCGATTTTTGAGGACTACGACGGGTTCGTCGCGGCGCACGAGCGGGCCCCCCGGTCGAACCACCTGACCTCCCTCGTCGGCCACGGCACCCTGCGGGCCGGCGTGCTCGGCTACGAGGACCGCCCGGCCACCCCCGCCGAGCTCGCCACCATGTGCGCGCTGCTCGACGAGGCGCTGGCCGCCGGCGCCGCCGGGCTGTCCACCGGCCTCATCTACACCCCCGGCACGTACGGCGACACCGCCGAGGTGGTCGCGCTGGCCCGCGTCGCGGCCCGGCACGGCAAGCCGTACGTCACCCACCTGCGGGACGAGATGTCGCGCGTGGAGGAGGCGCTGGAGGAGGCCGTCGAGATCGCCCGCAGCAGCGGGGCCGCGCTGCACGTCAGCCACCACAAGACGGCCGGCAAGCACGCCTGGGGCAAGACCCTGCGCACGCTCCCCCGCATCGCCGCGCTGCGTGCCCAGGGCATGGACCTCACCTGCGACGTCTACCCCTACACCGAGGGCAGCACGTCGCTGTCGGCGATGTTCCCTCCGTGGGCCAACGACGGCGGCACCGAGGCGCTGCTCGACCGGCTGCGCGACCCCGGCCAGCGCGACCGGATGCGCGCGGCCATCGAGGACGGCGTGCCGGGCTGGGAGAACACGGTCGGCAACGGCGGCTGGGACCGCATCTCGGTCGCCTGCGCCACCCGTCATCCCGAGGCCGAGGGCCGCACGATCGCCGAGCTGGGCGGCGACCCGGTGGACGCGGCGGCCGAGCTGCTGCTCGCCGAGGACGGCGAGGTGACCATCATCAGCCACTCCATGCGCGAGGACGACGTCCAGCGGGTCCTGGCGAGCGAGTACGTCATGATCGGCTCGGACGGCGTGCCCAAGCCGGGCCATCCGCACCCCCGGCTGGCCGGCACCTTCCCCAGGGTGCTCGGCCGCTACTCCCGCGACCAGGGACTGTTCCCGGTGGAGACCGCCGTCCACAAGATGACCGGCATGGCGGCCGACCGGTTCGGGCTGGCGGACCGGGGCGTCGTGCGCGACGGAGCGCACGCCGACCTGGTGCTCTTCGACCCCGCGACGGTGGCCGACGGCGCGACCTACGCCGACCCGCTGCTGCCTCCCGTCGGCATCAGGGCCGTCGTGGTGGCCGGACGGCTCGCCGTGGAGGACAACAGGCTCACCGAGGACAGACCAGGAAGGATCATCGGGCGGTGAACGACATCACGCTCGCCGTCGCGACGCGCGATCTGGTGACGGGCGAGTTCCACGGCGTCAACGAGGACGCCGAGCTGCCGCTGGCCAGCGTCGGCAAGCTGCTGCTGCTGGCCGAGGTGGCGATGAGCGTCGAGGGCGGCATCCTGGCCCCCGACACGCCCGTGACGCTGCACGACGACGACTACTGCGGCGGCTCCGGGCTGCTCACGTCGCTGTCCGCGCGCGTCTGGACGATCGGCGACCTCGCCCTGCTGACCGCCGCCGTCAGCGACAACACCGCCACGAACGCGCTGCTGCGCACGATCGGCCTGGACCGGGTCAACGCCGCCGCCGCGGCCCTCGGGCTGTCGCGGACCAGGCTGCTCGACCGCATCAGGGAACCGCGCACCCCGCAGGACCCGCCGACGTTCGCGATCGGCACCGCGGCCGAGCTGTCCGGCCTGGCCGCGCTGCTCGCCGGTCCGGGCGGCTGGCAGGCGCTCATGCGCGGCTGGATGCGGCAGAACACCGACCACGGGCTCGTCCCCGCCCTGGTCAGGCACGATCCCGAGGGCGACTGGCTGGCCAACAAGACCGGCACCGACGAGGGCGTCCGGTCCGACGTCGGCATCATGGACGGCCGCATCGCCTACGCCGTCCTGGCCCACGGCCCCGCGGGCAGCGAGCACGACCTGACCTCCGCCGTACGGCGGGCCGGCCTGGACGTCGCCGCCCGCCTCAGCGCAGCGACGGCTCCAGCGAGTTCCTGAGCTGGGCCGAGGCCGTACGCAGGTACGCCAGGAACGACCGGGCGGCCGGGTTGGGATTGGTCGGCCGCCTGGCCACGCCGATCCGGCGGAACAGGTTCGGCGTGGTCAGCCGGCAGGTGTGCAGCCCGGTCGCGCCCTGCAGGCCGAGGCTCGGCACCAGCGCGACGCCGAGCCCGGCCCGTACCAGGCCGATCGTCACCTCGTAGTGGTCGCTGCGGCAGCGGATCCGCGGCGAGAAGCCCTCCAGCGTGCTGGCCCGTTCCAGGATCGACACCGGGTGCTCGGCGCCGAACGTGGTGATCCACGGCTCCTCGGCCAGGTCCGCCAGCCGCACCTTGGGCCGCTGGGCGGCGGCGTGGCCGGTCGGCAGGACCAGCAGCTGCGGCTCGTCGAACAGGTGGACGACCTCCACCCCTTCCGGGCACTGCCACGGATCGAGCGCGTGCTCGAAGACCACCAGCACGTCGAGCGCGCCGCGCTCCAGATCGGGCAGCAGCTCGTACGGCTGGCCCTCCACCAGGTCGAGCGCCACCTTGGGATACCGGGAGGCGAACCGCGACAACGCCAGCGGCAGCAGCCGGTACCCGGCGGAGGCGAAGAAGCCGATGCGCAGCTCGCCGGCGTCCACCCTGGCCTGGGCGAGCAGGTCCTTCTCGGCCGCCTCGATGATGTCGACGACCTCCTGTGCGCGGATGGCCAGGCGGCGTCCCGCCTCGGTCAGCCGCAGGCTCTGGGCGTTGCGCTCGACCAGCCCGACCCCCGCCTCCTGCTCCAGCCGGGACAGCTGATGGGACACCGCGGACGGCGACAACTTCAGCACCCTGGCCGCACCGGCGATACTGCCCGTCCTGAACACCTCAAGCAGGACACGCAGCCGGTTACTACTCAACACGGGACCAAGAGTACGAGCTCCCCCACCTCACCCCGCGCATAAGATGTTCCCGGTGATCGACTCCACCCACCTGCCGCCGGTCGAGCTGCGTACCGAGCGCCTGCTGTTGCGGCCCTGGCGCCCCTCCGACCGCGAGCCCTTCGCGGAGCTCAACGCCGATCCCGAGGTCATGGAACACTTCCCCGCCACGCTCAGCCGCGAGCAGAGCGACGCGCTCGCCGACGCCAGCGACGACCTGATCACCCGGCAGGGCTGGGGACGCTGGGCGCTGGAACGGCTGGACACCGGCGAGTTCATCGGCTTCACCGGCCTGCACCGGCCGACGTTCGAGGCCCCCTTCATGCCCGCGACGGAGATCGCCTGGCGGCTTAACCGCGGGTCGTGGGGGCACGGCTACGCGAGCGAGGCGGCCGGCGCCGCGCTCGGCTTCGCCTTCGACCGGCTCGGCCTGGCGGAGGTGGTCTCCTTCACGGCCACGGTCAACACCCGCTCCAGCGCCGTCATGCGCCGCCTCGGGATGGTCCACGACCCCGAGGGGGACTTCGACCATCCCGTCCTGCCGCCCGGCCACCGGCTGCGCCGCCACGTCCTGTACCGCCTCACCGCGAGCGACTGGCGCCGCGCGAACCGGTGACCGGTTGAGCGGGTGAGCCGGGACGGCCCGCGGACGGCCCCGGACATGCGAAACGGCCCCTACCGTGCGACGAAGCCGCAGGTAGAGGCCGCTTTCTCTCAAGCAGACATCTTCTTCTTGAGGTTCTCGTCCAGGGCGGCCAGGAAGTCCTGGGTGGTGAGCCACTTGGCGTCGCCGCCGACCAGCATGGCGAGGTCCTTGGTCATCTGACCGCTCTCGACGGTCTCGATGCAGACCTGCTCCAGCTTGTTGGCGAAGTCGGTCACGGCGGGGGTGTTGTCCAGCTTGCCGCGGTGGGCCAGGCCACGCGTCCACGCGAAGATCGAGGCGATCGGGTTCGTGGAGGTGGGGTTGCCCTTCTGGTGCTCGCGGTAGTGGCGGGTCACGGTGCCGTGGGCGGCCTCGGCCTCGACGGTCTGGCCGTCGGGGGTCATGAGGACGGAGGTCATCAGGCCGAGCGAGCCGAAGCCCTGGGCGACCGTGTCGGACTGCACGTCGCCGTCGTAGTTCTTGGCGGCCCAGACGTAGCCGCCCTCCCACTTGAGCGCCGCGGCGACCATGTCGTCGATGAGGCGGTGCTCGTAGGTGAGCCCGGCCTTCTCGAAGTCGGCCTTGAACTCGGTCTCGAAGACCTCGGCGAAGATGTCCTTGAAGCGGCCGTCGTACGCCTTGAGGATGGTGTTCTTCGTCGAGAGGTAGACCGGGTAGTTGCGGGCCAGGCCGTAGCGCATGGAGGCGCGGGCGAAGTCGCGGATCGACTCGTCGAGGTTGTACATAGCCATGGCGACGCCGCCGCCCGGGAAGTCGTACACGTCGAGCTCGATCGGCTCGGAGCCGTCCTTCGGCGTGTACGTGAGGGTCAGGGTGCCCTCGCCGGGGATGACCAGGTCGGTGGCGCGGTACTGGTCGCCGAAGGCGTGACGGCCGACGACGATCGGCTTGGTCCAGCCGGGCACGAGCCGCGGCACGTTCGACATGATGATCGGCTCACGGAAGATCACGCCGCCGAGGATGTTGCGGATGGTCCCGTTCGGGGACTTCCACATCTTCTTGAGCCCGAACTCCTCGACCCGCGCCTCGTCGGGGGTGATGGTGGCGCACTTCACACCGACGCCGTACTTCTTGATGGCGTTGGCGGCGTCGATGGTGACCTGGTCGTCCGTCGAGTCCCGGTACTCGATCCCCAGGTCGTAGTACTTCAGGTCGACGTCGAGGTAGGGAAGGATCAGCTGGTCCTTGATGAACTGCCAGATGATCCTGGTCATCTCGTCGCCGTCGAGCTCGACGACCGGACCCTCCACCTTGATCTTGGGCATGCGAATGGTTCCCCTTCAATGAATGGATGCGTTGAGGCTATCGGACCGTCCCGTCAACCGGCCAAAAGGGACAGGAGCCAGGCCTTGAACCCGTTGTTGTACAGCGCGAGCGAGGTCAGGGCCATGAGGAAGCCGAACGCGATCAGCGTGATGACGTCCGTCTTCTTGTCGCGGACGGCCAGTTGCCCGTCGAACCCGGCGAACCGGAGCGCGGCGGCGACCATCAGCACACCGCCCAGCGCGAACCCGCCCCAGCGCGGGTCCACCAACAGGATCACGAGCACGGCGGCGACCGCTCCCGCCACGATCAGCGGGAACGGTCCCCAGCGTTCACGTTCGTTCTCTCGGCTCAACGCTCTTCTATTGGCTTCCACTTCTGATCGCGCTCGCCAATGTATTCACTGTCGGGCCGGATCAGCCTGTTGTCGGCATGCTGCTCGATCACGTGCGCGGTCCAGCCGGACATGCGGCTGATCGAGAAGACGGGGGTGAACAGGTCCGTCGGAATGCCAAGGTAGTGGTAGACCGACGCCGCGTAGAAATCGACGTTCGGATAGAGGCCCTTCGTCTCGAAGACGACCTCCTCCATCTCCTTCGACATCCGGTAGTAGGTGTCGTCGCCGGCGGCCTCGGCCAGCTCGGCGGACATGCGGCGCAGGTGCGTCGCGCGCGGGTCCTCGGTCTTGTAGACGCGGTGGCCGAAGCCCATGATCTTCTCGCCCGCGGCGAGCTTGTCGCGCACGGCCTGGGCCACCCCGCCCGGCGGGATCGACTCCAGGGTCTTCATGACCTGCTCGTTCGCGCCGCCGTGCAGCGGGCCCTTGAGCGTGCCGATGGCCGCGACGATGGCCGAGTGCATGTCCGACAGGGTCGCGGCGCAGACGCGGGCGGCGAACGTCGAGGCGTTCATCGTGTGGTCGGCGTGCAGCACCAGGCACTCGTCGAAGATCTCTACCGCACGCCGCTCGGGGGCGCGTCCGGTGACCTGGAGCAGGAAGTTGCCGGCGATGCTGAGCTCGGGGTCGGCCTCGGGGGCCGCGCCGCCGGTGCGCGCGGCGTGGTAGCGGGCGACCAGCACGGGCTGCTGCGCGGTCAGGCGGGCCGCCTTGCGCAGGTTCGCGTCGGGGGCGGTGGAGTCCTTGTCGGGGTCGTCGGCGCCGGAGAGTGAGACGAGGGAGCGGAGCGCCTCCATGGGTTTCTGCTTCTCGGCGATCTCCGCCACGTTGGCGGCGACCAGCGCGCCGAGCTCCCTGCCCTGGGCCAGGTCGGCGCCGTACGCCTCCAGCTGGGCCCGGTCGGGCAGCCTGCCGCGCTGCAGCAGGTACGCGGTCTCCTCGAACGTCGCTCGGCCGGCCAGATCGTGGATGTCGTATCCACGGTAGAACAGGCGACCGGCCTTGCCGTCGATGTCACTCAGCGCTGTGGACGCGGCGACGACATCGGCCAGGCCTTTCGTGGGCTTGTCCGCCATGAGTGTTTCCTCCGCTTATCTTCCTCCGAAGTCTACCCGTGAGCAGGTAAAACCGTCCGCAGAGGTCCAGACCAATTTCACGGGGGATTCTCCTTTCGGCAAAGGAGATTCCGCATCCCCTCGGTTGGGTAAGCCGGAGCTGTAGTAATAGTTACGGCGGGCTACCTGGGGAGGAACTGCCGTGGAGGGGCCGTTCATACGCATCGAGGACACCGGCGACGTGGTCCCGTTGCGCCCCGAGATCACGACGGTCGGGAGAGGCCGGGGTGTGGACATCCGGCTCACCGACCCCAGTGTGTCTCGACTCCATGCCGAGTTCGTCAGACGAGGACCCTACCTGTACGTCGTTGATCTGGGCCTGTCCCGCAACGGCACACGGGTGAACGGCAGGCCGATCGCCCGGAGGGTCCTTGACGACGGAGACGTCGTCTCGTTCGGCGCGGCGCGGGGTCGCATCGGTGGAGTCCCCCGTGAGGACTTCACCCCCGAGGTCGAGCTGCGCAGGGCGGCGGCGCCCGAGCTGACCAGGCGCGAGGTCGATGTGCTGACCTCGCTCTGCAGGCCGGCGCTGTCCGACGAGGCGTTCGTCGCTCCGGCGACGGCGCGCGAGATCGCCGACGACCTGGTCGTGACCGAAGCCGCGGTCAAGCAACACCTGCTGCGGCTGTACCAGAAGTTCAGGATTCCTGAGGGCACCAACCGCCGCACGCGCCTCGCCAACGAGGTCGTCGCGCTCGGGCTGGTGCGCCCGACCCCTGTGGTGCCACCACAGCGGTCGGCGGGCGCCGCGGCTGAGCAGCAGCCGTCGGCGGCCGGTAGGAGGGCTTCCTAGAGGGAGCCAGATCGCGACCGGGGCTTCGGCGAGGGGTTCCGGCAGCGTCGGAACCATCGAGAGATCACTGCGCTCACCCCTGCTGGGCGCGGAACGGGCGACGGCGGGCGACCGCGGGCCGACAGGCCGGTGGCGCGCGCCGTGCTCGACGCCGGTCAGGGAACGCGCCGGCGACGCGCGCTGGTGAGCCATGCGCGCGACGCCGGAGGTCAGCGTGCCTTCACCGGTGTCCTTCAGATCACCCGGAAACCGTGGCTGGGCTTGCTGGTCCTGTTGGCCCGGTCGACGGCGACCGCGTAGTAGTGGTCGCCGCGCTTGCCGTCGGGGTCCGTCCAGCGGATCTGGCGGTCGGCGGGCACGACGGCGACCAGGTTGCGCGCGTCGGCGAAGGCGTTCTGGCCGGCCTCGTCCGGGAAGCGGAAGATGGCGAACTGGAACGGCTCGTCCCGGCCGGTGGCGACCACGCGCACCTCGACGCCGCCGGTGCGGCGCAGCGCGTACGCCACCACCGGGCGGCGCGGCGGCTCGCCGTTCGCCAGGCGGGGCAGCACGGGCGCGAGCGCGGGGCGCTGGTAGTGGTCGTTGACGGCGGTCGTGATGGAGGCGAGCCGGTCCACCTTGACGTCGTTGGCGTTGTACCAGATGTCGCCGCCGACCTCGGGGTGGGCGCGGTTGAGCGTCAGGTGCCTGGACAGCTCGTCCGGCTTCTGCCATTCGGCGGCCTGGGCCGGGTCGCCCGCCTTGTACGCCGCCTGCCCGATCCACAGCAGCGTGTTCGTGCCCGCGGCCACGTCCGACCACCACGGGACGAGCTTGGAGTAGTCGGCCGGCGGCTGCCCGATGTACCAGTAGAGCTGCGGCGCGATGTAGTCCAGCCAGCCCTTCTTGACCCAGCCGCGGGTGTCGGCGTGCAGGTTGTCGTAGGACTGGCCGCCGTTGGTCTCGGAGCCGAGCGGGTCGGTGCCCTTGTTGCGCCAGATGCCCGACGGGCTGATGCCCCAGGCGATCTCCGGCTTGGCCTGCAGGACGCGCTGCTGCATCTCGCTGACCATGAGGTCGACGTTGTTGCGCCGCCAGGAGGCCAGGTCGGGGAAGCCGGCGCCGTACTTGGCGAAGGCGGCGCTGTCGTCGAAAGCAGTGGTGTTGGTCGGGTAGAAGTAGTCGTCGAAGTGCAGGCCGTCGATGTCGTAGCGGGTGATCGCGTCCATCATCGCGTCCTGGCAGAACTTGCGGACCTCGGGCATGCCCGGGTTGTAGTAGAGCTTGCCGCCGAACGGCAGGATCCAGTCGGGGTTCTTGCGGCCGGGGTGATCGGGGTGCAGCTTGCCCGGGTCGGGCTGCATCGACACGCGGTAGGGGTTGAACCAGGCGTGGAAGGCCAGGCCGCGCTTGTGGGTCTCCTCCACGGCGAACCCGAGCGGGTCGTAGCCGGGGTCCTGGCCCTGGGTGCCGGTCAGGTACTGCGACCAGGGCTCGAACGGCGACGGCCAGAACGCGTCGGCGGTCGGCCTGATCTGCACGAACACGGAGTTGAGCTTGCGCTGCACGGCCACGTCGAGCCAGGCGAGGTATTCGGCCTTCTGCTCGTCGGCGCTCAGCCCCGGCTTCGAGGGCCAGTTGATGTTGACCACGGAAGCGATCCACATGCCGCGCATCTGACGCAGCGGGGGGACGTAGTCTGCCTGGGCGAAGGCCGGCAGCGGCACGGCTGACGCGGCGGCGGCGAGAGCGAGACCCTTCAGGAGAGTCCTTCTGCTGGGCATGGGGGGTGGCCTCTCGACAATGGTTGTGTCGAGGGCGACGATGACAGAAAATTACCTTCAGATCAACAACCGTGAAGGAAAATGCCGCATGAGCGCAGAGCTGGTCCGACTTGCGATGACGGTGCTCCAGCCGGGGTTCGAAGGGACGTCGCCTCCCGACTGGCTGCGCCGCGCGCTGGGCGAGGGCCTGGGCGGCGTCATCCTGTTCGCCCGCAACTCCATCGGCGAGCAGCTCGTCCGTTCGGTGCGCGCCGAGAACCCCGGCGCGATCGTCGCGATCGACGAGGAGGGCGGCGCGGTCACCCGGCTCGAAGTGCTCGCCGGCAGCTCCTTCCCCGGCAACCGGGCGCTGGGCGTGGCCGACGACGTCGAGCTGACCGAGCGGGTCGGCCGGCAGATCGGCCGGATGCTCGCCGAACTCGACATCTCCCTCGACTACGCCCCCTCCGCCGACGTGAACGCGAATCCGGAGAACCCGGTCATCGGCGTGCGCTCGTTCGGGCCCGACCCCGAGCTGGTCGCCCGGCACACCGTCGCGTACGTGGCCGGGGTGCAGGGCGCGGGCGTGGCCGCCTGCGCCAAGCACTTCCCGGGGCACGGCGACACGACCACCGACTCCCACCTGGCGCTGCCCACCGTGCACGCCTCGCGGGCGGTGCTCGACGAGCGCGACCTGCCGCCGTTCCGGGCCGCCATCGCGCACGGGGTGCGCTCGATCATGTCCGGCCACCTGCTCGTGCCCGCGCTCGACCCGTCGATGCCGGCCACGCTCAGCCACAGCGCCCTGACCGACCTGCTCAGGGGCGAGCTCGGCTTCGACGGCGTGGTGGTCACCGACGCGATCGAGATGCAGGCCGTGGCCGCCATGTTCGGCCCCGGCGAGATCGCGGTGCGCGCGCTGGCCGCCGGCGCCGACACCATCTGCGCCGGCCGGGCCGACGAGCGCAGCCTGCACGAGATGCGCGACGCCATAGTCGAGGCGGTGCGCACGGGCCGGCTGGCGGAGGAGCGGCTGGCCGAGGCGGCCGGCCGGGTGCTCGCCCTGTCCGCCTGGTACGCCGAGCGGTCCGAGCTGCGCGAGAAGGCCCGCGCCGACATCGACGAGGGCGTCGGCCTGGAGGCCGCGAGGGCCGCGCTGACCACCACCGGCACCGCCGTGCTCGACCGGGGGCCGCTGGTCGTGGAGGTCAACACCCGGCTCAACCAGGCGGTCGATCCCGCCACGCCGACCGGCATCGCGGCCGCGCTGGCCGCCCGGCTGCCGAACACCGCCAGGGTGCGCCTCGACCGCGACGGCGAGCTGCCCGCCTTCGACGACCGTCCCGTGGTGCTCGTGGTGCACGACGCGGCCCGGCATCCGTGGGTGCGCGAGGCGCTGGCGCGGGCGCTGGCCGTCCGGCCCGACGCGATCGTGGTGGACACCGGCATCAGCGACGCGCCCGTCGGAGCCGCCCATCTCGCCACGCACGGCATCTCCCGCGTCTCCGCGCAGGCGGCGGCCGAATGGCTGACCCGTTGAACACCGAGCCCGCGAACCCGGTCGCCACCGTGCGGGCGGTGCTGCCGTCGCTGACCCCGGCGGCGCAGGCCATCGGGCGCATCATCCTGGACGACCCGGGGCTGGTCGTGCGGAGCACGATCACCGAGTTCAGCGCGGTGTCGGGCACCAGCGAGGCGACGATCGTGCGCACCGCGCGGGCGCTCGGCTTCGCCGGTTACTCGCAGATGCGCTTCGCGCTGGCCGCCGCCGTGGCCAAGCAGCCCGAACGTCTGGTGCCCGGCGACCTGGCCCCCGACGACCCGCTGACCGACGTGATCGCCAAGGTGGCGCGGGCGGAGTCCGACGCGCTGGCGGACACGGCGGCGCAGCTCGACCCCGACCAGCTCGGCGAGGTCGTCCAGGCCATCGCGGTGGCCCGGCGGGTGGACGTCTACGGCGTGGCGGCTTCCGGGCTGGTGGCCGCCGACATGTCGCAGAAGCTGCTGCGCATCGGCCTGTCCAGCCATCCGTTCAGCGACGCCCACCTGGCCCTGACCAGCGCGGCGCTGCTGCGGGACGGCGACGTCGCGGTGGCCATCAGCTGCAGCGGCGAGACGCCCGACGTGCTGGTCCCGGCCCGTACGGCGGCCGAGGCGGGGGCGCTGATCGTGGCCATCACCAACAACCCGCGCTCGTCGCTGGCCGACCTGGCCAGCCACACGCTGGTGTCGGCCGGCCGGGAGACCGCCTTCCGGCCCGGCGCGCTGGCCAGCCGGATCAGCCAGCTGCTGATCGTCGACTGCATCTTCGTCGGCCTGGCCCAGCGCACCTACGACCGGGCCGAGGCGGCGATCCGGGCCACCCGCGACGCGACCGACCGCTACCGCAACCGGTGACGGACGACCGGCGACCGGCAGGAGGGCGTCAGGCGCGGGTCACCGAGACCTTCGCCAGGTCGGCCTCGTGCGCGCCGCCGTGGCCAGGAGCTCCGGCAGCAGCCCCGTCCTGACCTGGTGCAGGCTGGTGCGGCCGGCGTGCGTGGAGACGTTCACGGCGGCGACCGTACGGCCGGCGTGGTCGCGTACGGGCGCGGCGACGGACCGCAGGCCCTCCTCCAGCTCCTGGTCCACCATCGCCCAGGCGCGCAGGCGCACCTGCTCCAGCTCGGCCCGCAGCGCGTCGGGCCGCACGATCCGGGCGGTGGCGACGCGGGCGACGTACACGACGTCCTCGCCGTCGAGCACCGCGACCGAGGCGGACTCGTGCACCTCGGCGGCCAGGCGTTCCAGGTGGGGGCCGGCGACCTCGGGCAGCGACAGGCCGGACAGGTAGGCGTACCCGAGCTCCAGGACGCGCGGGGTGAGCGCGAACAGCCGGCCGTCGTTGCGCACGTGGCCGAGGTCGGCGAGCGTGACGAGGAAGCGCCTGGCGGCGGCGCGGCTGAGGCCGGTCGCCCGCGCCACCTGGCTGAGCGTCAGCTCGGGCGCCGCGGCGCTGAACGCGCGGATCACCGCCTGCCCTCTGGCCGGCGACTGCACATGATCGACCATGGTGATCCCTTGACAGAAGCCGACAAGGGCGTAGTTTCCGCCACGAGCCGTTCGCCGCCGTGGGCGCGCAGACCGGGGCCTACCTGGAGGACCTGGCCATCGACCTGCCGCGCGACGGGGACCCGCTCACCACCCGGTCGCTGCCGCGTTTCGGCGAGCTGCGCGGGCAGGTCCAGCAGGCGAGAGGGGCACGATGAGCACAGTGCGGGCGGCGGCGTTCGAGGTGCTGCGGCGGTACGGCCTGACGACGATCTTCGGCAACCCCGGCTCGACCGAGGTGTCGCTGCTGACCGGCCTGCCGGACGACCTCCGCTTCGTGCTCGCGCTGCACGAGGGCTCGGTCGTCGGCATGGCCACCGGCTGGGCCGTCGGGCACGCCGAGCCCGCGCTGGCCGTGCTGCACACCACGGCCGGGCTGGGCAACGCGGTGGGCGCCCTCGCCACGGCCCGGGTGAACCGGGCGCCCCTGGTCGTCCTGGTGGGGCAGCAGGACCGGCGGCACCTGGCGCTGGAGCCGTTCCTCGCCGGGCGGCTGGCCGGGCTGGCCGGCGACTACCCGGTGTGGACCGACCAGCCGGTGCGGGCGCAGGACGTGCCCGGCGCGCTGGCCAGGGCCTTTCACGAGGCGGTCACGCACCGGGGCCCCGCCCTGGTCGTGGTGCCGATGGACGACTGGGACGCGCCCTTCGCCGGCGAGACCCCGGCGGCCCCGGCCCGGGTGCTGCGGCCCGCCGCCGTGCCCGACGCCGGCCTGGCGCCGCTGGTCGAGCTGCTGGCCGGGGCGCGGTCGCCGGCGATCGTGGCGGGGGCGGGGGCGGCTTGGGGGCCGCTGGTGCGGTTGGCCGAGCGGCTGGCGTGCCCGGTGTTCCAGGAGTCGTTCGGGGCGCTGGCGGGGTTCCCGCAGGACCATCCGCAGTACGCGGGGGTGCTGCCGGCCGACCGGGAGCGGCTGCGGGCCGTGCTCGCGCCGCACGACGTCGTGCTGGCCGTGGGGGCGCCGGTGTTCCGGCAGTACCCGTACGCGCCTGGGCCGCTGGTCGAGCCGGGGACGGCGGTCGCCGTGGTCACCGACGACCCGGCCGAGGCGCACCGGAGCCCGGCCGACCTGGCCGTCCTGGCCCCGCCGGGGGCCGTCTGCGAGCGGCTGGCGGCCCTGCTGCCGGCCCGTCCCGCCGCCGCGGCGGCCGTTCCACCGGCCCCGGCTCCTGAGGTGCCCGGCGGGGAGCCGTTGCGGCCCGCGTACGTGCTGCGCGAGCTGGCCCGGCGGCTGCCCCGCGACGTCGTGCTGCTGGAGGAGACCCCGTCGTCCCGTCCCGACCTGCACCGGCTGGTCCCGGCCAGGAACCCGCTGGGCTTCGTCTCGGCGGCCATGGGCGGGCTCGGGTTCGCCGTGCCTGCCGCGGTCGGCCTGCGCATGGCGCTGCCCGGACGCCCGGTGGTCGCGGTCGTGGGCGACGGCTCGGCGCTGTACGGCGTGCACGCCCTGTGGAGCGCCGCCCACTACCGGGTGGGCGCGCTGTTCGTCGTGCTCGCCAACGGCCGCTACGCGGTCATGGACCGGCTGGCCGACCGGCAGGGCGGCAAGGCCCCCTGGCCGCCGTTCGCGGAGGTGGACGTGGCCGCGCTGGCCAGGTCGCTGGGCTGCCCCGCCCGGCGGGTGGACGGCCCCGCCGAGCTGGGGACCGTGCTCGACGAGGTGATCCCGTCGCTGGCCGCCCGCGAGGAGCCCCTGCTGCTCGACGTCACCGTGGCCGTGGACCGGGACTTCCGGCCGTGAGCCGGCTCACCAGGCCGGAGGGCGGCGACCGTCGTCGGCTGCCGGGTCGAAGCAGAGCTCGGGGGCGGCGTCCGGCTTGAAGACCTCGTCCAGGGCCCACCGCTCGTACGGGCGGGCGCACGGCGGCGCGCCGGCGATCGCCAGCTCGCGGGCGTCGAGGTCCATGACGACGGAGTAGACCGTGTGGCACTCCTCGGCCGGGCCGGCGTCGGGGTCGAGGTGGCGGCAGACGCCGTCGGGGAAGGAGTAATGGTCGCGCAGGGCGGCGACGACGTGTTCGAGGCCGACCGCGCGTTCGGCGGCGGTGTCCTCCAGCAGGTGGCGCACGCGTTCGGGGCGCAGCAGGGTCAGGCCGGACCTGGCCGCCTTCATGTCCTCCAGCGGCAGCTCGGCCTCGAAGTGGTTGGCGTGGGTGAGCAGGCCGTCGCGCGGCAGCAGCGCGCCGAACGCGCCCGGAGCCACCTCCAGGTCGATGGCCTCGCCTCCGGCGTCGGCGATGAGCAGGTTGCCCGAGGAGACGCGCGGCACGTCGAGCACCTTGCGGTGGGCCCGGCTCATGCGGTCGGACTGCAGCACCCCGCGCAGCAGGAAGTGGTACGGGACCCCCGCCCCGGCCTGGTCGCGGTCGGACTGCAGGCGGTTGGCGCACACCCCGAGCCCCGCAGAGTTGAGCCCCGACTTGGCGAGCATGCCCGCCTCGGCCAGCGTGAGCACCGCGAACCCCTCGGTGTCGCGGGTGGCCAGCAGGAAGGTGACCGCGCCCTGCTCGGGATGCCAGTCCCAGTTCTGGGCGAGCAGGGTGTGGCCGTCGCGGGTGTACTTGGGCAGGACGGCCAGCGCGGTGCAGCCGTCGTCGTGGTAGCCGGTGCCGTCGAGCAGCTCGGTACGGGCGTTGAGCGCGGCGATGTGCTCGACCGGCTGCGCCGCGCCCGCCGCCAGGCCCTCCAGCATGGCGGCGATGCTCGGGTCGTACGCCCTGGCCACGTCGAGGAAGGTCTGGCCCCAGCGCAGCACGTCGGCCGAGGAGAGCCCGGACTTGTCGCGGAACCGCCGCAGGTAGGTCTCGACGCTCCGCGCGACCAGGTCGGCGGTACGGTGGCCGACCTCGGCCCCCATCTCCTCGTAGGTGCCCTCGACAGCGATGAGCGGGGTGTCCATGAATCGGCCTTCCGTGATGGGGGTAGGGCTGGCTCTTCTTCCCATTCCCCCCATCAGGGCTTCATCCCCCGATCACTCAGGAACGCTCGGCCGCCTCCACGACGTTGGACAGCAGCAGCGCGCGGGTCATCGGCCCGACCCCGCCCGGGTTGGGGGTGAGGAAACCGGCGACCTCCTCGACGTCGGGGGCCACGTCGCCGGCGATCTTGCCGTGGACCCGGGACACGCCCACGTCGAGGACGGCCGCGCCGGGCTTGACCATGTCCCGCGTGATGAGCTCGGGCACGCCCGCCGCGGCCACGACGATGTCGGCGCGGCGCACGTGGGCGGCCAGGTCGTGGGTGCCGGTGTGGCAGAGGGTCACCGTGGCGTTCTCGCTGCGGCGGGTCAGCAGCAGGCCGAGCGAGCGGCCGACGGTGATGCCGCGGCCCACCACGACGACGTCGGCGCCCTTGATCGGCACGTCGTACTCCTGGAGCAGCAGCACGATGCCGTGGGGCGTGCAGGGCAGGGGCGCGTCGACCATGTGGACGAGGCGGCCGAGGTTGACGGGGTGGAGGCCGTCGGCGTCTTTGGCCGGGTCCATGCGCTCCAGCAGCGCCATCGTGTCGATCTGCTTGGGCAGCGGGAGCTGGACGATGTAGCCGGTGCAGGCCGGGGACGCGTTGAGCTCGTCGACGGCCGCCTCGACGTCCTTCTGCGTGGCGGTGGCCGGGAGGTCGACGCGGATGGAGGCGATGCCGACCTCGGCGCAGTCGCGGTGCTTGCCCGCGACGTAGATCTGGCTGCCCGGGTCGTCGCCCACCAGGACGGTGCCCAGGCCGGGCGTGATGCCGCGGTCCTTGAGCGCGGCCACCCGGGTCGCGAGGTCTGCCTTGATCCTGGCGGCTGTCGCCTTGCCGTCGAGTTTCACTGCGCTCATGCCGTCAATCCTTCCATGACTGGTCGGCTTCCCGGCACCGGCCGCGCGTCCGTCCACAGTTTTTCCACAGATGGGAGGCAGGCGGCGTCCGTTGTCCACAGGGGAACGATGACATCGTTGTCATCGATCAAGGAAGGGCATATCGTGTCGGGCGCCGGCACCCTGTCCCACGGAGGTTCCCCTTGCGCGCCCGCTGCCCCCTGCCACGCCTCGGCGGCCTCCGCCGGCCCGGCCACCCCATACCCGGATGACCTGCGTACTCGCCGTCGACATCGGCGGCACCAAGCTCGCCGCCGCGCTGGTCGACGAGGCCGGCTCCCTGCTGCGCTCCGCCGCGCGGCCCACGCCGCGCTCCGACGTCATGTCCGCGCTGGCGGCCCTCGTCGCGGAGGTGACCGGCGGGGGCCCGGCACCGCACGCCGTCGGCGTCGGCTGCGCGGGCCCGCTCGACCTCACCACGGGCACGGTGAGCCCGGTGAACATGCCGAGCTGGCGCGGCTTCCCGCTGCGCGACGAGCTGCGGCGGCTGACCGGCCTGCCCGTGGTGCTGGCCGGCGACGCCCAGTGCATGGCGCTCGGCGAACACTGGCTGGGGGCCGGGCAGGGCAGCACGTCGCTGCTCGGCGTCGTCGTGTCCACCGGCATCGGCGGCGGCCTGGTGATCGACGGCGCGCCGCTGCTGGGCCCGGCGGGCAACGCGGGGCACGTCGGCCACATGAGCGTCGATCCCGGCGGCGAGCGCTGCGAGTGCGGCGGCCGGGGCTGCGTCGAGCGCTACTCCAGCGGCCCCAACCTGGCCCGCTGGGCCCTGGAGAACGGCTGGGCGCCCACCGGCGACCGCGACGCCAGGGCGCTGGCCGCCGACGCGTCCGCCGGGCATCCGGTGGCGCTTTCGGCCTTCGAGCGCGGCGCCAGGGCGCTGGCCGGTCTGATCGCCTCCACGGCGGCCGCGGTCGAACTCGACACCGTGGTCATCGGCGGCGGCGTGTCGGCGGCCGGCGCGGTGTTGTTCGGGCCGCTGGAGCGGGCGCTCGACGACGTGGCGGGGCTGGCGTTCGTCCGGGCGGTCCGGGTGCGGCCGACCACGCTGGGCGTGCGCGCGGGCCTGGCCGGAGCCGCCCGGCTGGCCTGGCGCCTGTCCGGCCAGTGAGCCGGCCGCGAGCGGCGGTCCGGCCAGAGCGCCGGCCGCGAGTGGCGGTCCGGTCAGTGAGCCGGCCGCGAGTGGCGGTCCTGCTGCCGGCTCGACCAGGTTGAGCGCTGGTTCGCCGAGCTGGAGCGCCGCCGGCCCTCCGCGTCCACCCGGCCGCGCCGGCCGAGGCCGCGTCAGACGCCGGGGGCGGCTCTTGCAGTCCGGGCGTCGTTCGGCCGGCTCGGGCGAGATGGTGGAGCGCCGGGCGGAGGCCGGCCCGGCTCCTCGCGCGGAGCCGGGCGGGAGGCCGCGTCAGACGGCCTGCGCGGTGGACAGGAGGGTGATCTCGGTGAGGTTGACGTCCACCTGCGCGAAGCCGGGCGGGAGGCCGCGTCAGACGGCCTGCGCGGTGGGCTGGAGGGTGATTCGGTGAGGTTGACGTTCACCTCCGCGAACCCGTCGGCGAGCCGGCGATCGCCAGTCCCGACTTCCGCAGGGTGCGGGCCGCGGCCGAGCCGTCCGGCAGTCACTTCCACTAGCCCGACATCGGCGATCGTCGGCCGGGGCGAGCACGTCCTGCAGGTCGCGCTCGGCACGCCCGTCGTCGCCGAGCCGGTCGACAACCTGGCGCAGCAGGCGATGGCCGGGGGCGGCCCGCCGGCTTCGACGCCCTAGCCGCTCTCTTCCTTGTCGGCCGCGGACATGGCGAGCATGTCGTCGACGCACCTGCGCATCAGTTGCTCGAACTGAACGAGGTCCCGGTCGCTCCATTCGGCGAACGCGGAGTCCACGAGCCGCTGCCGGGCCTCCTCAAGCGCGTCCGTCACGCGACGGCCCGCGCTGGTGATCACGGCTTCCTTGACCCGTCGGTCCGCCGGGTTCGGACGCCGCTCGATCAGGCCGAGCTCGGCGAGCTTGGCCACCTGCCGGCTGACGGTGGTGTGGTCGCGTCCGGCCCGTTCGGCGAGTTCGACCACGCCGATCGGCCCGAACCGCCGGATTCCGACGATCAGTTTGAACAACGCGCGGTCGAGATCGATGCCCGCTTCGGCCATGAGGACCTCGTCGCGTTGCGGCAGGTTCATGAGCGCGATCAGGTCGACGAGCGATTCATGCAGGCGCCGGAACGTGATGTGCCGGCGGTGTTGGGAAGCCATGCTCGCCACCGATGCCTTACGTGCCCTTGCGGACGGGGAGGTGCCAAGGATACCGGCAGCCTCCGGGCAGCCCTGCGGAGACGCCGCCTTCGCACGGCAAGGACTCGAAGATGCGCTCACAATACACATAATTTCCAGGCATCGGGACAGCGCGATCACAATACCCGGATCGGAGTTTTCTCCCTGCATGACTGGCCACGAAAGAGCAGCTCAAGTCGGTGTGTTCGATGACCGGGAAGCCGCGTCGACCGTGGCCGGCGGCTTGACGGCCGCTCCGGCCACGGATCATACTCCGTGCTTAATACACATAAATTTGCGCCGGACGGGCCGACCCGCCCGGCCGCCACCGACGGAGAGTGAACCGTGGCACGCAACGAAGACCTTGATGTGATCATCTGTGGATCCGGTCCGGCGGGATTGACCCTCGCCATCGATCTCGCCCGCAGGAACGTCGCGTTCCGGTTGATCGACAAGGCGCCGCATCCGTTCATCGGCTCACGCGGCAAGGGCATCCAGCCGCGCACCGAGGAGGTGTTCGAGGACCTCGGCGTGGTCGACCGGATCGTCGCCTCGGGAGGCGAATATCCTCCCCTGCGCACCTACACCCCCGACGGACCGGTCGACAAGCACGCCGGGATCCTGCCGGAGCCGACGCCCGCCGAGCCGTACCAGATCCCGCTGCTCGTTCCGCAGTTCCGCACCGAGCGCCGGTTGCGGGAGCGGCTGGCCGAACTCGGCCACGCCCCGGAGTACGGCTGCGAACTCGTCGGCTTCGACCAGGACCCCGACGGCGTGACCGCGCGGATGGCCACCTCCGGCGGGGAGCGGACCGTGCGAGCCGCCTACCTGGTCGGCGCCGACGGCGGATCGAGCTTCGTCCGCAAGGCCCTCGGCATCGAGTTCCGCGGGAAGTCCCTCGGCGTGCGGGCGCTCGTGGCCGACGTGCGGGCCGACGGCGCCTCGTCGCGCGTCTGGCACCGCTGGGGCGACGAGCAGCCCGAGCGCAGCGTCTCGCTGTGCCCGCTCCACGGCACCGGCATGTTCCAGTACATGGCCCCGGTCCCCCTCGACGTGGACGTCGACCTCTCGGCCGAAGGGCTCACCGCCCTGCTCCACGAGCGCGGCGGCCAGGACGACATCGTGATCCGCGAGGTGTCCTGGGCATCGGTGTTCACGATGCAGGCCCGGCTGGCCGACGCCTACCGGCGTGGGCGCGTGCTCCTGGCCGGGGACGCCGCGCACTGCCATCCGCCGACCGGCGGGCAGGGCCTGAACACCAGCATCCAGGACGCCTACAACCTCGGCTGGAAGCTCGCCGCCGTGCTCGACGGCGCGCCGGAGTCACTGCTGGCGACCTACGAGGAGGAGCGCCGGCCGGTCGCCGAGTCGGTCCTCGGCCTGTCCGAGAAGCTGCTCGAAGCGGCCAGGAACCGGGAGATGCGCCGGGGCCGCGAGGTGACCCAGCTCGATGTCGGCTACCCGGACTCGTCGCTGTCGCTGACCGGCCTGGAGCCCTCCAAGGGCGTGGCGGCCGGCGACCGCGCGCCCGACGCCCCCGTCACCGGCGCGGGCGGGCCGGCCACGCGGTTGTTCAGCCTGTTCCAGGGACCGCACTGGACCCTGCTCGGCTACGAGCCCGGCGACGCCGCGGTCCCGGAACCGCGCAGGGGCCTGCGCATCCACGTCATCGGCGACGACGTCCTCGACACCGGAGGCCATGTCCGGAGCGCGTACGGGCTGTCGCCCGAGCAGTGGGCGCTCATCCGGCCGGACGGATACGTCGCGGCCGTGGTCGGCACCGCCGAACTCGGCGCGATCGAGACCTACCTCGACGGCGTCGGCGTCCGTCAGCAGATGCGAGAACCGGCGGCTAGTCGCGCTCGGCGAAGCGGGCCTCGCGGCGCTCGATGATCCGGCGGGTGTACGGGATGAGCTCGACGACCCGGCTGCCGAGGTAGGCACCGATGAAGGCGAGGACCAGCAGGACGAACGGGCTGGTCGAGAAGCCGTTCATGGTCACGAAGGCATGCAGGGTCGCGTCGAGCATGGAAACTCCGGGGGAATCAGCACAGCAGGGCGGCAATCAGGGTAACCGGGGAGTGCCGATGCTCGCCGCCAAAACGGATAAAGGGCAACAAGTGATCTCTTGTTGCCCTTTATCCGATGAACCGGTGATCAGTGGAAGAAGTGGCGGGTGCCGGTGAAGTAGAGGGTGACGCCCGCCTGCTCACAGGCGTCGATCACCTCCTGGTCCCGGATCGAGCCGCCCGGCTCCACGATCGCCTTGACCCCGGCCTCGATCAGCACCTGCGGCCCGTCGGCGAACGGGAAGAACGCGTCGGAGGCGGCGACCGAGCCGGCCGCCCGCTCCCCCGCCCGGCTCACCGCGAGGCGGCAGGAGTCGACCCGGTTGACCTGGCCCATGCCCACGCCCACCGTGGCGCCGCCGGCGGCCAGCAGGATCGCGTTCGACTTCACCGAGCGCGAGGCGCGCCAGGCGAAGGCCAGGTCGGCCAGCAGCTCGGGCGAGGCGGCCGCGCCGGTCTTGAGCTCCCACGCCGACGGGTCGTCGCCGCCGGCGTCGATCCGGTCGACCGCCTGCAGCAGCAGGCCGCCGTCGACGCGGCGGAACTCCAGCGGCTGGGACGGCCCCTCCGGGCAGCGCAGCAGGCGCAGGCTCTTCTTGGCCCGCAGCACCTCCAGCGCCTCCGCGCTGAAGCCGGGGGCCACGACGACCTCGGTGAACACGTCGGCGATCTGCCGGGCCAGCTCGACGGTGACCTCGCGGTTGACCGCGATCACGCCGCCGTAGGCCGAGACGGGGTCGCAGGCGTGGGCCTTGCGGTGGGCCTCGGCCACGTCGGCGCCGACGGCGATGCCGCACGGGTTCTGGTGCTTGATGATGGCCACGCACGGCTCGGCGAAGTCCCAGGCCGCCCGCCAGGCGGCGTCGGAGTCGAGGTAGTTGTTGTAGGACATCTCCTTGCCGTGCAGCTGCTCGGCGTTGGCCAGGCCGCCGGAGCCGGCGGTGTAGAGGGCGGCGCGCTGGTGCGGGTTCTCGCCGTAGCGCAGGGTCGCCTTGCGCTCGTACGCGACGCCGGTGAACTCGGGGAACTCCTCCTCCCCGCCCGCGTACGGCCCGGCGAACCAGTTGGCCACGGCCACGTCGTAGGCGGCGGTGTGGGCGTAGGCGACACCGGCCAGGCGGCGGCGCTCGTGCAGCGTGAAGCCGCCCTCGTCCAGCGCGGTGAGCACGTCGCCGTAGGCGGCGGGATCGACCACGACCGCGCAGGTGGCGTGGTTCTTGGCGGCGCCCCTGATCATCGCGGGCCCGCCGATGTCGATCTGCTCGACGCACTCCTCGTCGGAGGCGCCGGAGGCCACCGTCTGCTGGAACGGGTAGAGGTTGACCACCACGAGCTGGAACGGGTCGATCTCCAGCTCGTCGAGCTGGGCCACGTGGCTGGGCTTGGTGAGGTCGGCCAGCAGGCCGGCGTGCACGCGCGGGTGCAGCGTCTTGACCCGGCCGTCGAGGCACTCGGGGAAGCCGGTGAGCTGCTCCACCTTGGTCACCGGGATCCCGTGGGACGCGATCGCGGCGGCCGTGCCGCCTGTCGACACGATCTCCACGCCGGCGCCGTCGAGTGCCCTGGCCAGCTCTTCGAGCCCGGACTTGTCGTAGACAGCGATCAGCGCGCGCCGGATGGCGATGCGAGTCACGTGCTTTCCCCTCCTGATTGGTTGCCGATGCGGACGGTGCGTCCGCTGACCGTCCAGCCCTCGCGGGCCATCCGGCCGACGATGTCGACGAGCAGGCGGCGCTCGACGGTCTTGATGCGCTCGTGCAGGACCGGCTCGTCGTCGTCCGGCAGCACGGGCACCGCCTCCTGGGCGACGATCGGGCCCGTGTCGATCCCCGCGTCGGCCAGCATCACGGTGCAGCCGGTCACCTTCACCCCGTGGGCCAGCGCGTCGCGCACGCCGTGGGCGCCGGGGAAGGACGGCAGCAGCGCCGGATGGGTGTTGAGCACGGGGAACGCGTCGAGCGTGGGCGCACCCAAAATCTTCATGAAGCCCGCCGACACCACCAGGTCGGGCTCGTACGATGCGATCCTGGCGGCGAGAGCGGCATCCCAGTCCGCCCGAGTCGCATGATCGCCCAGTTTTTCAACAAATGTCGGGACATTTGCCCTGGTGGCCCTGGCCAGGCCCTCTATGCCGTCCCGATCCGCGCCCACCGCCACCACGCGCGCACCGTACGACGGGTCGGCGGAAGCGTCCAGCAGGGCCTGTAGGTTGGTTCCAGAGCCGGAGACGAGGACGACGAGCCGCCCAGCCTTTGACACGCACACTCCAAAGAATGGAAACAGGGTGGGGCTGACAGGGTATCTGTTCCTCGCCCGGCGACGCAGAGGAGGTCAGGTGTCGACACCGGTGCAGGCACCGGCGGGTCAGCAGCCCGCCGATTCAGCGGGTCGCCGTGCGATCTGGTTGTCCATCGCGGCGCTGGCCATGACGTTCATGCTGCCGCTCGCCGGCCTGGTCATGGCCCTGTTCGCGCTCATGTCGGGCATCCGCGCGCTGCCGCGGCTGCGCAGCGCCCACAAGCCCACCGGCACGGCCGTCGGCGGCATCACGATCTCCTCCATCGCGCTGGCCCTGTCGGCGATGGCCACGGGGATGCAGCTCTACCTGATGGACGAATACTCCGCCTACCAGGAGTGCATGAAGGGCGCGGGCACGGTCTCGGCCCAGGGCGAGTGCTTCACCCAGTTCAGGGACGCCGCGCAGCGCAAGCTGCCGCCCGACGTCCTCCAGCTGCTCGGGGCGATGCAGTCCTAGCCCCGCGCCCCGGCTAGTCGCGGTCCCAGGCGTAGGGGTCGACGTAGATGACGTGACCGCCCCGGTCGTCGGACTCGTCCACGATGTCCTTGCGCGGCGGGCGGGCCGGGCCGTCCGAGGGCTCGGCCGGGCGGGGGCGGGCCTGGGCCAGGGTCTCGGCC
Organism: Nonomuraea sp. NPDC004702; assembly: GCF_053601695.1. Classification (NCBI taxonomy): domain Bacteria; kingdom Bacillati; phylum Actinomycetota; class Actinomycetes; order Streptosporangiales; family Streptosporangiaceae; genus Nonomuraea; species Nonomuraea sp. NPDC004702. Next base: position 100,577 of record NZ_JBSGCE010000018.1, read on the forward strand.
TCGGCGGAGGCGTGCTCGTCCTGCCAGTCGTCCCTGATGACCGGGATCTCCTGGGTGTCGGCCTCGGTGGCGTCCATCCAGTGGCCGGGCAGGGGGCGCGGGTCGGACTCGGCCAGGCCCACCTTGCTGGCCGCCTTGGCGATGGCCGCCCCCGCCTTGCGGACCGGGGCGGCGGCCTTGTCGAGCGGCGCGCGGGCCTTCTTGTTGAGCAGCAGCAGATTGGCCACGCCCGCCGAGATGCCGGCCGCCACGCCCACCTCCAGGGCCACCGACAGGGCCACCTCCCAGGGGGACGGGCCGATCGCCGACAGCCGGCCCCCGCCGATGGGCCCGCCGGACAGCGCGGCCAGCAGGCCGGCGACCAGGCCGGTGGAGACGCCGGTCAGGAAGCCCCACAGGGGGGCGGCCTCGTACGAATGCGAGGGCGAGATCCGGGCCACGAACACGCCCGCCACCGCGCCCGCCGCGAACGGCAGCGCGATCACCGCCATCATCCACGCGGGCACGGGCCCGCTCTCGGGCAGCGCGCCCAGCAGCGGCAGGCTCGGCACCGTGCCGAGCTCGACGCCGGTCGGGGCGACCAGCGTGTCCGCGCCGATGGCGAAGCCGGGGCCGGCGATGTAGGAGGAGGCCCAGATCACGGCGTTGAGCAGGTAGAGGAGCTGGAGCAGCAACAGCAGCACGCCGCCGACGAAGCCGGGCGCGAGCACGTTCGACAGGTCCCTGACCTGGCCGAAGTTCAGCACGACCGCGACCAGCACCAGCCCCAGCCCGGACGCCAGCAGGGCGGTGGTGGCGACCGCCGTGCCGACCGTGACCGCACGCAGCCGCTCGGGCAGCAGCTTGAGCATGATCCGCCACGGGCCGATCATGCGCGCGGTGGCCAGCGAGCCCGCCAGGAAGGCCAGCACGAAGTGGCTGAGCAGCGCCTCGCCGATGAACGGCTGGGTGATCTCGTTGCTCGCCACCAGCGCGATCAGCCCGGCCAGCAGCGCGTAGGGGGCCGCCAGCGAGACCCCGGCCTGGCCGACCAGCACGAGCTGCGCGCGGCGGCGGGCGTTGGCCTGCTCGCGCGGGCTGTTCTTGGGCAGCCGGGCGGGCAGGCGCAGCCGCAGGTCGGCGTCGCGGGCCATCCACCGGCCGGCGCGGTAGAGCAGGAAGGCGGGCAGCACCATCAGCCCGAGGGGCAGCAGCCCGACCCGGCCGCCGGGCATCGCGAACCCCGCGTGGTGCGCGGCCAGCCAGAGCTGCGCCGCGGCGCGGAACACGCCGGGCAGGCCCGCGCCGAGCGTGCCGCGCGGCGCGGCGATCCAGCCGACGAGGGTGAGCGTGGTGAGCACGGCCAGGCCGACGCCGAGCGTGCAGGCGGCGGCGAGCATGCCCGACACGGGTAGCGGCCGCCTCGTCTCGTCGTCGTCGGTCGAGACCCCGGGGAGCTTGCCGAGCACCGACTTGGGGGCGGTACGCAACTGGTCGAGAATGGCCGTCACAGATGTGATTTTCTCAATCTTTCCCAACCATCGCTTGGTTGACGCGCCGCAGCGGGTCCACTTTGTCGCCGTGAGACCCCCGCGAACGCGCCCCGCGCCCTTTTCCCGCCCTTTACCCGCCGCCCGGCGGGCCCTGGGACGCCCGGCGGCATGGAAAAGCCCCGCATGGCGGCGGCCAGGCGGGGCTTTTCCAGCGTGACTAGCGGGACTGCATGATCTCGCGCATCAGGCGGGCCGTCTCGGAGGGGGTCTTGCCGACGCGGACGCCGACCTTCTCCAGGGCCTCCTTCTTGGCCTGGGCGGTGCCGGCCGAGCCGGAGACGATGGCGCCGGCGTGGCCCATCGTCTTGCCCTCGGGGGCGGTGAAGCCCGCGACGTAGGCCACGACCGGCTTGGTGACGTGCTGCTCGATGTAGGCCGCGGCACGCTCCTCGGCGTCGCCGCCGATCTCACCGATCATCACGATCGCGTCGGTGTCGGGGTCGTCCTGGAATGCCTGGAGCGCGTCGATGTGCGTGGTGCCGATGACCGGGTCGCCGCCGATGCCGACCGCGGTCGAGAAACCGAAGTCGCGCAGCTCGTACATGAGCTGGTAGGTCAGCGTGCCGGACTTCGAGACCAGGCCGATGCGGCCGGCGGTGGTGATGTCGGCGGGGATGATGCCGGCGTTGGACGCGCCGGGCGAGGCGATGCCGGGGCAGTTGGGCCCGATGATGCGGGTCTTGTTGCCCTTGGCCACCGCGTACGCCCAGAACTCGGTCGAGTCGTGGACCGGGATGCCCTCGGTGATCACGACGCAGAGCGGGATCTCGGCGTCGACGGCCTCCTTGACGGCGGCCTTGGTGTGGGCCGGCGGCACGAAGACGACCGACACGTCGGCGCCGGTCTGCTCCATGGCCTCCTTCACCGTGCCGAAGACGGGCAGGCCCTCGTGCGTGATGCCCGCCTTGCGGGCGTTGACGCCGCCGACGACCTTCGCGCCGGAGGCGAGCATGCGGCGGGTGTGCTTGGTGCCCTCACCGCCGGTCATGCCCTGAACAATGATCTTGCTGTTCTCGGTCAGCCAGATAGCCATGACTCACGCACCTACCGCAGCGAGCTCGGCGGCCCGCTTGGCCGCGTCGTCCATCGTGTCAACCAGCTCGACCCGCGGGAGCGCGGCGTCGGCCAGGATCTGCCGCCCGAGCTGGGCGTTGTTGCCGTCGAGGCGGACCACCAGCGGGTGCGTCACGGCCTCGCCGCGGCTCTCCAGCAGCTTGAACGCCGAGACGATGCCGTTGGCCACGGCGTCGCAGGCGGTGATGCCGCCGAAGACGTTCACGAAGATCGACTTGACGCTCGGGTCGGAGAGGATGATCTCCAGGCCCGCGGCCATGACCTCGGCCGAGGCGCCGCCGCCGATGTCGAGGAAGTTCGCCGGGGACGGCTTGCCGGGGAACGCCTCGCCCGCGTAGGCCACCACGTCGAGGGTGGACATGACCAGGCCCGCGCCGTTGCCGATGATGCCGACGTTGCCGTCGAGCTTGACGTAGTTGAGGTCCTTCTCCTTGGCCTTGGCCTCCAGAGGGTCCTCGGCGGCCTTGTCGGCCAGCGCCTCGTGGTCGGCCTGGCGGAAGCCGGCGTTCTCGTCGAGGGTGACCTTGCCGTCGAGGGCCTTCACCTGGCCGTCGGCCGACAGGATCATCGGGTTGACCTCGACCAGCGTGGCGTCCTCGTCGACGAAGCAGTGCCACAGCTTCTCGATGAGCTCGGCGGCGCCGTCGAGCGACTTCTCGGGCAGCCCGCCGGCCACCGCGATCTCGCGGGCCTTGGCGCGGTCGATGCCGTCGAGGGCCGAGACCGGCACCTTGGCGACCTTCTCGGGCGTGCTGTGGGCGACCTCTTCGATGTCCATGCCGCCGGCGGCGGAGCAGATCGCGAGGAAGGTACGGTTGGCGCGGTCGAGCAGGAAGGAGAAGTAGTACTCCTCCGCGATCGCGCTGGCCTCCTCCACGAGCACCTTGTGGACCGTGTGGCCCTTGATGTCCATGCCGAGGATGGCGGTGGCCTTCTCGACGGCGTCGGCGGCGTCGTCGGCCACCTTCACGCCGCCGGCCTTGCCGCGACCGCCGGTCTTGACCTGGGCCTTGACGACAACGCGGCCGGTCAGCTCCTCAGCCGCCGCCCGCACCTCCTCCACGGTGTTGGCGACGATGCCGCGTGGCACCGGGATGCCGTAGTCAGCGAAGAGCTCCTTCGCCTGATGTTCGAACAGGTCCACGAGGGTCCGTCCTTGCTTATCCGACTGATGTTCGACGGCCCGGGCAACTGCGCTGACGGTCGCGTCCGCTCGCCGCTCGTGTCGGCTTCGTGCCTCGCTCTCTCACGGCGAGCTCCTACGCTCAGGGGTGCGTGCCGGGCGTTTCCGCCAGTGAAGCCTAGCCCCAAGCTTGACCTGCACAGGTCATCGGGGCACGGTTCTTCCGCTATGTGACGGTGATCTCACTTCACCATGTCCTCCTCTGCACCGAAAGTGCACCAATTTGCTGCCTTATGCGGTGTCTGTCGATATATGGTCGTGATCTTCAATTGGCAGGATTCCTGCTCCCCTCATTCTTGATCTGAAGGAATCGGATGAAGCGAATTATCGCGGGCCTGGCCCTGGCCTCCGCGGCGGCGCTCGTGACCGCGACCCCGGCCCAGGCCGCGCCCGCGGATCCGGCGAAGGCGCTGAAGAAGCAGTACGTCGCCGGACACGGCGTACGGTTCACCGAGACGTCCCGCTCCTCGATGGACGGCAAGAGCACCGGAACCATGAAGACGTCCGGCGTTCTGGAGTTCGGCAGGTCCGGAATCGTCGCCTCGGACGTACGCAATCGCAGCACCGGCAAGAACGCCGACCTGTACGCGTCACTGCTGCCGTCGCGGACCATCACCGTGGGCAAGCACGTATATGCGCAGGGCGGCCTTTACAGCGAGGGCCTGCCCGAGGGCAAGAAGTGGGTCCGCTACCCCGACACCGGCCTGCGGATGAGCACCTCCAACCAGATGCTGGACGTCTTCGAGCCCAAGGTGCTGAAGATGCTCGTCTCCCACGCCGCGAGCACCAAGGGCGGGATCTACCGCGGCTCGGTCACGGTGAAGGAGCTCGGCAAGATCTACGGCCAGAGCGTCGAGAAGAAGATCGCCAAGGTCAAGGTCTCGTACCTGCTCGCCGTGAACTCCAAGGGCCTGGTCACCAGGGTCGTCAGCGACTGGACCCTCGACTTCGGCATCCTCGGCGCCAGCCACAGCACGACCGAGACCCGCTTCACCGGCTGGGGCGCCAAGGTCAAGGTCAAGGCCCCGCCGGCCGACCAGGTGGCCGACATCACCGAACTCTCCGACGACAGCGCCGTTCCGCAGGACATCCCGGACGGCTCCCTCAACTCCCTGGGCAGCATCAGGTAGCCCCCCTCCTAAGGACACTCATGAAGCGATTGCTCGCGGCCGCGGTGACGGCCGCGGCTCTCATCCCGGCCGTCCCCGCACAGGCGGCCGTGGACCCGGTCGCCGCCCTGAAGCGGCAGTTCGTCCCCGGACACGGAGTGACGATCTCCGAGACCGCGCGGACCGAGTCGAAGCGTCCGCGCGACGGCCAGGTCACCCGCATGGCCGGCTCCGTGGAGTTCGGCGCCTCCGGGCCCGTCGCGGCCGACGTCGTGTTCCGGACGATCGGCGCGGACGACAGCCGGCAACGCTGGATCAGCGTCGGCGGCAAGGTCTACGTGCAGGCGGCCGACCTGGCCGACGTCCTGCCCATGGGCAGGACGTGGGTGCTCATGGAGCACCTCAAGGGCAAGGTGATCACCTCGGCCCAGCCGGTCGACGTGCTGGCGCCCAGGACGGTCAAGGCCCTGGTCTCGCATGCCGCCGGCGTCAAGGACGGCCTCCGCCAGGGCGCGCTGACCCTCGCGCAGGCGCGCGGCGCCGGCGCGTACGAAGGCTTCCACTACCGGCTGGGCCTGAACGCCCAGGCGCTGCCCGACCGCGTCGTCACCGGCCAGAGCCTCACGCCGGGCTCGCGGAGCGTCGTCGAGACCCGGCTCTCGGGCTGGGGCGCGAAGGTCAGCGTCAAGGCCCCTCCGGTGGACGAGGTCATCACCTACAAGGACCTGATGGCCGAGAAGCGGGCGAGAGCCGAGAAGCTCCGCCAGGCCATCCCCGATGGTTCCACCAGCTCGCTCGGCCTGTTCGACTGAGCCGCCGAGCTGTCGACAATCCCCCTCGAATCAAGGACACAACCGCACATGAAGCGAACCCTCACCGGCGTCGCGCTGGCGACGGCCGCCGCCCTGGTGGCCGCCACCCCCGCGCTGCTCGCGACTCCGGCCCAGGCGGCCGCGCCCAAGAACCCCGTGGCCGCCGTGAAGAAGCAGCTCGTCCCCGGCAAGGGGGTGAAGTTCAGCGAGCGCATCAGCATCACCGACGGCTCGCGCAGCGAGGTCTTCATCCGGCGCACGGGAACCTTCCAGTTCAGCAGGTCGGGTGTCGCCGCCTCGGACATCACGGGCAAGTTCGCCCTCAACCTGTCCGACCTGAGCGACGAGGCGCCGGAGGAGCTCAAGGCCCTCGCCACGCCCGAGCGCACGATCCGGATCGGCACGACGTCGTACCTGTCCGGCGGCCTGTGGACCACGGTCCTGCCCGAGGGCGAGACCTGGTTCAAGGCCAAGAACGGCCCGACGGGCGGCATCTCCGGCACGTTCGGCCAGCCGGTGAACGTCGCCGAGCAGGCCACGCTCAAGACCCTGCTCAAGACCGCCAAGCCGGTGAGCGGCGGCTACGCCGGCACGATCACCGTCCGCGACCTGCGGAAGGTCTCGCCCTGGTACCGGGCGACCGCGATCGACCCGCGGCCCACGGCCAAGGCGCTGAAGAGCGTCATCAGCTGGAAGCTCACGCTCAACGCGGCCGGCCTGCCGGTGCGCCTGGTGGCCACGTTCCCGCAGACCGCGATCACCGGCTCCGGTTCCAAGAAGGACGGCGTGCGGGTCGACACCCGCTTCACCGGCTGGGGCGGCGCCGTGTCGATCAAGGCTCCGACGGCTGAGGACGTCTCCAGCGAGTTCGAGAACGGCAAGGACGACATCTCCTCCCTCGACCTGCCGTTCGGCGTGAGCGTCGCCAAGTAGCACCCGCCCGTGCCGAGGCCCGCGCCCGTCCCGTCGCCGCTTGGCGGGACGGGCGCGGCGCCCGGCCCGCCGGGCGCGGGTCAGGCGAGGCGGGAGTCGCGCAGGGCGGCCCACTCCAGCGAGTGCCTGATGCCCTCCTCGACGGTGAACCTCGTCTCCCAGCCGAGCAGCCGCCGCGCCCGGTCGCTGCGCGTGTACGCCCCCGCCACGTCACCGGGCCGGGCGGGCGCCTCGACCACGTCGATCGGCCGGTCGACGACCCGGTTGAACGCCTCGGCCAGCTCGCGGACCGTCGTGCCCGCGCCGGTGCCGAGGTTGATCACGTCGGCGTCCAGGGAGTCGAACCGGCGCAGCGCCGCCACGTGCGCGGCGGCCAGGTCCCAGACGTGGACGTAGTCGCGGATGCCCGTGCCGTCGCTCGTCGGGTAGTCGGTGCCGGTGATCGCGAACGGCACGCCGTCCTCGTACGCCTCGATCATCTTGCCCAGGGCGTGGCTGGGACGGCGCAGTTGCAGGCCCGTGCGCATCGCCGGGTCGGCCCCGATCGGGTTGAAGTAGCGCAGCGACAGGATGCGGATCGGCCGGGTGGCGGCGATGTCGGCGAACATGGCCTCGCAGACCGCCTTGGTCCGCGCGTACGGGCTCTGCGGGGCGAGCGGCGAGCTCTCGTCCACGGTGTGGTCCGCGCCGGCCTGGTAGATCGACGCGGACGAGCTGAAGATCATCCGCTCGCAGCCGTTGCGCAGCAGGTGGTCGGCGAACTCCAGGCTCTTGGCGACGTTGGCGCGGTAGTAGCCGACCGGGTCCGCCACGGAGTCGGGCACGACGATCAGGGCCGCGCAGTGGACGACGGCCTCGATGTCGGGGTGCTCGGCGAAGATCTTGTCGACGAGGGCGCCGTCGCCGATGTCGCCCTCGTAGAAGATCCGTCCGTCGGCGAACTCCCTGTGGCCCGTCACGAGGCTGTCGAGGATCACGGGCTCGATGCCGGCGTCGAGGCACGCCGACCCGATCGTGCTGCCGATATAGCCCGCCCCACCGGTAATCAATACGCGCATGCCCGAACCCTACGGGGATGTCAGGGGGGCGCGCGCCGTCTCGATGATCTTCGTGTGGTCCGGCCCGCGGGAGACATCGTGTCGATCTCCGGCTGGTCATGACGGCCCAGCCGTGCGACATTTCCTGGTATGGGCAGGGACGTGCCAGTCGTCGTGTTCAGCCGGGACGATCGCCGGAAATATCGGGAAAAGGTGCGTCGATGTCTCGACGTCTTCGCCCAGATGTTGCGCGAGTCCCGCTTCGAGTTCGACCGCCCCCAGGCCGGCCTGGAGATCGAGCTCAACATCGTGGACGCCCGTGGCGAGGCCGCCATGCGCAACGCCCAGGTGCTGGCCGCGATCGAGCAGCCGGACTGGGCCACCGAGCTGGGCCAGTTCAACATCGAGATCAACGTCGAGCCCCGGGAGCTGACCGGCGACGGCCCGCTCCACCTGGAGGCGGACGTACGAAGGCGGCTCAACCACGCCGAGGAGCGCGCCCGCTCCCAGGACGGGCACCTGGTGCTGGTCGGCATCCTGCCCACGCTGCGCGAGCAGGACATCAGCGAGGGCACCCTGTCGGCCAACCCCCGCTACCGCCTGCTCAACGAGCAGATCTTCGCCGCCCGCGGCGAGGACCTGCACCTGTGCATCGAGGGCGTGGAACGCCTCGACACCCACGCCGACAGCGTCGCGCCCGAGGCCGCGTGCACCAGCGTCCAGCTCCACCTCCAGGTCAGCCCGGAGGCGTTCGCGCCGCACTGGAACGCCGCCCAGGTCATCGCGGGCCCCCAGGTCGCCGTCGCGGCCAACTCCCCCTACCTGTTCGGCAAGGAGCTGCACCGCGAGACCAGGATCGCGCTGTTCGAGCAGGCCACCGACACGCGTCCGGCCGAGCTGAAGACGCAGGGCGTGCGGCCGCGGGTGTGGTTCGGGGAGCGCTGGATCACCAGCGTCTTCGACCTGTTCGAGGAGAACGTCAGCTATTACCCGGCGCTGCTGCCTCTGTGCGAGGAGGAGGACCCGCGGGCCGAGCTGGACCAGGGACGCATCCCCCAGCTGCACGAGCTGACCCTGCACAACGGCACCATCTACCGCTGGAACCGGCCCGTCTACGCGGTCGTGGACGGCGTGCCGCACCTGCGCGTGGAGAACCGCGTCCTGCCCGCCGGGCCCACGGTCGCCGACATCGCCGCGAACGCCGCGTTCTACTACGGCCTGATGCGCGTGCTCCCGTCGGCCGAGCGGCCGATCTGGAGCCAGATGTCCTTCCGCACCGCCGAGGACAACCTCGCCGCCGCGGCCCGGCACGGCCTGGACGCCCGGCTGTACTGGCCGGGGCTGGGCGAGGTGCCGGCGGCCGAGCTGATCCTGCGCCGGCTGCTGCCCATGGCGCGCGAGGGCCTGGCCGCGTGGGGGGTGCACACGCCGGTCGCCGACCGGCTGCTCGGCATCATCGAGGGACGCTGCCTGACCGGCCGCACGGGCGCGACGTGGCAGGTCGAACGGGTGCGCGCACAGGGCGGCGATCGCCACGAGGCGTTACGCGCCATGACGTTGGACTACATCGAGCGCATGCACGGCAACGATCCGGTGCACACTTGGGACGTGTGAACCTCGTGCGACCCCGCCTCCTCGTCCTGGCCCTCGTCCTGCTGCTGGCCGGCTGCGGCCTCACCCGGCCCGCGTCCAGGGACGTCCAGGGGGCCGACACGTTCGAGGACGACATCCGGGCCGCGCGCACGCTCACCGAGTCGTTCTGGACGGAGTTCTTCGACCAGCAGGGGATGACTTATCGGCCTATCGCCGACTTCATCCCTTACTCCGGGAGTTCGGGGCCTTCCTGCGGGGGCGAGCCGTCCGTGCCGAACAACGCCTTCTACTGCCCCGAGGGCCATTTCATCGCCTACGACCAGGCCTGGATGGAGTCCCTGTGGAACGACATGGGCGACGGCTCGGTGTACGTGATCATCCCCCACGAGTTCGGGCACGCCGTCCAGGCCCAGCTCAGGACCGGCTTCGAGCTGAACGTCCAGGCCGAGCTGCAGGCCGACTGCTACGCCGGCGGGACGCTGGCGGCCCTGGTCGGCTCAGGCTCCCTGCGCGCCCAGCCCGGTGACGAGGACGAGCTCATGACCAGCCTGGAGGCCGCCGGCGACCCCACGGACGACTGGCTGGACCCCGCCGCCCACGGCACCGCCGAGCAACGCCAGTCCTCCTTCGCCGGCGGCTACGAGGACGGCGTGGGCGCCTGCTGAGGGTGTACGCGCGGGTCAACCCAGAGGATGATGTGTCTGATCATGACCTGCCTCTACGGTGGAGGCATGCCACTGGAGGAGATCGGCTGGCTGCGCAGAGGCGCGTGCAGGTCCAGCGACCCTGACCTCTTCTTCCCGCTCGCGCCCTCACCGTTGCAGGAGGCCCGCGCGAAGGCGGTCTGCGCCCGCTGCCCGGTCATCGACGAATGCCGCTCCTACGCCTTACGCGAGGGCGAGACGGAAGGCATCTGGGGCGGCCTCACCCCCCAGGAACGCCGCCGCACCCGCTTCCCCGCCGGCTGGCGCAACTCCGCCGCCTCCTGACCCCACCCACCGACCACCCCGCCCTCACCGGGCGCCGGCGTTCTGTGATGCGACGTAGCCTGCAAGGGTGCTGTTGCGCTCGATCGCCGTCCTCACCGCCGCCAACGTCCTCAACAACAAGATCGCCCCCAGGCTCGCTCCGCTGACCTCCGCCGCCGCCACCGCCGCACTCGTGGCCATGGCACGCGGGCACGGGGTGTCGTGGCGTGAGCTGGGGTTCGAGAAGGCGTCCCGCGGAGCGGCCGTCGGCGGCGCGCTGGCGACAGCGGTGGCCGCCGTCTACACCGTGGGCATCTCCGTGCCCCGCACCAGGCCGCTCTTCCACGACGAGCGCGCCCTGTCGCTCTCGCGCGCCCGCGCCCTGGAGGAGGCCCTGCTCCAGGTCCCCCTGGGCACGGTCCTGCTGGAGGAGGTCGGGTTCCGCGGCGCGCTGCACGGCATGCTGGCCCGCCGCCACGGCCCGGCCGCCGCCACGGCGGTCTCCTCGGCCCTGTTCGGCCTCTGGCACATCCTCCCGGCGATCGACATGGCCCGCGCGAACCCGGCGCTCGGCGCGCTGACCGCGGGCGAGTCGCCCGCCCGTCTCGACGTCGCGCGGGTGGTGGCGGGCAGCGTGGTGTCCACGGCGGCGGCGGGGGTGCTCTTCTGCGAGCTCCGACGGCGCGGCGGGCTGCTGGCGCCGTCGATGCTGCACCTGGCGACCAACTCGCTCGGCTACCTCTTCGCGAGGATCTCGGCGAAGGCTGGGCGCGACGGCCGGGGGAAGACTTCCTCCGGCGGGGGATGAGATTTCCACCTCAGAAGATGAGAATCCTTCCTCACGTCCTTGGAACGGTCCAGGAAGTTCGCCTCGCTGCCTTTACCTTCACCCGAGACACGCATCGCGGGAGCTCTCACTGACTCCCTGAATGCGTCTATCAAGATCAGAAGTCCTGATATGCGGTGGAGGTACGGAGGTGGTGCTGCATGCGTACGGTGATCGACGTCGACAAGGAGCTGCTGGAGACCGCGCAGGCCAGGCTTGGCTCGCCGACCATGAAGGAGACGGTGCGTGCCGCGTTGCAGGCAGTCGTCGACCGTGGCCAGGAGAGGGCCGGCGCATTCGAGGCATTCGAGTTCTGGCGTACCGAGGGAAGCCCGGATCTCCTGGACCGGGAGATCATCCGGCATGTGTGGCGACCACAGGACTGACGTACCTCCTCGACAAGAGCGCCCTCACCCGCATCCGGACGAGCGACGCGGTCGCCAGGGCTCTTCACCCGCTCTATCTGGCCCGGGTCGTCGCGACCTGCGCCGTCATCGATCTGGAGGTGCTCCGCAGCGCCTGTGATCTCCCCCATTACCGGCGCATCCTGCGTGCGCAGCGCCAGTGCGTCAGCCTGCCTCTGAACCAGGAGGTGCAGTCGCGGGCCGTCGAGGTGCAGAGGCAGCTGGTCGGGATCTCTCACCACCGCGGCATCGGGCCGAGCGACCTGCTGATCGCCGCCTGTGCCGAGGTGCACCAGGCGACGATCCTGCACTACGACCGGGCCTTCGACATCATCTCCGAGGTCACCGGGCAGCCCGCGCTCTGGGTGGTGCCGCCGGGCTCGATCCCCTGAGCCGGGAGCGGAACGACCGGGTCAGGCCGTGGGCACGACCTGGAAGCCCTCCGCGTAGTGGCCCTCGCCGAAGCCGGCCTGCTCGGCCCAGGCGGCGAAGCGGCCACGGACGAAGTCGACGAAGCCCTCGACGTGGGCGACCTGGCTGACGTGCGACTGCAAGGCCGCGAGCTTGCGGTCCATGACCGCGGTGATGTCCACCCAGTGGTTGGGGGTGGAGCCGCCGTTCAGCCAGACCTCCCTGACCGTCCACGCCTCCAGGCCCTCCTCGCGCAGCAGCTCGGGGAAGGCGTAGGGGTTGCGGGCGTCGGGGTAGACCGCGTCGAGCGCGGCCCCGCCCACGGCCCGGTGGTCGGGGTGGCTGGGGGCGACGAACTGGTAGTTGCGGTCGGGGTGGTGGGTGATGACCAGGTCGGGGCGTACCTGGCGGATCACCCGGGCGATGTCGCGCCGGAGGTCGAGCGAGGGCACCACCCGGCCGTCGGAGTAGCCGAGGAAGCGCACGTCCGTCACGCCGACGGCCTTGGCCGCGGCGAGCTGCTCGGTCCTGCGGAGCTCGGCCATGCCGGAGTTGTCGAGGGTGCGCTCGTTGCCGCCGGCGTCGCCGTCGGTGACGAGCAGGTACGTGACCTCCACGCCCCGCTCCACGAACAGCGCCACGCTTCCCGCCGCCGCGAAGTCGACGTCGTCGGGATGCGCGGTCACGACAAGTACCCGGTTGATCTCGGCTTCCGCCAGCATGGCTTCCCTTCCTGGACCCTGTACGGAGGACAACCGGCACCCCGTCGGAGGCATTCCGGGCGCCGTTTGTCGGTGGCGCGTCTTAACCTAGGTGGGTGCCGACCCAAGTCTCTGTTGACCACCCCTTGCTCGACGGCCTCAACCCCCAGCAGCGCGAGGCCGTGATCCATCATGGCAGCCCCCTGCTCATCGTGGCGGGGGCGGGGTCGGGGAAGACGCGGGTGCTCACCCACCGCATCGCCTACCTGCTGGCCGAGCGCAACGCGCATCCGGGCGAGATCCTGGCCATCACCTTCACCAACAAGGCCGCCCGGGAGATGAAGGAGCGCATCGACAAGCTCGTCGGGCCGCGTTCCAAGGCGATGTGGGTGATGACGTTCCACAGCGCCTGCATGCGCATCCTGCGGCGCGAGGCCAAGCGGCTGGGCTTCCCGTCCAGCTTCTCGATCTACGACCAGGCCGACTCCCAGCGGCTGATGGCGATGGTCTGCAGGGAGATGGAGCTCGATCCGAAGCGCTACCCGCCGCGTTCGTTCTCGGCGCAGGTCAGCAACTTCAAGAACGAGCTGGTCGACTACGAGACCGCGCTCGACAGGGCGGGCTCCCACCTGGAGAAGACGCTCGCGCAGGCGTACAAGGCCTATCAGCTCAAGCTGACCGAGGCCGGCGCGATGGACTTCGACGACATCATCATGAACACGGTGACGTTGTTCCAGCTCTTCCCCGACGTGGCCGAGCACTACCGGATGCGGTTCAGGCACGTGCTGGTCGACGAGTACCAGGACACCAACCACGCCCAGTACATCCTGATCCGCGAGCTGGTGGGCCATCCCGAGCTGCGCACCGCCGACGGCGACGTCGTGCGTCCGGGCGCCGACATGTCCGAGCTGTGCGTGGTGGGCGACGCCGACCAGTCGATCTACGCCTTCCGCGGCGCGACGATCCGCAACATCCTGGAGTTCGAGCGCGACTACCCCGACGCCCGCACGATCCTGCTGGAGCAGAACTACCGCTCCACCCAGAACATCCTGGCCGCGGCCAACGCGGTGATCGCGCGCAACGAGGGCCGCAAGCCGAAGAACCTCTGGTCCGACCAGGGCGACGGCCCCAAGATCGTGGGCTACGTCGCCGACAACGAGCACGACGAGGCCATGTTCGTGGCCCAGGAGGTCGACCGGCTCAGCGACGAGGAGGGCGTCAAGCCGAGCGAGGTCGCGGTGTTCTACCGGACCAACGCCGCCTCCCGCGTGTTCGAGGAGATCTTCATCCGCACCGGGCTGCCGTACAAGGTGGTCGGGGGCGTGCGCTTCTACGAGCGCAAGGAGGTCAAAGACCTGCTGGCCTACCTGCGGGTGCTGGCCAACCCGGCCGACGTCGTGTCGATGCGGCGCATCCTCAACGTGCCCAAGCGCGGCATCGGCGAGCGGGCCGAGGCCATGATCGAGGCGCTGTCCTCGCGCGAGCGCATCTCGTTCTGGGACGCGCTGCGCCGGGCCGACGAGGCGTACGGCATGGCGACGCGCTCGCTCAACGCGGTGCGCGAGTTCGTGGCGATGCTGGAGGAGCTGATCGCCAAGGCCGAGGGCGTGCCGCCGTCGACGCTGGCCGAGGAGATCCTGGTGGCCACCGGCTACCGTGCCGAGCTGGAGGCCTCCGAAGACCCCCAGGACGAGTCCCGCCTGGAGAACCTCAACGAGCTCGTCTCGGTGGCCTCGGAGTTCGAGGAGGCCAACCCCGAGGGCACGCTGGTGGAGTTCCTGGAGCAGGTGTCGCTGGTCGCCGACGCCGACCAGATCCCCGACGCCGACGGCGGGCAGGGCGTCGTCACGCTGATGACGCTGCACACGGCCAAGGGGCTGGAGTTCCCGGTCGTCTTCCTGACCGCGATGGAGGACGGCGTGTTCCCGCACGTCCGGTCGCTGGGCGAGCCGAAGGAGCTGGAGGAGGAGCGGCGGCTGGCCTACGTCGGCATCACCCGGGCGCAGAAGCGGCTCTACCTCACGCGGGCGGCGGTGCGCAGCTCGTGGGGGTCGCCGTCGTTCAACCCCGCCTCGCGGTTCGTCAACGAGGTGCCGGGGCAGCTCATCGACTGGCGTACCGACCCCGAGAAGTCCGCCTGGAGCGCGGCGACGCGGCGGGAGCCGGCTGCGCGGCCGGCGCCCAAGAGTGGCGGGTCGCGGCAGATCCTGTCGCTGACGCCCGGCGATCGGGTGACGCACGACAAGTGGGGGCTCGGCACGGTGGTGGCCGTGGACGGGGTGGCGGAGAAGACCAAGGTCAAGATCGACTTCGGCGCCGACGGGGAGAAGACGCTGCTGCTGGCGTACGCCCCCCTGGAGAAGCTCTGACCCCTGGGGGTCGACGGGCGCCCACCCCTCGCCGGGGGCCGGGCGCCCGACGGCGCAGGGCGGATCGGAGCTCTGAAGCACTGACCCTCGACAGCGGGGGGCCAGGCTCTGAGGAGCCGGGTCCCGGCGGCGGGCCGGGGGTGTGAGGCGCCCGGTTCGCGGTGGTGAGGGCAGGGCGCTTGGAGGTGGCCCTGCCGCTCCGCCTCCGGGTCAGGGCTTGAGGGCGCTGCCCTGCTTCCACTGGGTCCAGTTGAGCTGCCAGTAGCTCCAGCCGTTGCGCCAGTCGAGCTTGCGCTTGGTTCCGGTGATCTTGACGACGTCACCGCGCTGGGCGATGCCGTAGAACCACTTGGCGCCCTGCGGGGTGGCGCGCACGCAGCCGTGGCTCTGGTTGGAGCGGCCGAGGTACTGGTAGTAGCCGGCGCTCTGGTGCACGTACTCGCCGCTGTCGGAGATGCGCACCGCCCAAGGGATCTCCTCCTTGTAGTAGCGCGGGTCCTTGGGGTCGGTCACCCCCATCCAGGACGACGTCATCGTCTCGACGGACTTCTTGCCCATGGTGAGGTGCACGCCGCTGGTGGTGAGGTAGACGTCCACGCCGTTGCGCACGAGACCGCCCCGGCCGGCGCTGATCGCGATCTTCTTGGCGATCTTGCCGTCCCGGTAGACCTTCATCTGGTGCCTGCGGGTGTCGACGACCGAGATGTTCGCGGTGCCGACGGCGAAGCGGCGGGTGACGTCCTCGGCCTTGTTGCCGGGCAGCTGGCTGAGGCGCGCGGTGAACAGCACCTTCTGGTGCGGCTTCCAGTACGTCTTCGTCCGGTAGATGACCTTGCGGGCCGACACCCAGCGCCAGGCGCCCTCGACCGGTTTGTCGGCCTGGACCTCCAGCAGCGCCTCCACGGCGGCCTTGTCCTTCACATCCCGGTCGAACGTGACGATGATCGGGAAACCGACACCGACTTTCTCCGCCGTCTCCGCCATGGGCGTGATGTCGGCGATGTCGAGCTTGACCTTCTTGGCCGGAGCCGCGACGTGGGCAGCCGCGGCGACGCCCACGGGGGCGGTCGTCCGGACCGCCGGGGCCTGCGAGGCTGGCACGCCTTCTGCCGAACAGGCCGCAGCCGAGACCAGTGCGACCATGGCAAGCAACCGGGGGACGCGATTCAAGGGGGTTACTCCTGGATTATGTGCTTCTCCTTCCATGTGTGACTACTGAGACGCCTGATTCGTCTACGAATCGCCGTAACGACCTTGTAACGGTCCAGAAAGCAGGGTCAGACCAGGCGGCGCGCGGTGGCCCAGCGGGACAGCTCGTGCCGGTTGGAGAGCTGGAGCTTGCGCAGCACGGACGACACGTGCGTCTCCACGGTCTTGACCGAGATGAACAGCTCCTTGGCGATCTCCTTGTACGCGTAGCCGCGGGCGATCAGCCGCAGCACCTCGCGCTCGCGCTGGGTCAGCGAGTCGAGCTCGGGATCGATCGAGGGCGCCTCGGAGGAGGCGAAGGCGTCGAGGACGAACCCGGCCAGCCGCGGCGAGAAGACCGCGTCGCCGTCGGCCACCCGGCGGATGGCGTCGGTGAGCTCCTTGCCGCTGATGTTCTTGGTGACGTAGCCGCGCGCGCCGCCCCTGATGACGCCGATGACGTCCTCGGCGGCGTCGGAGACCGACAGCGCGAGAAAGCGCACCTGCGAGCCGGTGCTGAGGACGCGGCGCAGCACCTCCTGGCCGCCGCCGCCGGGCATGTGCACGTCGAGCAGGACCACGTCGGGCTGGTGCTCGGCGATGGCCTTGACCGCCGTCTCGACGTCCTCCGCCTCGCCCACGACCTCGATCGAGTCGCCCAGCTCCGCGCGTACGCCGGATCTGAACAGCCGGTGGTCGTCGACGATCAACACGCGTGTCATTGCTTGTCCACCTTCATCGTCAGCATCACTTCCGTGCCCTCGCCGGGCTCGGTGCGGACCCTGGCCGTGCCGCCGTGACGTTCCATTCTCCCGATGATGGACTCCCTGATGCCCATTCTGTCGAGGGGCACCGCCTCAAGGTCGAAGCCCTTGCCGCGGTCCTTCACGAAGATGGTCACCTCCAAGCCCTCCACCTCCGCGTAGACGGAGATGGCCGGGCTCTCAGAATATTTCGCCGCGTTGACCATCGCCTGCCTGGACGCCTTGAGCATCGCCGCCAGCTTGCCCTGCGGGTCGAGGTCGATGTCGCCGACGCAGACGACCTCGATGGGCACGCCGTGCGAGTCCTCCTCCTCGGCCGCGATCCGGCGTACGGCGGCGGCCACGGTGGCGTCGGCGTCCTGGGCGGGCTGGTAGAGCCAGTTGCGCAGCTCGCGCTCCTGGGAGCGGGCCAGCCGGGTGACCTCGCGGGGGTCGTGGGAGACGCGCTGGATGAGGGTGAGCGTGTGCAGCACGGAGTCGTGCACCATGGCGGCCACCTCGGCGCGTTCCTCCTGGCGGATGCGCTCGCGCCGTTCGAGCTGCAGCTCCTTCCACAGGCCGGCCAGCCAGGGCGCGGCGATGACCGCGATGCCGCCGACCACGACGACGGTGAACAGCAGACCGGGCCTGGCCTGGGCCAGCTCGCCCTGGGCGTACAGGAAGCCGGCCGCGCCGATGACGACCAGCGTCACGCCGAGCAGCGTGCGCACCCGGTTGGTCCGGATGCTCTTGGTGGCCCCGCTGACCCAGTTCTTGCGGCGTTCGGGGTCGGCCTGCTGCCACAGGATGAGCGCGCCGATGCCGCCGACGGCGAACGGCAACATGCCGATCCCGCCCTTCGAGGCCCCGGTCAGCCAGCCGAACGCGGCCAGCGCCACGCCGATCGCGCTGAACGCGGCGAGCTGGCTCCAGTCGCGCTGCGGCGGCTGCCCCTCGTACGGCTCACGCGGAGTGATCATCCACAGCACGGCGTACGCCACCATGCCGACCCCGTCCACGACGCTGAGCAGCACGAACATCAGCCTGATCACGACGGGATCGAGGGAGAGCTGCGCCGCCAGCCCCTGGGCCACGCCGCCGAGCAGGCGGCCCTCCATGGGGCGGAGCATCCGGCGATAGGGTCGATCGCCGGTGGGCTCGGCAAGTGTCTTCTGGTCTGCCATAACATCGCCATCGTCACATGTCGCGGGCACTTCGGGCATCAGGGAACAACCCCCAGGGTCGAGTCAGGGGTCTCCCGGATGCGACCACCCCGCCCGACGGTCCACGATGGTTCCATGACAGAAGCTCCGCCCAGGGAACCCGCCGCCCCGCCCCGGGAGCTGCGACGCAGCAGCGAGGGGCGCTTCCTCATGGGCGTCTGCGCCGGTCTCGGGCGGCACACCGGCATCGACCCCGTGGTGTTCCGCGTGGCGTTCGCCGTGCTCCTGCTCGGTTCGGGCATCGGGATCTTCCTGTACATCGCGGCCTACCTGCTGATGAAGGAGCCCAACGGCGGGCCGGGGATCATCGAGCAGTGGACCCGCCGCGACCTCGACGCCGAGGCCGTGATGGCGCTGCTCACGGCGGTGCTCGGGTTCGGCCTCGCGCTCAACCTCGCGACCGTCTGGCTCGACACCGGCACGCTGGTGGTCGGCGTGCTGCTGGCCGTCTCGCTGCTCGCGGCCCACTCCAGAGGCGTCGACCTGCTGGGCCTGGCCCGCTCGATGCCCGAGCGGCTCGGTCGCCGGCGCTCCCCCGACGCGGAGCCGCCCGCGCCGCCCTACGCGCCGCCCGCGTCCGCACCTCGGGTACGTCCCGCCGAGCCCGGCTGGTCCGGCCTCGGCGACACCGTGGCGGCCCACCCCGAGTCCCCGGCCCCGGCTCCCCGGCCGACGGCCGCCGCGCACGCCGAGGCCGTGGCCGCGCGGCTGCGGGCGATGTCCGCCGGCCGGCAGGCCGGGACACCCCGTACGGACCGGCCCGAAACCCCTGAAGCGGGACAGGCGGAGGCCGGCCGGGCCGAGATGTCGAAGATCGAGGCCGCACAGGCGATGGAGGACGCCGGCGCCGTGACGGCGGAGCACCAGCTCCCCCGCGACGCGACCCGCCAGGCACAGACGCCAGGCACAGAGGCCCCTGAGGCCCCTGAGGCCCCGAAGACACAGGTCGAGGCCCCGCAGCCGCGGCCGCAGGCCGAGGCTCAGGCGGCGTCGCGGCAGGAGCCGTCCGCCTACCGCCCGCAGCCCAGGACCGCGATCGACTACAGCGGCTACGGCGAGCCCTTCGCCCCGAAGGGCCCCTACCGCCCGCTCGACCCGGCCAGGCGGTCCGGCCAGTCGCCCTACGACCCGGCCCTGTACGGCCGCCCGGCCCCCGCCCCGGCCCCCCGGGCCCGGCGCCCCAAGTCGTTCATCGGGGTCATCACCATCTTGCTCGCGATCATAGTGGGAGGGATCGTCGTGGCGGTCCAGGCCAGGTCGGCCGCGGGCGTGAGCCCGACCATCGTCGGCGGCGCCGTGCTCATCACCATCGGCGCCGGGCTGCTCATCGCCGCCTGGTGGGGCCGCGGCGCCGGTCTCGTCGCGGCGGGCACCACGGTCGCGCTGCTGATCGGCGTGGGGCTGATGCTGGGCGGCCTGCCGCGCAACTTCGGCGACTCCACCTGGTACCTGACCAAGCCCTCGGAGGCGGGCAAGGTCTACGACGTCGGCGTCGGCGACGGCCGGCTGGACCTGACGGAGTTGAAGGCGCTGCCGGGGACGAGCCTGACGTTCGACGCCCGGGTCTCCGTGGGCGAGCTGACGGTGATCGTGCCGCCGACGGCCAGGGTCGAGGTGCACGCGATGAACAAGGTCGGCGACATCAAGGTCGACCAGTCGATCAGGGGCGGCGTGGACGTCAAGTTCGACAAGGTGCTGGAGCCCGAGGTCAGGTCCGAGGACGAGGAGTTCACGATCGTGCTGAACCTGCGGGGCGGCCTGGGCGACATGGAGGTGCGGCGTGGCGCGTGACGTCGAGCGGGTCCGGCGCGTGCACCGGACCGACTGGATGGCCCTGCTGAGCGGCACGTTGTTCGTGGTGCTCGGCATCCTGGTGGTGACCCGCGTGCTCACGGACGCGCTGCTCCTGGTCGGGCTGACCGTGGTGGGGCTGGCCTTCGCGGGGGTGGTGGCGATCATCGCTCGGGTGGTTCGCGGCAAGTAACCCTTGACCGGGAAAAACACCGGCGTAGTTTCGGGTGTGTCCGCCTTTCCCCCTGCTCCTGAGGGAGGACGTATGCCCCGAATCACCGTCACCGTCGACGGGATCAAGTACGAGGAGGACGTCGAGCCGCGGCTCCTCCTCGTCCATCTACTCCGTGAGCGGCTCGGCAGGACCGGCACCCCGGTCGGCTGCGACACCAGCAACTGCGGCGCCTGCACGGTGCTGCTCGACGGCAAGAGCGTGAAGAGCTGCTCCGTGCTCGCCGTGCAGGCCGACGGCGGCGACGTCGTCACCGTCGAGGGCCTGGGCGCGAACGGGTCGATGCACCCGATGCAACGGGCCTTCCACGAAGAGCACGCCTTGCAGTGCGGCTACTGCACCCCCGGCATGGTCATGGCCGCGATCGACCTGGTCCGGGAGGACCCGGAGCCGTCGGAGGAGTCGATCAGGCACGGGCTGGAGGGCAACCTGTGCCGCTGCACGGGCTACTGCAACATCGTGCGCGCGGTGAAGCGCGGCGCGCAGGAGATGGGGCAGGCGGTGAGGACGCAGTGAGCGAGCTGAGCCCCGAGGCCGTCGCCGGGCAGATCGCCGGCAGCGGCCAGATCAACGAGCCGGCCGGCGTGCACGAGGTGGGCCGGCCGCGCCGGCGCAAGGAGGACGCCCGGCTGCTGACGGGGCGTACGCGCTGGACGGACAACCTCTCCAGGCCCGGCACGCTGCACGTGATGTTCCTGCGCAGCCCGATGGCCCACGCCCGGATCACCCGGGTGGACGTGTCGGCGGCCCGCGGCCTGCCCGGCGTGGTGGCCGCCTTCAGCGGCCAGGACTTCGCCGCCGAGCAGGGCAGCCTGCCGTGCGCGTGGCCAGTGACCGACGACGTCGTCATCCCCGACCACCCGCCGATGGCCACCTCCGAGGTCCGGTACGTCGGCGAGGCCGTGGCCTGCGTGGTCGCGACCGACCGGTACCGGGCGGCCGACGCGCTGGAGGCCATCGAGGTCGACTACGAGCCGCTGCCCGCGGTGCTCGACATGACCGAGGCGCTGTCGCCGGACAGCCCGAAGGTGCACGAGGCGGGCAACCAGGCGTTCTCCATGAAGATCACCTCTGGTGACGTCGACGCGGCGTTCGAGGGCGCCGCCGTCGTCATCGACCGGACGTACGTGCAGCAGCGGCTCATCCCGACGGCCATGGAGCCGCGGGCGGTGCTGGTGGACACCGACGGCGACTCGTTCACGATGTGGACCTCCACCCAGATCCCGCACATCCTGCGCGTCATGCTCGCGGTGGTGACCGGCATCCCCGAGCACGACCTGCGGGTGATCGCCCCCGACGTGGGCGGCGGCTTCGGCTCGAAGTTGCAGGTCACCGCCGAGGAGGTGCTCTGCCTGCTGATGGCGCGCCGGCTGGGCCGGCCGGTCAAGTGGACGGAGTCCCGCTCCGAGGGCAACCTGACCGTGCACCACGGCCGCGACCAGCTCCAGCACATCCGGCTCGCGGCCGACGCCGACGGGCGCATCCGGGGGCTCCAGGTCGACCTGCTGGCCGACATGGGCGCGTACCTGATGCTGGTGACGCCGGGGGTGCCGCTGCTCGGGGCGTCCATGTTCAACGCGATCTACAAGATGGACGCCTACGAGTTCGGCTGCCGGGGCGTGTTCACCACCAAGATGGCCACGGACGCCTACCGGGGCGCGGGCCGTCCCGAGGCGACGTTCGGCATCGAGCGGACGATGGACGAGCTCGCCGCCGAGCTGGGCCTGGACCCGCTGGAGGTGCGCCGGCGCAACTGGATCAGGCACGAGGAGTTCCCGTACACGACGATCTCGGGGCTGACCTACGACTCGGGCAACTACGAGGCGGCCACGGAGCGGGCGCTGTCGCTGTTCGGCTACGACAAGCTGCGGGCCGAGCAGGCCGACCGGCGGGACCGGGGCGATCCGGTGCAGCTCGGGATCGGGGTCAGCACGTACACGGAGATGTGCGGGCTGGCGCCGTCGAGGCTGCTCGGGGCGGCGCGGTTCGGTGCGGGCGGCTGGGAGCACGGCTCGGTGCGCATGCTGCCGACCGGCAAGGTCGAGGTCATCACCGGCACGTCCCCGCACGGCCAGGGGCACGTGACGGCGTGGAGCCAGATCGTGGCCGACGCGCTGGGCGTGCCGTTCGAGGACGTACGGGTGCTGCACGGCGACACGGCCGTCGCGCACAAGGGCATGGACACCTACGGCTCGCGCTCGCTGGTCGTGGGCGGCATCGCCGTGCTGCAGGCGTGCGAGAAGGTCAGGGAGAAGGCCAGGAAGCTGGCCGCCCACATGCTGGAGTGCTCGCCCGACGACCTGGAGTTCGACGGCGGCGTGTTCAAGGTGCGCGGCACCGGGTCGGGCCGGACGATCCAGGAGCTGGCCTACGCCGCGTTCCAGGCGCACGACCTGCCCGACGGCGTGGAGGCACGGCTGGACTCCGACGCCACCTTCGACCCGGACAACTACTCCTTCCCGCACGGCACGCACCTGTGCGCGATGGAGGTGGACACCGAGACGGGCATGACCAGGATCCGCTCGTACGTGGCCGTGGACGACGTCGGCAAGGTGGTCAACCCGCTGATCGTCGAGGGCCAGGTGCACGGCGGCATCGCGCAGGGCGTGGCGCAGGCGCTGTTCGAGGAGGCCGTCTACGACTCCGAGGGCAACCTGCTGACCGCGACCATGGCCGACTACCTGCTGCCGTCGGCGGCGGACCTGCCGTCGTTCACGACGGACCGCACCGAGACCCCCGCGACCGGCAACCCGCTGGGCGTCAAGGGCGTCGGCGAGGCGGGCACGATCGCCTCCACCCCGGCGGTGGTGAACGCGATCGTGGACGCGCTGCGGCCCTACGGCGTCGGCGACATCCGGATGCCGTGCACGCCCGAGCGTGTCTGGCGAGCGCTGGAAGGAGCGCGGCGATGATCCCCGCACCGTTCGACTACGTGCGTCCCGACTCGCTCTCGGCGGCCTGCGCGGAGCTGGCCGCCGACGAGGACGCCAAGGCGCTGGCCGGTGGGCAGTCGTTGCTGCCGTTGTTGCGGTTGCGGCTGGCGTATCCGTCCAAGCTGGTGGACATCGGGCGGCTGCCCGGCCTGAACGGCGTGCACGACCGGGGCGACCACGTCTTCATCGGCGCGCTGGCCACGCACGACGAGGTGATGCGGTCGCCGGTGGTGAACGCCGGCGCCCCGCTGGTGGCACTGGCCACGGCCAGGGTGGCCGACCCCGCGATCAGGCACCGGGGCACGTTCGGCGGCTCGCTGGCGCACGCCGACCCGGCCGGTGACCTGCCGGCCGTGGTGCTGGCGCTGGACGGCGTGATCGTGGCCGCGTCGGCGCGGGGCGAACGGGAGATCCCGGCCGCCGAGTTCTTCGTCGACTACCTGGAGACGTCGCTGCGCGCCGGGGAGATCCTGGTCGGCGTGAAGGTGCCGAAGCTGGGCGAGGGCTGGGGCTTCCACTACGAGAAGTTCCACCGGACCGCGCAGTCGTGGGCGATCGTCGGCGTGGCGGCCGCGGTCAGGCGTGCCAACGGCTCGATCGCCGAGGCCAGGGTCGCGCTGACGAACATGGGCCCGACCCCGGTGCGCGCCCGCGCGACCGAGGCCGCGTTGCGCGGCGTCGAGCTCGGCGACCGGGTGCGGCAGGCGTGCGAGGAGGCGGCGGAGGGCACCTCGCCCCCCGCCGACCTGCACGCCCAGCCCGACTACCGCCGTCACCTGGCCCGGGTGCTGACCCATCGGGCAGTGCGCACGGCCGCCGGGACCCCCTGAGTGAGGCGGGGGCGCCTCTTCCGGGCGCCCCCGCCCCGACGTAG
The DNA here is from genome assembly GCF_053601695.1 of Nonomuraea sp. NPDC004702. Lineage (NCBI taxonomy): Bacteria > Bacillati > Actinomycetota > Actinomycetes > Streptosporangiales > Streptosporangiaceae > Nonomuraea > Nonomuraea sp. NPDC004702. The sequence continues at coordinate 124,513 of NZ_JBSGCE010000018.1, forward strand.
TGTCGCAACCAACCTCGGAAGGAGCGGATCGATGGCGATGCGGTTCGAGCACGAGTTCACTGTCCCGGTTCCGGTCGAGCAGGCGTGGGCGGTGCTGCTCGACGTCGAACGGGTCGCGCCGTGCCTGCCCGGGGCGACGCTCGACATCTTCGAGGGCGACGAGTTCACCGGCCGGATGAAGGTCAAGGTCGGCCCGATCACCGTCACCTACCGGGGCTCGGCCAGGTTCGAGGACGTCGACAAGGATTCCCACACGCTGGCCATCCAGGCGTCGGGCAAGGAGGCCCGGGGCTCCGGCACGGCCTCGGCCACGGTCAGGGCGCGCATGACGCCGGCCGAGGGAGGCACGTCAGTGGCCGTGGAGACGACGTTCAACGTGACCGGGCGGCCGGCGCAGTTCGGGCGCGGGGTCATGGCCGAGGTCGGGGCCAAGCTGATCGACAGGTTCGCCGGCAACCTGGCCCAACTGCTCTCCGAGCCCATGGTGGAGCCGGTCGCACCCCAGGAGCAGGAGCAGCCTCAGGAGGAGGAGCGGCACCTGAGCACGGTGACCGTCCCCGAGCCGGACGTGCGGCCCGCGGGCACGCTGCGGACCTCGCGCACGCCCGACGAGGAGGCGCTCGACCTGATGGAGATCGCCGGGCAGCCGCTGCTCAGGCGGCTCGCGCCGATCGCGGGCGGCCTGCTGGCGCTCACGATCCTCATCTGGGTGGTTCGTCGCCTTATGCGCTGATTTTCAGCAAAAACCACATAAAGTCCGGTCACTTCCCGCTATCAGGGGGAAGTGCCATTCCCGCAGGTCATTTCTGGGGGGACATGGGCATGCCGGACTGCAGCGTCGTCGTGATCTCGTACAACGACGCGGCCCGCCTGCCCAGGGCCGTGCGTTCGGTGTTGCGGCAGACGTTGCGCGACCTGGAAGTGATCATCTCCGACGACGCGAGCACCGACGGCACGCCCGAGGTGGCCGCGCGGCTCATGGCCGAGGACCCGCGGGTGCGCTACCTGCGCAGGCAGAGCAACAGCGGCGGCTGCGGAGCCCCGCGCAACGACGGCATCGACGCGGCCAGGGCGCCGTACGCCATGTTCCTCGACAGCGACGACGAGCTGCCCAGGCACGCGTGCAAGAGCCTGCTCACCGAGATCGAGCGCACCGGCGCCGACTTCGTGTCGGGGCAGATCTCCCGGCTGTTCGAGCGGGACGGACGGCTGCGCCCGTACTATCCGTCGTTGTTCGCCCGGCGGCGGGTGGTCGAGGGCATCCGCGCGGAGCCCGAGCTCTTCCTCGACTCCTTCAGCACCAACAAGCTCTACGACGTCGCCTGGCTGCGCGACAACGTGCTGCGCTTCCCCGAGGACATCCACTACGAGGACCACGTCTTCGCCACCGAGCTGTACGCGCTGGCCCGCCGGTTCGCGATCGTGCCGTGGGTGGTCTACCACTGGCACCGGGCGAGCTCGAACGAGTCGATCTCCCTGAGCATCGACGAGATGGACAACGTGCGGCAGCGGGTGATCGCGGCGCGGCTGAGCGACGACATCCTGCGCGGCTACGGCGCGCACGACCTGGTGCCGCACCGGCAGTACCGGTTCCTGCGGCAGGACCTGCGGGTCTACCTCAACCCGCTGCCCGCGCGCGACCTGGTGTGGGTCAAGGAGTTCGCCTCGGTCGTGCGGCCGTACCTGGAGGAGATCCCCGGCGCGGTGTTCGACCGGATCGAGCCGATGGACCGGGTCTGCTGCCGGCTCATCCTGGACGACCGGATCGAGGACCTGCGCGTGGCGGCCGGCTCGCTGACCGGCCCCCGGGCCGCGCCGCGGGCGGCCGTGCAGGTGGACGGGCGCACGTACTGGGGAACCACGGCCGCGCCCGGGCTGGACATCACCGCGCTGCGCCTGGCCGAGCTGCCCTACACCGACTCCCGGCTGCGGCACGAGGTGACCGGCCTGGCCACGAACGGCGAGCGGGTGCGGATGACCGTGCGCACCTACGACCCGTTCGGCGTGCTGCCGGCCGAGTGGGACGCCTTCCTGGAGGCGGGCCGGGAACGGGTGCCGATCCGGCCGGTCCCCTCGGGCGACGGCGGCTACGTCAGCGAGGTCGTCTTCGCGCCCTGCGGCAGGAGCGACCCGCGCATCGGCTTCCGGCGCCGCTCCGACGGCCACGTCACCACCGACCGGCTGATCGTGGACCCCAACCTGGAGCCGATCGAGCTGCCCGGCTGCACGGTGAAGGCCGAGGGCTACGCCGCCTACCTGTGCGTGCGCACGCACTCGCGCACCCGCTCGGCGCTGCGGCGGGCGCGACGGCTGCTGCTCAGGAAGCTCAACACGCCGCGCGCCAAGCTGCGCGCGTACAAGCTGCTGATCAGGGTGGTGCCGCGGCGCGAAGACCTCGCCCTGTTCGAGTCGGACGTCGGCAAGGGCTACAACGGCAGCCCCCGCGCCATCTACGAGGAGGTGCGGCGGCGCGGCCTGCCGATCGAGGCGGTCTGGTCGGTCGCCAAGGGCCGCAAGAACTTCCCCGCCGACGTGCGGCTGGTCCGCCGGGGCAGCTGGCGCTACCTGTGGACGATGGCCCGCGCCGGGATCTGGGTGGACAGCCACGGCTTCCCGCTGGACTACCCCAAGCCGCCCGGCACCCGCTATCTGCAGACCTGGCACGGGCAGGGCATCAAGTCGATCGGCTTCGACGCGCCCGACCTGCGCGGCGACTTCGACCGGCCGCGCGAGCAGTGGCGGGCCGCCGTCGCCCGGTGGGACGCGCTGGTCTCGCCGAGCGCCGAGTTCTCGCGGGTGTTCCTGCCCTCCAACGGCTACGACGGCAAGGTCTACCGGTGCGGCACCCCGCGCTGCGACGCGCTGGTGCGGGCGGAGGCGGCCGGCGACGTGCGGGCCCGGCTGGAGATCCCGCCGGGGCGCAAGGTCCTGCTCTACGCGCCCACCTACCGCGACCGGGACAGGATGAGCGGCCGTTCGGTACGCGCCGACCTGGACCTCATGGCCGCGGAGCTGGCCGGCGAGTGGGTGGTGGTGCTGCGCACGCATCCGGTCGAGAAGTACGACCCGCCCGAGCGGCTCAGGCACTTCGTGCGGCCGGCCGCGTCCTATCCGGAGATCAACGACCTGATGCTGGCCTCCGACGCGCTGCTGACCGACTACTCGTCCGTGATGTGCGACTACGCGCTGACCGGCCGGCCGATGGTGTTCCTCATCGACGACTGGGACGACTACCGGCTCTCCGAGCGCGGCGTCTACCACGACCTGCCCGCCATCGCCCCTGGCCCGTGCGTGACGACCACGGCGGAGCTGGTGGACGTGCTGCGGAACCTGCCCGAGGTGCACGCCGCCTTCGCCGCCAAGTACGCCGCCTTCCGCGCCCTGTGGTGCGCCGACGAGCACGGGGACGCCTCCGCCCGCATCGTGGACGACTTCTTCGAAGGGCGCACGCGATGACCGTCGTCTTCGCCTGCCTGGACGCCGACACGCTCGGCGGCGTCCAGCGGGTCACCCACACCCTGGCCCAGGGCCTGGCCGAACGCGGCCACGAGGTGCACGTCGTCGGCCTGCACCGCGCCGCCGCGCCCTTCCGCTACGTGGACCGGCCGCTCTACCGGCAGCACGTCGTGGGCGGCCCGCTCGGCGAGCAGGGCCCGCTGGCCAGGCGGCTGGCCGACCGCAGGGTGAAGGAGCTGCTGCGCGGCGTGCGCCCCGGGTACGCGGTGCTGACGTCGCCGTCGGTGGTGACCAGGCTGTCAGGGTTGCTGCCCGCCGGGTTCCGCTCGATCGGCCAGTACCACGGCTCCTACGACCACGCCCGCGACTGCTGGCACCTGGCCTCGATCAAGAAGCACTACCCCGACCTCGACCAGGCGCTCTTCCTCAGCGACGACGACGCCTGGGCCTTCTCCGAGCACGCCCTGCTGCCCAACGCCTGGACGCTGCCCAACCCGCTGGGCGCCTGGCCGCGGGAGACGTCGCCGCTGGACGTGCCGCGGGTGCTGGGCGTGGGGCGGCTGGAGGGCGTCAAGCGCTTCGACCGGCTGATCAGCGCGTTCGCCCGTGCCGAGCCGCCGCCGTCCTGGGAGCTGCATCTGATCGGCGACGGCGCGGAACGCGAGCGGCTGCGGGCGCACGCGGCCCGGGAGGGCGTCGCGGACCGGGTGGTCTTCCGCGGCCTGGTGCCCGCTCACCGGATGCGGGAGGAGTACCTGAACGCCTCGCTGGTGGCGCTGACCAGCGAGCACGAGGGCCTGCCGGTCGTGCTGCTGGAGGCGTGCGCCCACGGGGTGCCGTCGGTGGCCTTCGACGTGTCGGGCGGCGTGCGCTCGGCGGGCCCGGTACGGGTGCCGCCGGGGGACGTGGACGCGTTCGCCGCCGAGCTGGCCGCGCTGATGGGATCGGCGCCGGAGCGGCGGCGGCTGGGGGCCGCCGCCCGGGCACGGGCCGAGGCGTTCCGCCTCGACCACGTGCTGGACCGCTGGGAGCGGCTGTTCGCGCACATCCAGCGCTAGACGGTCACCTCGGGACGCTGCTGCGGGATGCCGGCCAGCGACTTCTGCGTGGAGGTGAGCAGCGCGCCGACCGGGCTGGGCTCGCGCAGCCGGTTGAAGCGGTCGCGCATGGCCTTGCGCGACCGGCTGGCCTTGCGCTTCTGCATGGTCTTCTGGCAGGCCGTCAGGTGCTCCTTGGCAGGCCTGGGCGCGCCGGTCAGCTCGTAGCCGTTGGCCTGGAGGCGCTCGCCGAGGACCTGCTCGCAGAGCGCGATCTCCCAGTCGTCCAGGCGGTTGGCCCAGCTCCCGACCCGGCTGCGGGTGACCTCGCGGTGGGTGTTGCTGTGCCAGACCTTGTGCTGCGGGACGGCCTGGACGGCGGCCTCACGGGGGGAGATCATCGACGGCGCGAAGTCCTCCTCCAGGAAGTGGCAGAGCTTCTTCATCTCGGTCATCGGGTCGTCGGTGAGGTCTTCGTAGCGCAGCTCGTAGTAGGTGTCGTCGGGCAGCGTGCGCCGCAGCCGCTCGCCGGCGTCGATGGCCTCGGCCCAGGTGGAGATCGCGTGGAAGGAGTCCAGCGTGTACCAGGGCATCTCCTTCAGCGAGGCCACGCAGTCGCGGCCGTCCCTGATCAGGTGGATGAACTGGGCGTCGGGGAAGAGGCGCAGCAGCAGGTCGGTCTGCTTGACGTAGCTGGGCCTCTTGTCGCCCCAGCGGGCCTTGTCGAAGCGGTCGGCGTACATGCGGAAGGCGGTGCCGATGACCGAGCCGAGCGAGCCCGGCCCCTCCACGGCCTGCCGGATGAACTCGTCCTTGTCGATCTTGAGCTCGCGGAACTTCGTGCTGCGGTCGGTCGCGATCCACTGCGCCAGTGCCTTGCGCCGCTGGGGGACCCGCAGGTCGCCCCATGTGCGGCGCCGGTAATAAGCGGGAACGAGGAAGCGCGTCTCCGGCGGCACCGCCATGCGCGGGTGCGAGTGGAGCATGAGCTGGAGCATCGTGGTGCCGGACCGCGGGCATCCAATGACGAAGACTGGCCGGTCGGACATTTCGTACTAACCCCCGAAAACTTAGACGAGAACGTGCTCTCGGCTCTCCTGGGAGGGCACGCTGTGCCTGCGCGTGAAGAGCCACATCCGGTAGACAAGGAAGATCTCGTTGGCCAGGAGCAGGACGCCGGCGGCCATGGCGAGCGGGATCAGCGCCCACGCCCCCGCGAGCGGGGCCACCACGAAGACCGCGGCGTGGAACTCGATGCCGCTGATCAGGTGCGACCGCACCCGGTGCCTGGCCAGGAACCTGTTGAGGCGCCTGAAGAAGGAAGGCAGCCGCCGCCTGCGGCCGCCGGGGCGCGGACCGCGCTCCACGAGCAGGTGCAGGTCGAGGTCCGCGGGCGCACACTCCAGCGGGACGGTGTCCTCGCCGGGCAGCTCCGGCTCGCCCCGCTCCTCCCTGACCGCCTCGCGCACCCGCTTCATCTGCGGGGCGTTGACGTACCTGAACAGGTCGAGCACGGCCACCGCCGCGCCGAGCACCACGTAGCGGACATCGTCCGTCAGGACGTACTGCCCGTACGCCAGCCCCCCGGCGCACAGGACGACCCTGACCCGGTCCCCCACGTAGTCCAGCCAGAGGCCGAAGGGCGTCCCCGTGCCCTTGAGCCGGGCTATCTTGCCGTCCACGCAGTCGATGGTGAAGCTCAGGTAGAACATCAGGGCGCCGGCGACGAGCTGGTCCAGCGCGAAGCAGGCCGCGGACACCATGCCGAGGACCAGCGAGAACACCGTGAGCCCGTTGGGCGTGATCCGGGTGCGGTTGGCGACGGGAAGGGCGACCCGGCAGGCGACCGGATCCACGAAATACACGGTCCACCAGGAGTCTCTCCGCTTGCGTGTCTCGTAGACGTCATCCAGCGAATAGGTCCTCATGGATCCCAGCATGGCTACGGAACGCCGTCTGACGATTACTGTCTGGAACTACTGGGGCATGTCCATGCCGCTTCTTGACCAACCCTGCAGGGAAAACCGCCACGCACCGTGCGCGTCTCCGTCCCGGAACGAGCCCTTGAGCACCAGCCCGCGGGTCTCGGCCTTGACCAGGAGCCGCCAGGTCGGGCCGCCGCCTTCGAGCGCCCTGGGGTCGATGTCGGCCACCACGCCGTGGCGCCCGGTGCGCCGGACCTCCAGGGGCACCCGGCGGCGTCCGTCGCTCAGCCACACGTTGACCTTGCCCACCTTGCGCTCGACCCGGTGGATGGCCACCTCGCCGCGCAGGCGGTACGCGGCGCCCGTCCAGGAGCAGTCGTCCACCCTGGCGATCAGCTTGAGCTCGTCGCGGGCGTCGTAGACGTCGTCGGGGATGCCGAGCCGCCGTCGCCGCCGGAAGTAGGGGTAGTCGCCGTACCAGTTGACCGTGCGGAAGCCGCGGGGGCGCACCCGGGTGCCGTCCACGCGGCTGCGCCGGAAGTCGCGGACCGCGCGCAGCTCGTCGATCATGCCGCGCCGGACGAGGTGCAGCTCCAGGCGGCGCAGCGAGGGCGCGCCGGCCAGCGCGCGGGGGCTCAGCTCGTCCAGCCAGGCGTCGGCCAGCCCCAGCAGCGGCACCAGGTCCTCGCCCGCCTCCCGCGCCGACTCCAGCGCCTGGAACAGGAAGACGATGTCCTTCTCCAGCACCAGGGCGTCGAACTCGGGCAGCAGCTCCGGCGCGCCGTCGTCCAGGAAGGCGCGCACGGCGCGGATGGCGGCCAGGCGCTCGTGCAGGTTGGGCAGCTGCGAGCGGCGTTGCGTGATCGAGGTCTCCCCCTCGTCGCGCCGGCGCCAGTGGTAGACGACGTCGTCCACCATGTCCACGCTGGTGGCCAGGACGTGAGCCTGCATGGCGACCGGCACGTCCTCGTAGATGCCGGCGGGGAAGCGCAGGCCGTGCCGCCGCCAGAAGTCGGCGCGGTAGACCTTGTTCCACACCGTACGGTCCCTGACCAGCACCTTCTTGTCGGTGATGTGGGTGCACAGCACGGGCCGCCGGAAGACGCGCTCGTGCAGGATCGACTCCTCCAGCACGCCGTCCACCATGCGCCTGACCGCGCCGCACGCCAGGTCGGAGCCGGTCTCCCCGAGCTTGGCGATCAGCACCTCGTACGCGTGCGGCGGCACGACGTCGTCGCTGTCGGCGAAGGCCAGGTAGGTGCCCCTGGCCCGCCTGACGCCCTCGTTCCGGGCCGGCCCCGGCCCCAGGTTCTGCTGCTCGATCAGCGTGAAGCGGGGATCTCGGGCCACGAAGTCGTCGGCCAGCCGCCGGCTGCCGTCGATCGAGCCGTCGTCGACCATGATGACCTCGAAGTCCTCCATGGTCTGGGCGGCCAGCGATTTCAGGCACTCCGTCAGGTACGGCTCCACGTTGTGGACCGGGACGACGACACTGAGCAGGGGGATCATGACGCTCCTTGGCTTTCGTGGAAGGCGGTCGAGGGCAGCATGCCGTGGCCGCCTCGCCTGTTCCGCGTTCGATGCCCGTCCCTGATGAGCTCTTTACCCGGCACCGAATCCGCTACGTTGTGCAATGAGTCGAGCACGAATGGTAGGGGGAGCGGTGCTGAGACGCGTCCGGGACGATGATCTGCCCGTTATGCGCCACTGGCGCAACCATCCGAAAGTGCGCGCCGCCAGCTTCACCGGCCACGAGATCTCCGAGGACGAGCACGCCCGCTGGTGGGCCGCCGTCCGCGCCGACGCGACCAGGCAGGTGCTGATCTACGACCACGACGGAACCGGCGCCGGGGTGGTGACGTACTCGGAGCTCGGCGGCGACAGCGCCTACTGGGGCTTCTACCTCGACCTCGACGGCCTCGAACGGTCCGGCGCGGTGCTGAGGGCGTGGGTGGGCCTGGAGCGGGCCGCCATCGACCACGCGTTCGGCCCGCTCGGGCTGACGACCCTGCGCGGCGAGGTGCTGGCCGACAACGAGTCGGTACGGCGGCTGCACAGGCGCTTCGGGTTCGCCGAGGTCGCGACCTACCGGATGCCGGTCGACGGGGTGCCGCGCGAGGTCGTCGCCGTCCAGCTGACCAAGGAGGAGCAAGGATGATGTCCATCGGAGGGCGGACGATCGGGGCCGACCGGCCGCCGTTCGTGATCGCCGAGATGTCCGGCAACCACAACGGCAGCCTGGAGCGGGCCCTCGCCATCGTCGACGCGGCGGCGGCCGGCGGGGCGCACGCGCTGAAGCTGCAGACCTACCGGCCCGACACGATCACCGTCGACGCCGACGGCCCCGCCTTCCGCGTGGGCGACGGGCACGCGCTGTGGGGCGGCGAGAACCTCTACCGGCTGTACGAACGCGCCCACACCCCCTGGGAGTGGCACGAGCCGATCTTCGAGCGGGCCCGCGAGCACGGCCTGCTGGCCTTCTCCGCGCCCTTCGACCCCACGGCCGTGGAGCTGCTGGAGAAGCTCGACACGCCGGCGTACAAGATCGCGTCGTCGGAGATCGTCGACCTGCCGCTGATCAGGCTGGCCGCCTCCACCGGCAAGCCGCTGGTCATCTCCACCGGCATGGCCACGGCGGGCGAGATCGAGGCGGCGGTGACGGCGGCCCGCGAGGCGGGCTGCACGCAGCTCGCCGTGCTGTCCTGCACCGCCTCCTACCCCGCCTCCCCCGCCGAGAGCAACCTGCGCTCGCTGCCGCTGCTGGCCGCGCTCACCGGCGCCGAGGTCGGCGTCTCCGACCACACTCCCGGCATCGGGGCCGCCCTGGCGGCGGTCGCGCTGGGCGCGTGCCTGATCGAGAAGCACGTGACGTTGTCGCGGGCCGACGGCGGCGTCGACGCGGCCTTCTCGCTGGAGCCGCCCGAGCTGGCGGCGCTGGTGGAGGAGAGCGAGCGCGCGTGGCAGTCGCTGGGCCGGCCGGTGCTCGGGCCGCGCGAGTCCGAGCGCGAGGGCCTGCGTTTCCGCCGCTCGCTCCACGTGGTGCGCGACGTACGCGCGGGCGAGGCGGTGACCAGGGAGAACGTCCGGTCGATCCGCCCCGCCGGCGGCCTGCCCCCCGACGCCATCGATGAGGTGACCGGCCGCCGCTTCACCCGTGACGCGCCCCTCGGCACGCCGCTGACCTGGGACCTCATCTGACCCACAGGTCGAGGAAGGCGTCGGCGACGCGTTCCCTGCCCTTGCCGTCGACCAGCCCGCCGCCCCGCCTGCCGTGCTCCTCCCGCAGCGCGGGGTCGGCGAGCAGCCGGGCGAGCACGCCGACGGCCTCGGCGTCGGCCGCCCGGCCCAGCCCGGCGGCCACCCCCCGGCCCACCAGCGCCCGGTAGCCGGCGAGCTGGTTGTCGGCCACCCAGCTCAGCGCCGTGGGCACGCCGAGGTGCAGCAGCTCCCAGATGGCCGACCCGGCGGCGGTGACCACGAGGTCGGCGGCCGCCATCAGCTCGGGCAGGCGGTCGGTGGGCGGGATGACGGTGATGCCCTCGCCCGCCTCGAACGGCTCCGGGCTGACCAGCGTGGCCTGGAACGGCACGCCCGTGCAGGCCAGCGCCTCCGCCCAGGCGGGGGCCACGCCCGCGCTGTCGGTGCCGCCGAAGAAGCACAACACCCGCGGCACCGGCCCCGGCTGCCGCACCCTGCGCCGCCCCCGGACGCTGTCGCGCAGCAGCGCGTACCGGGTGCCGGCGAGCCGCCAGGAGTCGCGCGGCAGCGGGAAGGGCCGGTCCTCGGCCCCGAGGTTCTGGTCGAGGTAGAGGTCGGCCTCCTGGCCCAGCGGGTCGCCGTCGACGATCGCCAGCACCGGGAAGCCCGCCGCCCGCAGCGCCCCGCCGGTGCCCTCGGGCAGCTCGTAGGAGTCCAGCACCACGGCGTCGAGCCGCAGCTCGCACGCCAGCGCGGCGAGCCGGTCGGGCCGCCCGGGGGCCGCCACCAGCGGCAGGCCACGGCTCCTGAGCTGGTCCATGGCCCATTCCGAACCGGAGACCGCGCCGAGGAAGACCACCTCGACGCCCCGCGCGCACAGCTCCTCGGCCAGCGCCACGCACCGCACCAGATGTCCGGCCCCACTCCCCGCCGCGGCGTCGCAGCGCACGCCCACCCGCCCGCTCATGCGTCCTGCAGCTCCTTCTGGCGCACGTGGGCGTTGAGCTCGCAGACCTCGGGCCGGGCCCGCAGCCAGCTCACCAGCGTGCGCACCGGGACGCAGGCGTCGCCCAGCTCCTCGACCACGCGGGCGATGAGCCGCCAGTCGTCCTCGGTGTCGAGGGTGACCCGCAGGTCGTCGGCCGCGGGCTGGTGGGCGAGGCCGAGCAGCCGCGACTCGCCCGGGTGCGCGTAGACGTGAGAGGTCACGTGGGTGCGGTGGAAACCGGTGGCCTCGGCGTCGGCGCGCTCCAGGGCCGCCCGGCCGACGATCTCCACGTCGAGCCCGCGCGGCAGCGTCCTGGCCAGGCTCGTGCTGAGGTAGTCGAGGCCCGGGACCGCGCGGAAGACCAGCGCCGCCTCCCTGATCACGACGGGGTCGAGCAGCGGGCAGTCGGCCGTGAACCGCATCACCGCCTCCGCCTCCCGGCCGGCCAGCGCCTGCATGAACCGGGTGAGCACGTCGTCGACGGGCCCGCGATGGCAGGCCACGCCGAGCCGGTCGCACTCGGCCGCCACCGCGTCGTCGGCGGCCTGCGTCGTCGTGGCCACCACGAGGTCGTCGAGCGCCCGCGACTCGCGCGCGGCGCGCACGACCCAGCCCAGGACGGACCGCCCCCCGAGGTCGCGCAGCACCTTCCCGGGCAGCCGAGTGGAGCCCATCCGAGCCTGGATGATTCCGACAATACGCATCAAAACCACATTCCCCCGTGTGACCATACGTGGTTGATCGATCGCGCTATGCTACCGGCCTGCTCCAACGACCACAGTTCGTCAGCGCGATTTTCAGGGGGCCGCGTGAGCATTCTCAGTGGATCGTCCATTCTGATCACCGGAGGCACGGGGTCGTTCGGGAAGGCGTTCATCCGCCACGCGCTCGACTCGCTCGGGGTGCGCCGCCTGGTGGTCTTCTCCCGCGACGAGCTCAAGCAGTACGAGCTCAAGCAGCTCTTCCGCGACGACGACCGGCTGCGCTGGTTCATCGGCGACGTCCGCGACCGCGACCGCCTCACCCGCGCCATGCACGGCGTCGACCACGTCGTCCACGCCGCCGCGCTCAAGCAGGTCGACACCGCCGAGTACAACCCGTTCGAGTACGTCCGCACCAACGTCGCCGGGTCCCAGAACGTGGTCGAGGCGGCCATCGACTGCGGCGTGCGCAGGGTCGTCGCCCTGTCCACCGACAAGGCGTCCAGCCCGATCAACCTCTACGGCGCCACCAAGCTGGTCGCCGACAAGCTGTTCGTCTCGGCCAACCACTACGCCGCCGCCCACGAGACCCGCTTCGCCGTCGTCCGCTACGGCAACGTCGTGGGCAGCAGGGGCTCGGTGGTGCCGTTCTTCCTGCGGCTGGCCGAGCAGGGCGGCAGCCTGCCGATCACCGACAAGCGCATGACCCGGTTCTGGATCACCCTCGACCAGGCCGTGCGGTTCGTGGTCGACTCCTTCGACCTCATGCAGGGCGGCGAGCTCTACGTGCCGCGCATCCCCAGCATGCGCATCACCGACCTGGCCGAGGCGCTGGCCCCCGACAGCCCAGTCTACGAGATCGGCATCAGGCCGGGTGAGAAGCTGCACGAGGAGATGATCGGCCCCGACGACGGCCGCCGCACCCTCCGCCTGGCCGACCGCTACGTCGTCCAGCCCACGATCGCGACCTGGGGCTACCAGGCGCCGCAGACCGGCGAGCTGCTGCCCGAGGGCTTCTCCTACCGTTCCGACACCAACGACCGGTGGTTGTCCGTGCGCGACCTGCGTGACATGGTGGCCGGCTGATGCTGCCCTACGGACGGCAGTCCATCATCGAGTCCGACATCGAGGCGGTGGCTGAGGTGCTGCGCGGCGACTGGCTGACCACGGGCCCCGCGGTCCGGCTGTTCGAGGACGAGCTGGCCCGCTGGACCGGCGGCGTGCCCTGCGTGTCGGTCACGTCCGGCACGGCCGCGCTGCACGTCGCCTACGTGGCGGCCGGCGTCGGTCAGGGCGACGAGGTGATCACCTCGCCGCTCACGTTCGTCGCCACGGCGGCCACGGCCGTGCTGCGCGGCGCGCGGGTGGCCTTCGCCGACGTCCAGCCCGACACCGGCAACATCGACCCCGACGCGGTCGCCGCGCTGGTCACCCACCGCACGAAGGCCGTCACCGGCGTCGACTACGCGGGCCATCCCGCCGACTACGACGAGCTGCGCACGGTCGCCGAGCGGGCCGGCGCGGTGCTGGTGGCCGACGCGGCCCACTCGATCGGCGCGTCCTACAAGGACCGGCCGGTGGGGTCGGTGGCCGACCTGACGACGTTCTCGTTCTTCCCCACCAAGACCGTCACGACCGCCGAGGGCGGCGCGGTGGCGGTGGCCGACCCCGGCCGTCTCGAACGGGCCGCCCGGTTCCGCGACCACGGCCTGGTCCGCGACCCGGCCGGGCAGCGCGACCCCGGCCACGGCGGCTGGCACCAGGAGGTGCACGAGTTCGGCCTCAACTACCGGCTGCCCGACGTGCTCTGCGCGCTGGGCGTCAGCCAGCTGCGCCGCCTCGAACGGTTCCGCGCCCGCCGCGCCGAGCTGGTCGCCCGGTACGACACGCTGCTGCGCGACGTGCCCGGCCTCACGCTGCCCGGCCGGCGGGCCTACGTCACGCCGAGCTGGCACCTCTACCCCGTCCGGGTGCGCGACGGCCGCCGCCGGGAGGTCTACGACCGCATGCGGGCCGCGGGCATCGGCGTGCAGGTCAACTACATCCCGGCGTACTGGCACCCGGTGTTCGAGGACCTCGGCTACCGGCGTGGGCTGTGCCCGCGCGCGGAGGCGTACTACGCCGAGGAGCTGTCGCTGCCGCTGTTCGCCGACCTGACCGACGGCGAGCAGGACCTCGTCGTCGAGACCCTCACCTCGATCCTCGCCGGATGAGCCCGGCCCTCAGCGTTCGGCCAGCAGCAGGCAGCCGTCCTCGCTGCGGTCGATGAGGAAGCGCCGGTCGTCCACGGTGGCGACCTGGCGCCCGGCCCGCCGCACCAGCGGGCGGATGGGCCGGCCCTGGTCGATGACCACCTCCCACCACGACTCGCGGCCGACGCTCTCGTCGATGCCGGCCAGCGGCACCCGCGCCGAGAAGTCCTGGCCGGCCAGCGCGACGGGGAAGTACATCTCCTCGCCGTCGCTCTTGCGCCGCAGCCGCACCACCGGCTCGCCGTCGCCGAGGTCGTTGATCCGGCCCGAGAACACCAGGTCGCCGTCGTCCACGCGGCACTCGCCGATGAGCGCCTGGGCGTTGCGCAGCCGCAGCCCCCACCCGCCCTTGGAACCGCGCGCCGGCACCAGCCACACGCCCGACCTGCGGCGCGGCGCGGGCACCTGCGGCGGCAGCCAGCGCGGCCCGGCCACCCTGGCGTCGAGCCTCAATCCGTGGCCCCTGAGCTGCACGCGCAGGTCCCAGTGGCCGCGACGGGCGAGCTGGACGGGCGTGAACACCGCAGGATCGACCGCGAACGCGAAAGGGAAGGCGTGCTCGGGCGCCTCGACGCCCTCCTCCAGCTCGACGGTCTCCCAGACCGGGGCGCTCTGCTCGTCCGACAGGCGGATGATCTCGCCGGTCGCGCGCTCGGCCAGCCAGGCGCGCAGGCGCACCCGGCGCAGCGCGCCGGCGTCGAAGCGGCCCAGCGCGGCCCGGCCCGCGCCGGTCAGCACGCCGTCGCGCCACTCCAGCGACACCAGGCGGGCGGTCAGGGCCAGCTCCTCGGAGACCTCCGACAGGTGCGCCGGGATCGCCGGGTGGCGGCCGTACCAGCGCCTGCGCAGCAGGCCCGCCGGTCTGACGCGGGGTTGCAGCCGGCCCTCGCGGGCCTGCTCGTGCACCCCGGCCAGCTCCTGCAGCCGCCGCCGGTGCAGCAGGTGCACCTGGATCCGGTGCTCGAACGGGACGCTCAGCCAGGACTCGCGGGACACGCCGTCGAGGTAGCGGACCATCAGGTCGAGCAGCTCGGGCCGCATCCCCGTCGTGGCGGCCGCCTCGACCGCCACCGTCATGTCGATGTCGAGCGTGTCGCGGTCGAAGTCGGGCTTGAGCCCCGGCGCGTCGCGGGCCAGCAGGTCGGCGGTCTGCAGCACCGACAACATCCGGTCGCGCAGGTTGCCCGGCTCCAGGCGGCGCTGGGTGATCGAGGAGCCGGGCTCGTCGCGCTGCCGCCAGTGGTAGACGACCTTGGACAGCACGTCCACCGACCGGCTCGGCGAGGTGGGCGCGGACCGCGTCCGGCCCCAGCGCGTGGTGCTCCAGGACGGCGACGCCGAGGCCGATCCGCGCCGCGACCGCCGACTCGGCGCTCTCGTAGCGCGCGGCGCCGGGCAGCGGCCCGGTGCGCGCCGGGTCCTCCAGCCAGACGTGGCCGCCGAGCGCGGGGGCCGCCGCGTCCATGTCCTCGGTGAGGCCGGGCACGATCAGGAAGCCGACGCCGCGCGGCCCGGCCAGCCACTTGCGGGAGGTGCCGACGTAGGCGGTGGCCCGCGCGCCGGTGACGTCCAGGTGGCCGAGGGACTGGCACACGTCCAGGACCAGGGGCACGCCAGCCTCCCGGCACAGGCGGCCGATCTCGCCGACCGGCTGCGCGGTGCCCCGGTGGGAGGGCAGGTGCGGCAGGGTGACCAGGTCCAGGCCGCGGCGCAGGGCGGCGGACAGGGCGTCGAGGTCGAGGTGGGCGTCGTCGTCGGCGGGCAGCTCGGCGAGGGTCCAGCCGCGGTCGGCGGCCAGGCGGCGCAGCAGCATGAGCGTGCTGCCGTACTCCGAGCGGGTGAAGCCGACCCGGGCGCCCGGCGGCAGCCGCCAGCCGCCGAGCAGCGCCGCCATCGCGGCCGTGCCGCTCTCCAGGAAGGCGACGTCGGCCGCGTCCGCGCCGGTCAGGGCGGCCAGCGCGGCCCTGGGCGCGGTCAGTCCCGGCACGGCGGCGTACCCGCCGAGCTCGCGTTCGCGCCGCAGGTGCTCGACCGTCGCGTCCAGTGTCCGGTCGCTGGGCACGTTGCAGCCGGCCGCGTCCAGGTGTCCGGGCGGCGCGGCCGAGCGGGCGGCCCGCCAGCGTGCGGCGATCACGCCCCGGCCAGCAGCAACCCGAAGTCGCCGGCGGGGTCGGTCCACGACCGCAGGACGGTGAACCCGGCCGCGGCCAGCTCCTCCCCCAGCGGCTCCAGCCGGAACTTGGCGCTGATCTCGGTCCGCATCTCCTCGCCCGCGGCGAAGTCCACGGTCAGGCCGAGCGCGCCGACCCGTACCCGCATGTCCCGGGTGGCCCGCAGCCGCATCTCGATCCAGTCGTTGCGCTGGTCGTACAGGGCGACGTGCTCGAACGCCTCCGGCTCGAACCCGGCCGCCAGCTCCCGGTTCACCACGCGCAGGACGTTCCGGTTGAACGCGGCCGTCACCCCGGCGGCGTCGTCGTAGGCCGCGACCAGCCGCCCGGTGTCCTTCACCAGGTCGGCGCCGAGCAGGAACGTGTCGCCGGGCCGCAGGGTGGCGCGGACCTCCTTCAGGAACACCTCGCGGGCGGCCGGTTCGAGGTTACCGATCGTGCCGCCGAGGAAGGCCACCATGCGCCTGCCCGAGCGCGGCAGCAGCCGCAGGTGCCGCTCGAAGTCGGCGCACACCGGCCGCACCTCCAAGCCGGGGTGGCGGCCGCCCAGCCGGCGCGCCGCCGCCTCCAGGGTGACGGCGTCCACGTCCACCGGCGTGTAGGCGCGCAGCGTGCCCGCCGCGGTGAGCGCGTCCAGCAGGACCACGGTCTTCTCGCTCGTGCCCGACCCCAGCTCGACCAGCGTGTCGGCGCAGCTCGCGGCGGCGATCTCGGCCGCCCGCGCGCGCAGGATCGTCAGCTCGCGGCGGGTCGGGTAGTACTCGGGCAACCGGGTGATGCGCGAGAACAGGTCGCTGCCCGCCTCGTCGTAGAACCACTTGGGCGGCAGCCACTTGGGCGTGGCCGTCAGCCCGGTCCTGACGTCGTGTTCGAGCGCCTGGCGCAGGTAACCGGGGTCAAGATGGTTGATCACATGGACGGTCGGCTGGGTGACGGGCACGAGATCCTCCTGAAAAGGTCACAACGGCTGGACGCGTACGTCGTCCGGCGTGGCGGTGAGCAGGCTGCGGTCGGGCGCCGCCTGCCAGCCCGGCCGGTCGTCGAGCGGCTCGCTGGCCACGTACACGCCGTCCCGGTCGGCGCGGAAGAAGAGGGTGTCGCCCCAGGCGGTCGCGGCGAGCGCCGTGCCGTCGCAGGCGAGCAGGTTCAGGCGGGCGGCGGGGTCCTTCTCCCCCGCGCGCACGACGACGTCGGCCAGCGCCGCGGCCAGGCCGAGCCCGGCGCTGCCGCGGGCGAACACGGCGGCGGCCAGCCAGGCCGAGTCGCAGGGGCTCTCGGGCAGGTCGTCGGCCAGGTCCATGACCGCGTCGCGCTCGACCCGGCCGTTGTGGCTGAGCAGCCAGCCGCCCCCCGCGAACGGCGCGGTGGCGCTCTCCTCCACCGGCATCCCGGTCGTGGCGCACCGCACGGCCGCGATCAGGCAGCCGGAGCGGGCGATCTCGGCGAGCGCGGGCAGGTTGGCGTCGGCCCAGATGGGGATGGCGCGGCGGTAGCGCACCGGCTCCGGCCTGGCCGGGTCGTACCAGGCCATGCCGTAGCCGTCGGCGTTGACCGTGCCGTGGCGCTGCCGCCGGGGCGCGTACGACTGGGCGAGCAGGCCGTGCGGCGGCTCATGGATCAGCGTGGTCAGCGGGCGCGGGGCGCCCAGCCAGGCTGCGTGCCGGCACATCTAGGCCCGCTCGGCGTCGCGGGCGCAGCGGAAGCCGGTGAAGATCTGCCGCCGGACCGGGTAGTCCCAGTTGCGGAACGTCGTCCGCACCGCCGCCGGGTCGGCCGCCCACGAGCCGCCGCGCAGCACCCGGTACTCCTGCCCGAAGAAGACCTCGCTGTACTCCTTGTACGGGAAGCTACGGAACCCGGGATAGGGCTGGAACCACGACCCGGTCCACTCCCACACGTCGCCGACCATCTGCTCGGCCCCGTACGCGCTCGCCCCGGCGGGGTAGGCCCCCAGCGGGGCCGGCCGGGCCGCCCGGTGACCGAGGTTGGCCAGGTCGGGACGGGGGTCCTCGTCGCCCCACGGGTACTTGCGGGCCCGCCCGGCTTCCGGGTCCCAGCCGCACGCCTTCTCCCACTCGGCCTCGGTGGGCAGCCGCCGGCCCGCCCAGCGGGCGTAGGCGTCGGCCTCGTACCAGCTCACGTGCTGAACCGGCTCGTCCATCGGGACGGGCTCGGCGCGGCCGAAGCGGGTGCGCCACCACGCGCCGCCTTCCCGGGTCCAGAACAGCGGCGCGGTGGCGCCGCTCTCCTGCCGCCAGCGCCAGCCGTCCGGGTGCCACCAGCGCGGGTCGTCGTAGCCGCCGGACTCGACGAACGCCGCGTAGGCGGCGTTGCCGACGGGCAGCCGGTCGATCCAGTAGGCGGGCAGGTGCACCCGGTGGGCGGGGCGCTCGTTGTCGTAGGCCCAGGGCAGGGTGCCGGTGCCCATCTGGAAGGGGCCGGCGGGGACGTACACCTCGGCGGGGCCGGTGGCGCGGCCCGGCGGCAGGTCGCCGTCGCGGACCAGGCCGGGCTGCCGGGACAGCTGCCAGGTGGCCAGCATCGTCTCGTCGTGCTGGTGCTCGTGCTGGATGACCAGGCCGAACACGAACCCGTCGCGGTGCAGCGGCGCGGCGGCCTCCAGGTCGATCGCGTCCAGCACGTCGAGCACCCGGCCGCGCACGCCGCCGATGTACTTCCTGGCCTCCTCGGGGCCGAGGATCGGCAGGGTGGGACGGTCCTTGCGGGGGTGCTTGAAGGCGTCGTAGATGTCGTCGATCTCGGGGCGCAGCGGCGTGATGCCGGCGGCCTCGCGCAGCACCCACAGCTCCTCGTAGTTGCCGACGTGCGCGAGGTCCCACACCAGCGGCGACATCAGCGGGGAGTGCTGGCGCAGCAGGAGGTCGTCCTCGGCCTCGGTGTAGGTCAGCGAACGGTCGCGCACCGCGGTCAGCTCGGCGGCGATGCGTTCCTTGATGTCGTTCATGCCCGTCCTTCTCCGCTCAGCCAGGCCGGCAGGCGCCGTGCCGGGTCCGTCATCAGGTCCATCAGGTCGGCCGCCGGGGAGCGGCCCGCGCTCACGTACCGGGCGGCGAAGCCGGACACGTCGTCGACCAGATCGGCGGGGGCGCCGAGCCGGGGCAGCGCCTCGACCGCGGCGCGGAAGGCCGCCTCGGCGGCGCGGGCGAGCCGCGGGTCGGTCAGGCCGCACCTGGCGGCCACCTCGGCCAGGCCCGCGACGGGCTCGGCGGCCGACAGGGCGGCGTCGGCGGCGCGGTCGTCGGTGATCAGCGCGTGGGTGACGGCGACGCACACCGGCCAGTCGTCCGGGTGCTGGGCGTCGAGGTAGCGGATCTCCAGCCAGCCGCGCGGCCGGACCGGCGGGAACAGCGTGGTGGCGTGGTAGGCCAGGTCGTCGGGGGTGGGCGGGCGCTCGCCCGCGCCGTCGAGCCAGTCGCGGAAGGTCGAGCCGTCGCCGACCGCGCGGTAGCTTCGCTCGTCCTCGCGGACGAGCATGAGCCGGGCGTCGAGCAGGTACGCCGCCCAGGCCGCCGCCGGGTCGCCGGAGCCGTCGACGGGGGCGGTGCGGGTGGGGTCGAGGTTCTCCCAGACGGCCTGGCGGCCCGACATCCAGCCGCAGGGGCGTCCGCGGCTCAGCGGCGAGTTGCTGAAGGCCGCGGTCAGGACGGGCCCGAGCAGCCTGGCGCGCTCCCACCGGACCGCCGGCCGCTCCCCCAGGTCCACGTTCACCTGGACGGACGCGGTCGAGCACATCATCAGCGGCCCGTACGGGCGGCCCAGGAACTCGGCCATGGCGTCGTAGCGCGGCTGGCGGAGCTGCCGCCGGGCCGGGCGCAGCGGGTCGAGCCCCACGCCGCCCAGCACCAGCCCGGCCCGCCCGAGCGCCGCGCGGACGGCGGCCACGTCGGCGGCCAGCCGTCCGATGGCCTCGGCGGGCGGCCCGGCCGGGCCCGACAGCTCGATCTGGCCGCCCGGCTCGTACGTCACCCGGCTCCCGCCGGCCAGCGCCGGGACGACCCGCTTCACCCGGTCCATCGGCACCTGCCGCGCCGGGTCCGCCCGGTCGAAGATCAGGAACTCCAGCTCGGCCCCCACCCGGTCGCCCGGGGCGGGGGCGAAGCACCGGCGTGCGAACTCCTCCACCTCCGGCACGCCCCGGAGCGGCTCGCCGGCCGCTCCCGAGGCGCCGGACCCGCCGGCCGCCGGGCCGGTCATCGCGTGGCGCATGTGCTTACAGACCCGCGAGACCCGCCAGCGTTACACGGAAATCTGATGATCTGCCGAGATTTGCCCCTTTTGCGGCCCTTGGTGCGGAAAAGGGGCCGTCAGCCCCGGTGGGGGCGGCCGTCAGCCCCGGTGGCGGCGGGCTCTGAACGCGGACATCAGGCGGTCGCGCGTGCCGTCGGACAGCTTGCGCTCCGGCGGGAGCTCGCGCAGGGCCCGGACGGTCTCGCGGAACTGGTCGAGCTGCCGCGCGCAGTCGGCGCAGGCCGCCGCGTGCGCCTCGAACCCCTCGCGTTCGGGCCGGTCAAGAGCGCCGTCAAGGTAGGCGGTGATGAGTTCTACCAGCTCGTCGCACGTGAACCGCTTCACGACGTTGACCGCCTCACCTCTGAGCGTTGAACCGTTTAACCTATTCTGACCGCTTCACGGACTGGTAGTAGCCTTCGAGCCGGTCGCGGACCGTGGCCCTTGCCCGGTGCAGGAGCACCCGTTGGTTGGCGGCCGAGATCTCCAGGATCTCGCAAACCTCCTCGGACGTGCATCCCTCCAGGTCACGCAGGGTGATGACGATCCGCTGCCGGGGCGGCAGGCCGGCCAGCGCCTCGCCGATGAGACCGCGCGCCTCCGAGGCGAGCACCGCGCCCTCCGGCGTCGGGCCGTCCACCTTCTGGGCCGGCTCGGCGGGCGGCTCGAACGCGCTCCACGGCAGCGTGCGGCTCTCGCGCAGGCCGCGTTTCTTGGCGGTGTTGACCAGGATGCGGTAGACCCACGTCTTGACCGAGGAGCGGCCCTCGAAGGCGTCGATGGCGCCTATGACCGCCAGCCACGTGTCCTGCACGACCTCCTCGGCCGAGTCGTCGGTGGACACGTAGGACCTGGCCGCCCGCAACATCCCCCGCGACCAGGTGTCGAGGAGCGCGGCGAACATCGACTCGTCCCCGGCCCGCAGCGCCGCGACGACGACGTCGTCCGGGGGCAGCCCACCGCCCGCGAAAGGCCCCACGATCGTTTCCTCCCGGTCGAGCGTCGGGGACATCATGACATCGGGCCGCGCGTCGTCCACGCCCGGCCTGCCGCCGGGCCCGTGCGGGACGTCATGCTCCAGGCTAGCCCTCACCCCCTCGCACCTGAAGATCGCACACCGGTCCACGCCCGCACCTTACGCAGCGGCACCGACAAGGAGCCTTCCCCGGCTCGGGGCGGTCCAGCCCCCGGGGCGCGGGACCGCGGTCGGCGAGGTCGATCGCGGTCGTGGTGGCGGACCGCCTCCAGCATGAGACCGGCGTTCAGCCACGGTGACACCGCCGCGTGCCGCACGTCGTGAGGACGGCTCGCCAGAGGGGTGTCCACCTGCTCGGGAATGAACGCCGGAGTGCGGCCTTCTGCCATCACCACGCGGTGTAGAGAGGCGACCGTAAAAGGCGACGCCGAAGGTTCAATGTGGGCACGCAGGATGGCGACCAGTTCGGGGCGGAATCGGCACTCGGCGGTCCTCATACGCTCCGCGATGTTTGCACAGGGCGGCGAAGTACATGCCGCGAACATCGACAGGAAGGGCGCTGAACTGCGTGTTCCCGCTCAGGCCGGAACATGGCGACGAGCCCGGCCCCGGCGCGATGAACTGGCTCCGGCCACCAGTGCCACGCGCAGAGTTTTGTCTGGATGGCAAATCGGGGTTCCAGACAATTCCGCGGCCGCCGAAGCTGAGAGCCGTCGCCGTCATGACCTGTGACGTCACCGGCTCACCGATCGAACAAAGGAGAGATCCGTGCGGAAATCAAAAGCGCCCAGGCCGAGAAAGGGAAGCATGACTCGCACGCTGGCCAGCGTCCTCGCGGTCATCGGGCTCACGATCACCGGGCTGTCGAGCAGCCCAGCCCACGCCGCCGCCGATCCAATCGTCAGAATCATCAACCAAGGAACCGGCGACTGCATAGACGCCGGTACGGGCAACGTCCACACCAGGGCATGCAACAAAGAAGCAGGCAAGCCAGAAGAGGGGTGGCAGCTCTGGAGACTCCACGAGTGGGCTCTCGACGTCTACTCGCTGGAGAGCGTCAGGTTCCCTGGCCGTTGTCTGACCGGCAGAGACGAAGGGACCGATGGGGTGGTGCTTGCCGGGTGCTCGACAGACGCCTCCCAGCGATGGTTCGCAATGGGTTGGCGCTTCCCCGGAGCATTCAGTTCGATCGATAACTACTTCTCCCGCTGCACCCTCTACGACGAAGCCGGCACGCTCGATCTCCGCGTGCACTGTGGGCCGATAAACCCGGTGCAGAACGGATACTGGACAATCAAACGCTGGTCCTGACTCATTCCCGGACGCGCCCCGTGCATTCTGTGCCGGGATTGAGGCGCGCTGCTGGACCACGGTGGGTCGTCCGCCATATGACGGCCCACCAGAACCTGTTCGGATTGCGTTCGCGAATTCGCACCAGCCGACAACCTTGCCCGGGTGGCGAATCGGGGTTCCAGACCAACCAACGAGGAGATCTCATGCTGAGAAAGTCCATCCCGGCTGCCGTAGCTGCCGCCTCTCTGGCAGGGCTGACGTTCGTGGCGCCTGCGAGCGCGGCCGGCCTTTCCTCTTCCACCCTGTACGGCTGCGCGGCCGGAGACTTCTGCATGTACTCGACAGAGGTCATCTCCGCAGGAACGAAGATCGGCATTGGCCGAGGCGAAACCTGGCCGGACGGCGGCTACTCCAGTGTGGAGGACAGCCCGTACAAGAACGTCCGATCCTTCTTCAACAACGGCCTGCCCGATCCCCATGACAACGTCAAGGTCACATACGTCTATGGGAACGGGTTCGCCGAGAAACAGTGCATTGGCCGCGCCACGGACGCCAACCCTGCGGCGGGACACAAGTGGCCCAGAAGCCGAACCCCCGTGACCGTCATCCAGATCAGGTGGATGAAGACGGGCTGCGTCGAGGACTCGTAATCCGGCCGATGCGGGCCGGCCCGATGCCCCAGAGGCCGTCGGGCCGGCCTTCGGCGGAATCGGTCGATGCAGCCGGCGCGCTCGCTCATGTCCTACGTAGAACATGAGCGCATGGCCGAGAAGGGCACCTCCTCTACGTCCAGGTCGCCGACGACCTCTCCGTTGAGATCCTCGACCGCCGATACCCGCCCGGCAGCGTCCTGCCGTCCTCGCGCGACCTGCGCGAACGCGACGTGATCGGCTCGAACAGCCCCCTCAACAACATCTACAAGAACCTCAAGGGTGAGGGACTGATCCGCCGCAACGCCGCCATAGGCATGGTCGTCCAAGACCCCAACCCGAAGACCGTGGACCTGACTCTGCACAAGCCGACCGGCCACGGCACCCTCCCTGGTCCGAGTGCTGCACCGCGGCCGACCTCGACGGGAGTGACCATCTCCGTCATCTCTCGGCCACGCCGACCGGGAGGTGGCCGCCCTGCTCGGCATCACCACCGACACCTCGACGGCGAGCCGGGTTCGGACCGCCTTCGCCGGCGACCTCCCGGTTCTGCTGGACGAGGCGATCTACCCGCACGAGCCGGTCAGGGGCACACCGGTCGAGGCGAGCAGAAGGTGTCCGGCGGCGTCCACGCCACGCCGGCTCAGGCCGGGCACTTCCCGACGGCGGTCGCGCGTCGCACGGTCGGGGCGCGTCTCGCGACTGGCGATGAGATCTCGCAGCTCGAAGGGCGCGTGGTGGCTGACCACCCGCCAGATCATCGCAGCCTGCGCCGGACTTTCCCGAGCGGGCCGAGATGCACGTGCGCCACGAGACCATCTACCGGGCGCTACGTCCAAGGCCGCGGCGACCTGCACCGCGAGCTGACTCGGGCGCTGCACACGGGCCGCGCCATCCGCAAGCCGCACCGCCTGGCCCAGCAGCGCCAATCCCGCTACAGCAAACCCATGGTCATGATCAGTAAGCGGCCCGCCGAAGCTGACGACAGGGCCATCCCTGGCCACCACCATGGCGAGAAGTGCCCGCTCGGACGCCCCGGCCCTCCCGGCCCTGAAGGACCGGAAGGGTCCAGCGGGACTGCCGGGCCGGTTCAGGCAACTGTCACCGTGTCCGAGTCGGCTGCGATGCAGGCGGGTGGGGCGCGAGTCACAGTAGAGTGTCCGGCCGGCACCAGTGTCACTGGCGGGGGTGGGTCCATATTCCCCTATCCACAAGATGCCGTCCTCATACGCAGCATCCCGAGCGGAACGGCTGGCTCGCAGAGGCCCGTAATCCCAGCGGGAACGCTCACCGTCTACGCTGACGGGTCTGGGGGTTTCTGGCTAGCTTCTCGGGCACGAGTCCAGGCCGATGTCGCCCCACCCCGATCTCAGTGAACGCGTCCTCGTCGGGCCCCCCGCTCGGGTCCGCGTCACCAGCCGCGAACCGCCCACTTGGTGAAGGAGGCGACGGCGGCGCGCTTGCGCTTGCTGGCCGAAGACCGGGCCGGAGTGGCGATGCGGTGGAGCGCCCGGATCACTCGGCGGCACGTGGTGCTCATGGAGTCCTTCTGATCTCGATGCTTCGGATATGCCCGGCCTCGCCGGCCGAGCCGTTGCCGAGGTCGCTCATCGGCTCGCCGTCCGGGCGGGAGTTTCCATGGGTACGGGGGTGGAAGTGAAGCGGCGGGCCGAGACGTACAGAGCCAGGAGAGCGAGAGCCACCGCGACGGCCGCCACGACGGCGAGCACGCCCGGGCCACCCCCCACGGCGAAGGCGCCGACGCCACCGGCCACCGCCTGACCCGCGTAGATCGCCGAGGAGTTCAGCGACAGCGCGATGGGACCGGTGGGGCCGCTCGCACCGAGCAGCCGCTGTTGCTGGGCGGGGTTGAACAGCCAGCCGATCAGCGACCAGAGCCCGAGCGCCACGCACAGCACCACCACGTGGGTCCCGGCGAACCCGAGCGCGGCGAGAACCAGCGTGAGGACCAGCAGACCGGCCATGCCGACCGCCGCTACCCGGGTAGGCGGCATATGGTCGATCAGCCATCCCGCGGCCAGGTTCGACAGCACCGCGGTGATGCCGGCGACCAGGTACAGCACGGTCAGCTCGCTGCCGGAGACACCCGCCGTGCCGCCCGCGAACCAGGCCAGGTAGGAGTAGAGGACGAACACGCCGGCCATCGCCAGCGCGGTGGCGACAAGGGTGGGCAGCACGCCGGGAATCCGGGCCACGGCCAGGCCCTGCGCGAACGAGGCGACACCGGGCGAGGGTATCGAGCCGAGGGTGAAGCTCAGACCGGCCAACGCGATCAGGCCCAGGACCGCGACGAACACGAACGTGCCTCGCCACCCCGCCGTCTGGCCGATCAGGGTTCCCAACGGCACCCCGAGAGCGTTGGCGACCGTCAGGCCGCCCAGCACGGTCGCCAGCGCGCGTCCGCGTTCGCCGGGGGAGGCGAGTGTCGCGGCGGCCGCCGAGGCGGCGGGTGTGAACAACGCCGCCGACAATGCGGCGAGAACCCGGGCGACCACCATGATCGGATAGTTGGAGGCGACGGCGGCGAGCAGGTTGGCCGCGACGAAGACCGCCATGGCCACGAACAGCGCGGTACGCCGGTTCCAGTTGCCTGTCAGCACAGCGAGTACGGGAGCGGCCAGGGCGTAGACCCCTGAGAAGATCGTGATCAGTTGGCCGGCCGCACCGACGCCGACGCCGAGGCTCTGCCCGATCACGGGCAGCACGCCGCTGATGACGAAGGCGTCGGTGCCCAGCGCGAAGGTGCCCAGCGACAGCAGCAGGACCGGCTTGCGGGCCGGCCTTGTCGGCAGTACGGAGTGGAGTTTCATGCTGATTCCGTGATGGTGACAGGTGTGGGGATCCGAGCGGCGAGGCCGGCGATGGTGACCGTGCGCAGCGAGTCCCGCCAGGCGCGTTCGGCCTCACCCATCGCGGCGTTGATGAGGCAGGGGCGGACGCACTGTTCGGGTGAGAGGGCGCCGCTGCCGCGCCGGCGGATCTCCGTGCACACGAACAGCTGGGAGGTGCCGTCGATCGCCTCGACGACGTCGAGCACGGTGATGTCGGCCGCCGGCCGGCCGAGCCGGTAGCCGCCCTTGGGCCCCGGCGCGGCATGCAGTACTCCGGCCCGGGTCAGGGCGTGCAGGTGCTTGGCCAGGTTGGGCTCGGCCAGACCGTGGTAGTCGGCGAGGTCGGCCCGGCGTACGACGGTTTCCGCGGGCAGGCGCGCCAGCAGCACCACGCAGTGCAGACCCCACTCGACGCCTAGGGAGAGCTTCATGTGATCCACCCTAGCCCTATTGTCGATATTATTTATCCACAATGCATCTATTAGATCATCCGAGGTGAAGAGGTTGGAGACTGGCAGGAGTCGTTGATCAAGCGGTCTGTATTCGAGACCACGACCTCGTTGGCACCCCGACACCGGTGAGCAGACCGGCGAGCCCCTCACCAGCCGGCTGGATCAGGTCCAGCGCCCGGCGCCCGGCATTCACCGCCTCCTCCAGATCGGCGGGATCATGAATTCTTCCGTACCTGGCCAGAAGGGCGCCGCTCCGTGCTCAGGCAGCCCCCAAGCACGACGCGGGCCGGCCAGGCGCGGTCGGCCGCCATGGCCGCCGCACATCGCGATCAGCCGCACCAGCACGGTCATGCCTGGCAGCAGGATGCGATCTTGAGCATGTACATCCGGGCTCGGTCGAACAGCGCCTGAGGCCCCTCCGCCGAGGCCCGCACCCGCGCCGCCACGTACCGGCGCACCTCGCTCTCGCACGAGCCGAAGTCGCGGTAACCCAGTAACTCCCGAATATCCCAGGCGTGCTCGTACACCGTCTGCTGCCGCTGCCCGTAGTCGGCCAACTGCGCCGGATCCAGGCCGAGCTGCTCGGCGACGAACACCACCGCCTCCGGCGGAACGGCCAGCGAATCGTCGGTCAGGAACACCCCCAGCATGCGCACCGTGCCCCACTCCACGGCCCAGCCGAACTTCGTGGCCGGACGCCGCTTCGACGCCGGCGCAACCAAAACACTGCGATCCAGCGTGAAGAACTGCTCCAGCTCCGCAGACGAGGGCTCCTCAGGGAGCGGCCATGGCAGGCAATCCGCTCATCAGAGAGAAATTCGAAGGGCATGGCCCAGGAACGTAGACCCCGCGACCTGCCCTAACGAAGTCCGGCCGAATACCTCGCAAAGCTCCTGGCAACCTGCGCCTGAACCCAGAAGCAGTGAGGCTGGAGTACCTGTTCCTACAACCCTTGATCACGGCGTCGTTTGCGCGAGTTCCTCAAGCTGCTGGACGACCTCGTCGATCGGCGCAGAAGCGTCAATCTCGACAGTGGAGGTAGCCCTGAGGAGCGGCTCCACGTTGGCCAAGTCGCGCAATATGGCCTCACGTTCCTCAGGGCGCTTGCCGAAGGGGTTGTTGGTTCGCCTAACGATGCGGGCAAGCATGATCTCAGCAGGAGCGCTGAGCAGTACGACGTGATCGAATTGCGGGTAGAACCGACCCTGATTGGACTTACAGCCGGCCACGAAGAGGGCCCCCTCACCGTGGTCGGCGAGCAGGTCGCTGATGGCCGTCTCCCGCCACACCCAATCAGCAGATCCGTCCGACAGGGTCACCCAGTGGCTCCATTGATCGGTGTCAGTATCGACAGCGCGATGACCCCGGGCCGCCAGCATCTCTAACGCCGTGGACTTGCCGCTGCCTGACATCCCCGTGACCAAGATCTTCGCCATCAGCCGAGATTACCGAACCGCCCCGGTCTCGGTCGGCTTCATGTCGCCCACGTTGACGATCTGCTGACCTCCGGCTACGGGTTTCCGCAGTCCCAGCAACGCGGGAACTGCGAAAGGCCGCTCGGCTCGCCATGCCGGCCGCCACCAGTGATCATCGTGTTGCGACGACTCCTTTAATACACCCGGGCGGGTAGGGGCCTTTGGTCTGCCCCGACAAGGGACTACGGAGGTGAGCACCAGCCAGAAGTGCGAGACGCCGGTGAGGATGGTGTTCACCGCGCCGGTCAGTGTCGAGATCACCCACGGCCGGGGCTGCCAAGTGACGATGAGCGCGAGCACTCCCGCGCCGATGGTGGACATCCAGCCCGCGGCGGTCTCGGTCAGGTTCAGGGCCGGATGGTGACGAGGAAGGCGAGCAGCGCGTTCATCACGTGGACGATGCCGGCGGGGTCTTGTGGCCCAAGATGGTGCGGATGTTGGGGCCGGTCATGAGGGTCCTCCAGGCATGGAAGGGCCGCCACTCGTGCGGGCTTCGAGCGAGGTCGCCGGCGGCCGCGCCAATGGGGGCGACTACCGGGTGACGTAGTCGAGGGTGTCGGTGGCAGCCCTCCAGGTGCAGGACCATGGGCCGTTGCCGGGATAGACGCACCAGATCGGTTCGGCGCCGTCCGCATGGGGGCCACGGCGGCGCCCGTTCGGCCAGGGAGGTGTAGGTGTAGGCCAATTCGGCGTCCCACACCTGCACAAGATCGGACACAGTGCCTCCAAGGCGTGAACGAGACAACGACCGAGAACAAACGAACGACAGGCAAGGGCGCTGACCTGCGTGTTCCAGTCCAGACTGGAACAGCATGACGGTCCTGGGCCCGGCGAGATGAACTGGGCTCTGCGCCCACCAGTACCGCGATCGATTTTTGTCCAGATGGCGAATCGGGGTTCCGGACAAACCATCAGCCGCCAAGACTGCGGCCAGACGTGCCCAATGGGCGCGACACAACGGGAAGATCCCGGCGACGAAAGGATGTAGACCATGCGGCATCGGATCCGAGCAGGCAGGATCAGCATCATGGCGCTCGGCCTCACAGGGCTGCTCATGGCTGCGAGCAGTCCTGCGACGGCCACCACGGCCCTACCTGGCGGTCAGGTAATCAACAGCTCCTCCTGGGGCATGCACATCACCTACAGCCTCGGGGAGGGCAGTGACCGCTGCGACGTCTGGAACTACAGCGGAGGAACCACCCCTAACTGGGTCTACGCCCCGTGCAGGCAAGTGTCACTCCCGGCATACAGTTCGAGCGACTCCCTCAAGGACGCGGACGCCTTCACGTTCAACAACCAGGACTACATGCTGAACTTCAAGGGCGCGCAGTCCTGGAAGACCAAGGGCGTCTGGACGAAGATCAATAGCCTGCAAGCGGCGAAGTGCACTGTCCATGCGGACTTCGGCGTCCCGTACTGCGTCGTGACCGGGTAGCGCAACGACCAACCCCTGTGATCCTCAGCGGAGGATGCTGGGTCAGTGCCGATGGACCCACCAGTAGGCGGCGAACCCGTCTGGGAAGCTGCTGTCGATCCGGAAGAAAGTCCCCTGGGAGTCGGTCACGTACCAGGACCCGGACGGAGTGGGGGAGACCGGGCTGGACAGACCGCGCCTGATCGGGCCGAAATTGCCGTCCATGTCCGCGCCGCACGACACGATCCGGGAGTTCGGCGCGGACCCGGACGGCGAGAACGTGAGCGAGTAAGGATTCCCGCGGTCGGCCCGAGCGCGGTGAAGTCCCACCACTTGCCGACGTGCCAGGTCCGGCCGGAGCTGTCGAACCAGCAGCACTGCTCGTCGGAGCTGTTGTGGAAGTAGCCGTACATGGCGGGGACTCGGCGAGCTCCATCAGCCCGCCGTTGGGGTTCGACAGCGTCGGGTCGCGGACCTGCATCTGCATGTACCCGGCGGCGATCGTCGTCTGGGAGGCGGCCGTCACCAACGAGTGGTGGACTTGATCTCGAACCTGGCCTCGCCGGGGAAGCTGCCGTCCCGCGTGCGGAGCGGGGTGTAGTTCGAGCCCGCCCCGCGGGGGATGAACCGCATCTCGGGGCAGGTGCTGCCGGGCGGCGCGAACTCCAGCCGGCGGCCGGTCGCCGCCGTCATGAACGCATCGGTGATGGTCTTGCCGTCGATCGCCGTGGCGGTCAGCCAGGGGTGCGTCCACCGACCCGGCGGCCTGCTTGTCGAGCGTGACCGCGCTCGTCTTCAGGTGCGGGGTCTCGATGGTCAGGGCTGGGATCAGTCCGCCGGTGATCGTGTTGGCGATCACGGTGTCTTCCGCGTTCGCCGTACCGTCGATGTGTTCGCCCCGCTGAGGACCTTCCCGATGCGTGCTCGCCGGGCGCGCGCACAAGGTCGCGCGGCCGGCAGTGCACGAGCGGCAGCCACCGCGTCGCGCCAGGCGCTTCAGTCGCGGTCGTAGTGGCAGACGGCCTCCAGCATGACGCCGTGCGGGTCGAGCCAGAACGCGGCGTGGTAGGGCGGCGGGTACTCGGGGAACTCCCTGGGCTCGTGCAGCACCTCCGAGCCGAGCTCCACCGCCCGCGCGTGCG
The DNA here is from genome assembly GCF_053601695.1 of Nonomuraea sp. NPDC004702. Taxonomy (NCBI): domain Bacteria; kingdom Bacillati; phylum Actinomycetota; class Actinomycetes; order Streptosporangiales; family Streptosporangiaceae; genus Nonomuraea; species Nonomuraea sp. NPDC004702. The sequence goes on from NZ_JBSGCE010000018.1 coordinate 154,743, forward strand.
CCTCGGCGACCGCGGACCGGCTGCGCAGCGAGAACGCCAGATGCTGGAGCCCGGTGCGGTGCCGCGAGTAGTCGCCGGCCTCCTGCGCGGGGTAGAGGAACAGGTACGTGCCCGGCTTGTCGTCCGCCGGCATGTAGCCGATCTCCTCCTCGCTGCTGAAGAACTCCTTGAAACCGAGGTACGGCAGCAGGGCGTCGTAGTATTCCTTGGCCGCCCGCATGTCGGGGACGTTGATGCCGATATGACCGATCATGCAGGGAGTATCGCGGCCCCCGCCGGGCGACGGCAACGTGTCGGTCCCGGCTGTTACGGTCGCGGGCATGGGAACAGGAGTGCCGCCGTCCGGTGGCGAGAAGGAGAGCCTGCACGCCAGCCTCGACCGGCACCGCGACGTCATCGTGTGGAAGCTGCAGGGCCTGGGCGAGGAGCAGGTCAGGCGGCCGATGACACCGTCCGGCACGTCGCTGCTGGGCATCGTCAAACACCTGGCCGCCGTCGAGTACGGCTGGTTCTGCTCGACGTTCGGCCGCGAGGCCGAGCCGCTGTGGTTCGCCCCCGAGGACGACTTCGCGATCGGCGAGCGGGAGACCACCGAGCAGATCGTCGCCTTCTACGGCCGGGCCCGCGCCGCGGCCGACAAGGCGATCTCCGACCTCCCCCTCGACGAGCCCGGCACCTCGTGGGCGGGCCGCCGGGTGACCCTGCGCTGGGTGCTCATCCACATGATCGAGGACACCGTGCGGCACGCGGGCCACATGGACATCCTGCGCGAGCTGATCGACGGCGCCACCGGCGACCACCCCCGCTGATCGCCTTTCGCTCCCGTCACAGGGTGGTGGGCAGCACCGGGCGGCCGCGCACGCCGGGGTCGGCCGCGAACAGGGCGCCCGCCTCGGGCTGCTCCCGGGCGTCCACCCCGAGCCTCGACGTGGTGACGTACAGCCGGTCGAGGCCGGGGCCGCCGAACGTGACCGCGGTGACCTTGCCGACCGGCAGCTCCACCACGGCGTCGAGCCGCCCGCCGGGGGTGTACCGGTGCACGGCGAACCCCTGCCAGAGCGCCACCCACACCCCGCCCTCGGCGTCGACCGTCAGCCCGTCGGGCGCGCCCTGGGCGGGGTCGATCGTCACGAACGGCCTGCGCCCGGTGAGCCCGCCCGCCGGGTCGTGGTCGAGGACGTCCACCCGGCCGGTGGCGGTGTCGGCGTAGTAGGCGAGGCTGCCGTCGGGGCTGAAGTCGAGGCCGTTGGAGACGGTGACGCCGCTGATCACCGGGCTGAGCGCGCCGTCCGGCCCGGCCACGTAGAGGGAGCCGGCTCCGGGGGTCTCGTCGTAGGGCATGCTGCCGATGTAGAAGCGGCCCTCGGGGTCGCAGCCGCCGTCGTTCATGCGCACGCCGGGATCGCTCCACGCCTGGCCGAGCGGGCACAGCGGCGCGTCGAGGTCGTCGGAGTCGGCCAGCAGCAGCTCGCGTTCGCCGGCGACCACGTAACCGCCGGACACGCGCGGGCGCAGGGCCGCGGCGACCGGGCCGACGTGCCGCCGCCGCACGCCGCCGGAGTCGTCGAGGGCGAGCACGTCGCCGGCCAGCATGTCCACCCACCGCAGGCCGCCCCAGCGGGCGGACCACACGGGCCCCTCGCCGTGCTCGGCCACCGGCCCGGTCACGGGGTACGCCTGCACGCTCATACCGGCCTCCTCGGCCCGATCCTAGCGTCGGACGCGATCATCGTTTCCCGCCCGCGGGCACGGGGGCCTCCAGCGGCTGCGGCGCGGCGCGGTGCCGTACGGGCTGGAGCTGCGCCACGAGGAGGGCGGCGAGCACGATGACGGCGCCGGCGACCTGCGCGAGCGTGAGCCGCTGGCCGAGCACCAGCCAGCCGAGCGCGGTGGCGACGACCGGGCTGAGCAGCCCGAGGAAGGTGACCTTGGTGGCCGACAGCTCGCGGATGCCCCGGAACCACAGGGTGTAGGCCAGGGCCGAGCCGATGATCGCGAGGTAGGCGTACCCGGCGAGGTTCTCGCCGGACAGGTGGGCGGGCGGCGGCCCCTCGACGAGGAACGTCACCGGGGCGAGCAGCAGGCCGCCGGCCGTCAGCTGCCATCCGGTGGTGGCCAGCAGCGGCGCGGGCGACTTCCAGCGCTTGCTGAGCACGACCCCGACGGCCATCACCACCGCGCCGCCCAGCGCGGCGGCCACGCCCAGCAGGTCGAGCCGGGCGTCGGCGCGCAGCACCAGCAGGCTCACCCCGGCCACGCCCGCCGCCGCGGCGAGCGCGACGCGCCAGGTCAGCCGCTCCCCCAGCAGCCCCGCCGACAACAACGCGACCAGCAGCGGCTGGATGGCCCCCACGGTGGCGGCCACCCCTCCGGGCAACCGGTAGGCGCCCACGAACAACAACGCGAAGAACAACCCGATGTTGAGCGCGCCGAGCACCAGGGCACGCCACCACCAGTTCCCCTGGGGCAGCCGGCGGGTGATCGCGATCAGGATCAGCCCCGCCGGCAGGGCGCGGATCAACGCGGCCAGCAAGGGCCGGCCGGGCGGCAGCAGTTCGGTCGTGATCAGATAGGTGGTCCCCCAGATGGCGGGGGTGAGGGCGGTCAGCAGAACGGTTCCCGTTCGATTACTTAGCACTAAGACAAATTAACCGAACGCCGACGTTCCGGCCAGGTGATTTTCCTCACCGCTAAGACACTTGTAGGCTGCGAGGGTGGCTGACCAGGTCGACTACATCCTCAGGCAGTGGCACGCGCAGCGCCCTGACCTGGACGTCTCCCCCATGGCGGTGATCGGGCGGCTGTCGCGGCTGTCCCGGCTCATCGAGGCCGAGCTGGGCCGTACGTTCGCCGGGCACGGGCTCGACCGGGCCTCGTTCGACGTGCTGGCCACGTTGCGGCGCAGCGAACCGCCCCACCGCCTGACCCCCGCCGCCCTGATGCGCGCCTCCATGGTCACCTCCGGGGCCGTCACCCAGCGGCTCGACCGGCTGGAGTCGCGGGGGCTGGTGCGGCGCACGCCCAGCGACTCCGACGGGCGCGGCGTGCACGTGACGCTCACCGCCGAGGGGCTCGCGCTGATCGACCGCGCGCTGCCCGACCATCTGGCGACCGAGCAGCGGATGTTGGCGGCGCTCACCGGGCAACGGCGCGACGAGCTGGCCGCCACCCTGCGCGACCTGCTCGAATCCCTCGGCGACCACACGTCCTGACGCGCCGGTTACTCGGGGGCGCCGCCCGCCGATCTGGTGGCCAGGGCGAACAGCAGGGCGGCGGCCGCCAGCGCCGCGCCGGTCGCGTACGTGAGGGCCGCGCCCGACGGCAGCGTGAGCCCGCCGAGCAGCGTGCCCGCGCCGATCCCCGCGTAGATCGCCGAGGAGTTGAGCGAGACCACCAGCGGCGCCTCCCCGGGCGCGGCGGCGATGAGCCGGTGCTGCTGCGGCGGCGTCTGACACCAGCTGCTCGCACCCCACGCCAGCACCAGCACACCGACCAGCGCCACAGTGCCGACCGCAGGTCCGGCCGCAACACCGGCCGCCGCGCCGACCGCAGGGCCGACCGCAGGGCCGACCGCTGTGCCATCCGCCGGGCCGGCCGCCGGGCCGGCCGCCGCCATCCAGGCGAGCAGCCCCAGGCTGACGGCCATGACCAGGTACGCGACCGGCAGCACCCGGTGCGCGCCCCACCGGTCGGTGGCGTACCCGGCGGCCAGGTTGCCGAGGACGGCGCCCAGCCCGTACAGGAAGAGCATGCCCGCCGTCCCCTCCACGCCCACCGCGCGCAGGGCGGGCACGCTGTAGGCGTACACCGTGTAGCTGCCCGCCATCCCGAGCACGGTGAGCGGCAGGATGGCCGTCACCGCCGGCCGCCGCAGCACCTCCAGCCGGGCGCGCAGCGGCACCCGGGGCGCGCCCGGCAGCACCGGCATGATCGCGTACACCCCGGCGGCGACCGCCAGGCAGGCCACGGCCACCGCCCCCAGCGCGTACCGCCAGCCGAGCCGTTCGCCGGCCAGGTCGCCGAGCGGCACGCCGAGCGCCGTCGCGACCGTCAGCCCGCCCACCACCACGGCCAGCGCCCGCGCCCGCAGCTCGGGCCGCACCAGGACGGCCGCCACCGCGCCCGCGCCCGGCGTGTACGCCGCCGCCCCGGCCGCCGCCAGCACCCGGCTGACCACCAGCACGGGGAACGACGGCGCCAGCGCCGACCCCAGGTTGGCCAGCCCGAGCACGACCAGCGCCGTCACCAGCAGCGCCCGCCGCGGGACCCGCGCGGCGACGGTGGCCAGCACGGGCGACGACAGCGCGTACGCGACGGCGAACACCGTCACCGACTGCCCGGCCGCCCCCTCGGCGACCTCCAGCGACGTGGCCAGGTCCGGCAGGAACCCGGCCACCACGAAGGCGTCCGTGCCGACGGCGAACGTCCCGAGCGCCAGCACCAGCGTCGGGGCGAGGCCCCGGGACTCCGTCTTATTCGGGACATTCAACATCCCGATTCTCCTTCCAGGTGTGCGCCCCACGGGCGGGGTCGAATTCAGCCGCGAAGGCGTTCGTAGTGGCGGCGCGCGCGGTCGGGGGCGTTCGCCGGAGCCGCGTCCATGAGGTCGGCGACCGTCTGGGCGGCCAGCTCGCGCCGCCAGGCGAGCTCGGCCCGGCGCATGGCCGCCGCGACCCCGCACGGGTGCGCGAACTCGCGGGCGGGCGCCTCGGCCCCCGCGCCGCGCTGCCGGATCTCGGTGCACCTGAACGCCTCGTCGGGGCCCTCGACCGCGGCGACGACGTCCATGAGCGTGATCCGGGCGGGCGGCCTGGCCAGCCTGAACCCGCCCTGAGCGCCCGGAACCGAGGTCAGGATGCCCGCGCGGACCAGCGCCTGGAGCCGCTTCTTGAGGTAGACGGGCGGCAGCTCGAACAGCGCCGCCAGCCGCCCGGTGGGCAGCGGGGCCTCGTCCTCCAGCCACGCCAGCACCAGGCAGCAGTGGAGCCCCCACTCGACGCCTTCACCCATGCGCATGAAAGGGGATACTACATGTCCCTTTAAGGTCGGCCGCGGCGGCCCTGCCTGCCGCGCCGGGCGCGCGGCTCCGGCCCGGCGGCGGCCGTCCAGTGGGCGGGACGGGTGAGCGCGGCGGGCAGTTTCGTGGCGGGGGTGCCCTTGGCGGCGTTGAGCTGGGCCTGGGTGAGGAAGACGCAGCCGGTGAGGTCGGCCCCGGACAGGTCGGCGCCCCGCAGGTCGGCGCCGATCAGGTCGGCCAGGCGCAGGTCGGCCCCGCGCAGGTTCGCGCCGATGAGGTAGGCGCCGCGCAGGTTGGCCGCGCGCAGGTCGGCGCCCTTGAGGTTGGCGCCGATCAGGTCGGCGCCGCGGTGCTCCCTGCCCCGCCGACCGGCCCTGACCAGCTCGCTCGTACGCAGCAGCAGCGTGTTGACCTCACCCCGGTGGGCGGCCACGTCGAGCCGCTCCAGGACGCCGGGGCTCTCGCGGGTCAGGCGCTCGGTCTCCTCGTACGCCGCCCGCAACTCCGGGCCGATCTCCGCGGCGGCGTCGAGGGTCAGCGCCTCGGCGAGGTACCACAGCAGCTCGTGGAGCTGCCGCATGACCGGGAACACGGCGAACATCTGCCCGGACGTCTCAGGCGCGGCACGCCAGTCGCGGCCCTCGAAGGTGACCTGGGAGACCTTCTGCCCGGCGCCGAAGCAGTCGAAGACGGTGCAGCCGGGGAAGCCGCGCTCCCGGAGCTGGGCGTGGATGCCGCAGCGGAAGTCGTCGCGCAGGTTGACGCAGGGGCGGCCGGCGTCCTTGGCGACGGCGAAGTCGGCGGAGGCGGCGAACGGCAGGGCCACGCAGCACAGGCCGAAACAGCTCTCGCAGTCGGCCAGCAGGCCGAGCTCGCGCGGGGTCCTCTCGGGCAACGCTCTCCTTGTCACGACGGGGTGTGCCCAGGGTACCGGCGCGGTCAGTCCCGCACGTACGGCGTGGTCGTGGTCAGCGGGACGAACCCGAGCCCGAGCAGGATCGGCCGGCTCTGGTCGGAGGCGTCGACCTGGAGGTAGTCGTAGCCGCGCGCGGCGGCCCGCCGGGCCCGCCAGGCGACCAGCGCCCGGTAGAGCCCGCGCCCCCGCCAGCCCGGCACGGTGCCGCCGCCCCACAACCCGGCGAAGCTCGTGCCCGGGGACAGGTCGAGCCGGGCCGCGCTGACCGCCCGCCCGTCCGCCACCGCGAGGACGGGGACGACGGTGTCGTCGGACAGGCGGGCCAGCAGGTGGTCGCGCAGCCGGCTGCCGTCGGCGCCGAAGGCCAGCTCGTGCACCTCGACCAGCGCCCGCACGCCCGCCGCGTCGGTGACCGGCACCAGGCTCACGCCGTCGGGCGGCCGCACCTCGGTGTCGAGGTCGGCGACCCGGGCGACCATCACGGTCTCGGCCGGTTCGGCGGCGAACCCGGCGGCCAGGAGCCGGTCGGCCAGGTCGGCGGGCCGGTCGTGGGCGTACAGCTTCCACTCGAAGCCCAGGCCGAGGTCGCCGAAGAAGCGCACCTGGCGGGCGACGGCCGCGTCGGCGCCGCCCTCGTCGAGGCCGGACCACAGGACGCCGTTCCACGCGTGCGGCGGGCCGACCTGACGGACGACGTCGGCGTCCCGCTCGACCTTGACGTCCGGCCCGTCGGGGCGCGCCTCCCGCCGCATCTGCCGGTCGAACAGCGCCAGCACCTCATCATGATCCATTCCGCCGACCCTACCGCCCGGCCGGGTCACTCGGCGGCCGGCCAGTCGTCGCCCCAGTCGACGTCGCGGGCCAGCCGGTACAGCTCGCCCTGCCGCTTGGAGACGACCACGTCGCGCACGCCCTCCTCGGCGGTGCACAGGCGCAGCGACACCAGCCCCTTGCGCTTCTGCGGATGGCGCAGGACGCGTGCCGCCGCCCGCGGCCACTCCCCCCCCACGGCGGCCACGTAGGAGAACTTCTCGTCCTCGAAGCCGAGGGTGCCCGACTTGACGCGGCGGTGCAGGGTGGTGCGCGGCAGGCGTACGGAGAAATGGCACCAGTCGCGGCCCGGCCGGATCGGGCACGGGCCGTCGTGCGGGCAGGGGGCGACGACGGTCAGGCCGCACCCGGTCAGCGCCTCCCGGGAGGTGACGATGTTGGCGTACCCGGCGGGGGTGCCGGGCTCGATGACGATCACCATCGTCGCGTCCGCGGCCAGCCAGCGCACGACGTCGGCGTGCCGCTGCGCGGGCAGCTCGTTCAGGGCGTACGACATGGTGACCAGGTCGGCGGCGGGCCGGTCGAGGCCCGGGTCGATCGAGGCGCGCCGCCAGGTGACGTCGCGGACGGGCGCGGTCCTGGCCAGCCGCCGGCCGAGCTCGATGATCTGCGGGTCGTGCTCGACGACGGTGACCCGCTCCAGCGAGGGCCAGACCGGCCCGGCCGCCCAGACCGCCGCGCCGGTGCCGCCGCCCACGTCGAGCTGCGTCCGCGGCGCGAAGCCCGGGGTCATCGCGGCGGCCATGCGCATGGCCGTGCCCGCGGCGGCGTACGTGGCGGGCATGCGGTAGGCGGCGTAGGCCGCGATGTCGGCCGGGGTGCGCAGGTGCGGCGCGGCGGCGGACGGGCCGGTGCGGTAGCGCTCGGTGAGCTGTTCCGTCGCGCGGGACAGGTCGTGCGGCGCGAAGCGGGCCAGGGCCGAGTCCAGGGCGGTCCTGAGCTCGTCGGGCAGCATGGTCATCGTGTGGTCCTGGCGGTCGGGTCGGGGACGGGGCGGGCGACCGCTGCCAGGGGAGGAACGACGCCTCTGACCTGTCCGGCGATGTCGCGACGCAGCGTACCAAGCGGGCGGCGCGCGGCGGCAGCGGAGCTCAGGGCCCGGAGCCCCCTGCACCGGTTTCCGGAGGGCGGCGCGCGGCGGCGGGGCTCAGCCGGGGGCCGGGGGCCGGAACAGGCGCCAGAACGACTGGGCCGCGGCGGCGTCGCGGCGGCCGCCGCACACCCAGTGGGTGATCACGCCGATGAGCGCCCCGGCCAGGAAGGCGGCGTGCACGTCGGCGGGCACGTCCTCGAACCCCGCCGGGCGGCTGCCGGTGGCGAAGCGGCCGGTCAGCTCCTCGGTGAGCCGCTCGCGCATCCGGGCGGCGAAGCGGGCGCTGCCCTGGCCGCCCAGCATGCGCTCGTACAGGGTGGCGTTGGCGGCCACGTGGTCGAACAGCTCCGCCAGCGGGGCCGGCGGCCGGTCGCGGGGGGCGTCGAGCGGGCACAGGGCGGCCGCCCGCGCCACGGCGGTGACGGCGTCCTCCATGGCGTCGGTGACCAGCGCGTCGACGTCCGGATAGTGCAGGTAGATCGTGGCGCGGTTGACCTCGGCGTGCTGCGCCAGCGCCGACATGGTGATGCTGCCCAGTTCCTGCCGGGCGGCCAGGTCCAGCACGGCGGCCTTGAGACGGGCGCGGGTACGCCGCGCCCGCGGATCATCCGGGTTCACGCCGCCACTATACGACACATGTTGACTAATCGACAGTTGTCGCATAGATTGCCCGTCATGCGAATCGAAGTCTGGGCGGACATGGTCTGCGGATGGGCCCACATCGGGAAGCGGCGGCTGGAGAAGGCCCTCGCCTCCTGGGAGGGCGAGCCGGTCGAGGTGGTCTGGCGGCCGTTCCAGATCGATCCGTCGGCGCCGGCGAAGGCCGAGCCGCTGGCCGAGGTGCTGAGCGACCCCATGGTCGAGGAGGCGCTCCAGGTCTGCTCGCCCGGCCTGTCCCCGGCCGACAACCGGCTGCGGGTGGCCGGCATCGCCGCCGACGAGGGGCTCGGGCAGCAGTGGGGCGCGGCCTGGCGGCCCAACACGCTGGAGGCGCACCGGCTGATCGCCGTGGCGTACGAGACGGGCGGCGCGGCGCTGCAGTCCGACGTGGTCGGCCGGGTCCTGTCGGCCCACTTCGTCGAGACCCTCGACATCGGCGACCCGGCCGTGCTGTCGGCGATCGCGGCCGAGACCGGCGTGCCGTGGGACGGCCGGGGCGCCGGCCTGGTGCGCGAGCTGCTGCTCACGGGCAAGGCCAAGGGCGTGCGCACGTCGCCGACCATCGTCGCGGGCGGCCGCGCCCTGGCCGGGGCCCAGCCGCCGGACGTGATCAGGGACTTCCTGGCCGACGCCGCCGCTCACCCGGTCCGGCGGCTGCCCGCCGAGGTGGAGCGCCTGCGCCACGCCGAGTCGCTGCTCGACCAGCGCGACCCGCTCGGCGCGCTCACGCTGCTGCGCCCGCTGCTCGACGAGCACGGCACGGATCGCGGGGTGCGGCTGCTGGCGGCCCGCGCGTACTTCGCCTCGGCCCAGCTCGGCCGGGCGCGTACGGCCCTGGAGAGCCTGGTCGCCGAGGCGCCCGACGACTCCTACGCCCGTCACCTCCTCGGCCGTACCCTGCACCGCCAGGGCCACCCGGAGGAGGCCGCCCCGCACCTGACCCTGGCCGCCGTCATGACCCCGGACTACGCCTGACGCTGAGCCCGTGGCGAACGCGACCTTCTCCCGCACCCCCGCGGGAGTAGGTTGCGGGGATGACGATCGCCTATGACCAGGCCGGGCCCGCGTCGGGCGACGCCGTCGTGCTGGTCCATGCCGGGGTGGCCGATCGGCGCATGTGGGAGCACCAGTTCGCGGCGCTGTCGCGGCGTCATCGGGTGATCCGCTACGACCGGCGCGGCCACGGCGGGTCCGGCGACGCCGAGGGCGAGGTCTGCCACCACGAAGACCTGCTGGAGCTGATGGACACGCTGGAGGTCGAGCGGGCGGCGCTGGTCGGCTGCTCGATGGGCGGCGCGTACGCCGTGGAGGCCGCCCTGGCCGCGCCCGGCCGGGTGGCGGCCCTGGCGTTGGTCGGCTCCGGCCTGGCCGGACATCAGTGGCCGCCGGAGATGCTGGCGCAGGCCCGCGAACGCGTGCACACCTCGGTGCCCGCCGACCGGCTGGCCCGCTACCGCGAGGGCGGGGCGACCGGCGTCGATCCGGGTGACGTGCGGGCGATGGCCGAGGCGCACACGGCCTGGCAGGTCGCCGGGCCCGGCCGCAGCCGCGACGCGCTGCCCGGTCCGGTGTGGGAGGCGGCGGTGGAGATGTGCGCCCTGGTGTTCCAGCGGTCCTGGACCGGGCCCAGGTCGTCGGAGCGGTTCCTGTCCCCGCCGGCCGCGGGGCGGCTGCGCGAGGTCGCCGCGCCCACGCTGGTGATCAACGGCTTGTCGGACGTGCCGGGCATCCAGGAGGTGTCGGACATCCTGGCAGCGGGCATTCCGGGCGCGCGCCGCCTCGACCTGCCCGAGACCGGCCACCTGGCGCCCCTCGAACGCCCCGAAGAGGTGACGGCGGCGTTGACGTCGTTCCTCGCGGAGGTCTTCCCTCCCCTCTGACGCTCCCCTGACCAGCGGCCGTTCAGCGGCCGGGCTCCAGGCGGCCCCAGGTGCGGCCGGTACGGGCGGTGTCCTCGGTCAGGATCTCCCCGATGGCCGCGGCCAGCAGGTCGCGGTGGCGCGCGGGCAGGCCGGCGGCCAGCGTCTCCAGGCGGGCCGCCACCCCGTCGTGGGCGCGCACCGCGATCTCCGCGCCCGCCGGGGTCAGCTCGATCAGGCAGGCGCGGCGGTCACGCGCGTCGCGCACCCGGGCCACCAGCCCGCGTTTCTCGGCGCGGTCGACGAGCCCGGTCAGGCTCGACTTCTCCAGGTGCAGCGCCCGGGTCAGGCCGGTCATCCCGATGGGCCCGCCGACCAGCAGGCACAGGAGCTGGGCCTGCTGCGGGGTCAGGTCGTGCTCCCTGCTGACCTCGCCGTAGACCTGCTCGACCAGGTGCGCCAGGCGGACGAGCGCCTCGGTGAGGCTCAGACCCGGGGCTTCGGTGGCGACCATGCGACCAGTGTAATTGACAGTAGTTGGCGGCACGAACTAAATTTACTTCGCGACACCAACAGTTCGTACAACCAACCAATGGGTGAGCCCCTCATGCCCGACTACGGTCACGACCTGCAGTTCAGCGCCAACCTCGTCCCGGCCGCCGGGCAGGCGGACGAGGTCGTGGCCCTCGCCCAGCTCGCCGAGCGCGCCGGGCTGGACCTGGTGACCTTCCAGGACCACCCCTACCAGCCCGCCCTCCTCGACACCTGGACGCTGCTCAGCTTCGTCGCCGCGCGCACCGAGCGCATCCGACTGGCCGGCAACGTGCACCCGCTGCCGCTGCGCCCGCCGGCCGTGCTCGCCCAGGCGGCGGCCAGTCTCGACCTGCTCAGCCACGGGCGGTTCGAGCTGGCGCTCGGCGCGGGCGGCTACTGGGACGCCATCGAGGCCATGGGCGGCCCCCGGCGCACCCCGTCCGAGGCCGTGGCCGCGCTGGAGGAGGGCATCGGGATCATCCGCGCGGTCTGGGACACCGGCACGCGCGGCGGCATCCACCACCGCGGCGAGCACTACCGGGTGGACGGGCTCAAGCGCGGCCCGCGACCGGCCCACGACATCGGGATCTGGCTCGGGGCGTACAAGCCGCGCATGCTCCGGCTCACCGGGCGGCTGGCCGACGGCTGGCTGCCCTCGCTCCCCCGCTTCCAGGACGTCGCCGCCCTGGGCGAGGGCAACGCCGTCATCGACGAGGCCGCGCTGGAGGCCGGGCGGTCGCCGTCCGACGTGCGGCGGCTGCTCAACCTGGGCGGTCCGCTGCCCGCCGCGCAGCTCGCCGAGCTCGCGCTCGTCCACGGGGTGAGCGTCTTCATCCTCATGTCCGGCGATCCGCGCGAGATCGAGCGCTTCGCCGCCGAGACCGCCCCGGCCGTACGGGAGCTGGTCGCCGCCGGACGCGGACAGTCGCCGGAACCGGCCAACCGCGCCGGGACCCGCGCCGCGATCCAGGTCTGGGACGAGGCCACCAGGCCCACCGCGCCCGACCCCGACCCCGGCCGCCGATACACCCCGGCGGAGCAGGCCGCCGGGCAGCACCTCGTGGACGTGCACGACCACCTGCGCGCCGAGCTGGCCCAGCTCCGCGACCTCGTCGAGCAGGTGGCCGCGGGCACGATCGACGCGGGCGCGGCCCGTTCGCAGATCGCGACCATGACGATGCGGCAGAACAACTGGACGCTGGGTGCGTACTGCGAGTCGTACTGCAGGCTCGTCACCATGCACCACACCGGGGAGGACAGCATGGTCTTCCCGAAGCTGCGCCGCGCCGAGCCGGGGCTCGCGCCCGTCCTGGATCGGCTGCAGGAGGAGCACGAGGCGATCCACAAGATCATCGAACGGGTGGACCGGACGCTCGTCGCCTTCGTCGGCGAGCCCGGCGGCCTGGGCGACCTGCGCGCCGCCGTCGACCTGCTCAGCGACGCGCTGCTGTCCCACCTGTCGTACGAGGAGCGGGAGCTGGTGCCGCCGCTGTCGAGGCACGGCTTCTAGCGTCGCCTGTTCCGGCGGCCCTGCTTCCGGCGACAGGGTCGCCGGGGGCCAGGTCACCAGGGGCCGTGCCGCCGGGGGCCGGGAAGGCGTGCCGGCGGGCGGCGGCCACGACCGCGAGGGCGGCGAGCGCCACCGGGAGCGCGGTCCACGGCAGCGCGCCCGCCCCCGCGCCCTCCAGCACCAGCCCGCCGGTGAGCGACCCGGCCGCGATGCCCACGTTGTAGACGGTGGTCTGCATCGACGTGGCCACGTCGGCGTTCTCCGGCCCCGAGGCGATGACCAGCGCGGTCTGCAGCAGCGTCGGCGCTCCCCCGAACGCCGCGCCCCACAACGCGACCGCGCCCAGCAGCACCCCGGCGGACCCGGCGTACAGACCGAGGGCCGTCATGGACGCGGCCACCGCGGCCAGCACCGCGAGCAGGGTCGCCCGCGGGCGCCTGTCGATCACCGCGCCGACCACCCAGATGCCCGCCACCGTGGCCACGCCGAACACCAGCAGCACGGTCCCGGGCCGGCCGAACCCGGCCTGCTCCGCGAACAGCGCCAGGTACGTGTACATCGCCTGGTGCCCCAGCAGTACCAGCGCCGTCACCGACAACACGGTCCTGACGCCGGGGACGACCGCGACCCGCCGCAACGGCACCCGCCGCGCCGCCGGCTCGCCGGGGAAGGGCGGCACCTTCCACAGGACCCAGCCCACCAGGACCACCGCCACCGCCGACAGCGACCCGAACGCCGCCCGCCATCCGACGGCCGCCGCGAGCTGCGTCCCGGCCGGGATGCCCGCGCACAGTGCCACCGTGATCCCGGCCGAGACGATCGCGATGGCCCTGCCGCGGCGCTCGGCGGGGACCATGCGGGCGGCGTACCCGACGAGCATGGCCCACAGGATGCCGCCCATCGCCCCCGCCCCCACCCGCGCCGCGAACGTCACCGCGTACGACGACGACACCGCCGTGACCGCGTTGAGCAGCGCGAACCCGAGCAGCGCGGCCACCAGCACCTGTCGCCTGGGCAGCCCGCGCAGCAACGCGGTCAGCGGGATCGCGGCCAGGAAGGAGGCGACCGCGTAGGCGGTCACGAGGAACCCGGCCGTCCCCTCCGGCACGCCGAGGGCGGCGGAGAGCTGCGGCAGCAGGCCCGCCGGAAGGAGTTCGGTCATGACGGCCGTGAACGCCGCCGTGAACAGCGCGAGCAGCCCCGCCCACGGGAGTTTCGCAGGAGACATGCCGCCTATGCTGAAACCTTCACATCAGTGTGAAGGCAAATCCTCCGAGGGAAGCATGAAGATCGGACAGTTGTCCCAGCGTACGGGCGTGCCGACGCGCATGCTGCGTTACTACGAGGAGCAGGACCTGCTGCACCCCGACCGCGCCGTCAACGGCTACCGGGACTATCCCGAGTCGGCGGTGTACCGGGTCCAGCAGATCCGCGGGCTGCTCGACTCCGGGCTCACCACGGAGATCATCCGCCGCATCCTGCCGTTCCTGAACAAGCCCGACGAGATCCACCTGCATCCGGAGTGCCTGACGCCGGAACTGGCCGAGCTGCTGCGGGCTGAGGCGGGCCGCATCCAGCAGCGCATCGACTGCCTGTCCCGCAACCGGGACGCCATCCACGCCTACCTGGCCGCCGTACGGTCCGCGGCGGACGGGGGCGCGCCCTCGGGCTGATCGTTTCGCTGCGAATCCGGTCTGCTGGAATGTGGGCATGGAGACCTTGGCCGACCTTCTCTCGGACGCGGCGGCGGGCCGCCCGCCCGCCCCCGACGGCAGCGTGACCGTCCTGCCCCAGCCGTCGGAGCGCGACGCGGGGATCATCGCCTTCACCGCCCACACGGTGGTCTTCGCCGACGTCGATCCGGCTCGGGTGCACGCCCTGCTGCCCGCCGGCGACCTGTCGGCGCCGCTCATGCCGGCGTTCCTGACGGCGATGGAGGCCGCGACCGGCAGGCGGACCGGCAACCTCGACCTGCTGGCGCTGGCCGCCCCCGCCCCCGGGCCGCCCCCGCTCCCGCTGGAGGAGCTCACCGCCGGCGACCATCCGCGCGTCGTCCGGGCCCTCCAGGAACACCGTACGGCGAAGCAACGGCTCCAGCAGCGTGACCTCGATGTCCTGGCGGACGATGGCCAGCACCAGCCCCGGCAGCCCCGCC
>NZ_JBSGCE010000019.1:0-165300 GCF_053601695.1 Nonomuraea sp. NPDC004702
CGCGGGACCCCCGTGCGCACCGGCGATCGGTAACCCGGCTGACCCGATGGGGAATACGTGTGACGTGCGTTGCGTGCCGAGTTGTGCTCAGGGCGTAGCGCCCGCGCTTGGACGCGGTTTGGAGCAGCACATACGATGATTACGTAACAGATACGGGCGCGGGCATCGGAGATGCGTGGCCGGCGGGCACCCCAAGGCCGGCTTCGCCCCGGCGTCCGACGGCCGATCCGTGTTGGTCCGCCCTGGGCCGCGGGCGTCGAATTCCAGGCGCTTCCGGGAAGCGCCTAAACATCGTTCGCTTGCGGCGTATCGGGAACACGTCACCCCCGAACAGTAGTTGGATAGAGGGTGAACGCCCTGCTCTCGGGGAACGTCTCTGCTATAGAGCGTGTCAGCGGCAGTGGGCACGGTTCGCCGAGCCAGGGCTAGCATGCGGGATGACGGGACCGGATTTACCGGCCTGACTGACCGCTCTGTGAGGAGCGACGAGATGTTCGAGAGGTTCACCGACCGAGCGAGGCGTGTTGTCGTCTTGGCCCAAGAAGAGGCCAGGATGCTCAACCACAACTACATCGGCACTGAGCACATTCTTCTTGGTTTGATCCATGAAGGTGAGGGCGTAGCCGCCAAGGCTCTGGAGAGCCTCGGCATCAGCCTTGAGGGTGTGCGCCAGCAGGTCGAGGAGATCATCGGCCAGGGCCAGTCGGCTCCGTCGGGGCACATTCCGTTCACCCCGCGGGCCAAGAAGGTCCTCGAGCTGTCGCTCCGTGAGGCTTTGCAGCTGGGTCACAACTACATCGGCACCGAGCACATCCTGCTCGGGCTCATCCGCGAGGGTGAGGGTGTGGCCGCCCAGGTGCTGGTCAAGCTTGGAGCTGATCTCAACCGTGTCCGGCAGCAGGTCATCCAGTTGCTCCACGGTTACCAGGGCAAGGAGCCGGCCGCCGCGGGCGGTCCCCAGGAGTCGGCGCCGTCCACGTCCCTGGTGCTCGACCAGTTCGGCCGCAACCTGACCCAGGCGGCCCGTGAGGGCAAGCTCGACCCGGTCATCGGCCGTGAGAAGGAGATCGAGCGGGTCATGCAGGTCCTCTCCCGGAGGACCAAGAACAACCCGGTGCTGATCGGCGAGCCCGGCGTCGGCAAGACCGCCGTCGTCGAGGGCCTGTCGCAGAAGATCGTCAGGGGCGAGGTGCCCGAGACGCTGAAGGACAAGCAGCTCTACACGCTTGACCTCGGCGCCCTGGTCGCCGGCTCCCGCTACCGCGGTGACTTCGAAGAGCGCCTGAAGAAGGTGCTCAAGGAGATCCGCACGCGCGGCGACATCATCCTGTTCATCGACGAGCTGCACACGCTCGTCGGCGCGGGCGCCGCCGAGGGCGCGATCGACGCCGCCAGCATCCTCAAGCCGATGCTGGCCCGTGGCGAGCTGCAGACGATCGGCGCCACCACCCTCGACGAGTACCGCAAGTACCTTGAGAAGGACGCCGCGCTGGAGCGCCGCTTCCAGCCGATCCAGGTGGCCGAGCCCTCTCTCAGCCACACGATCGAGATCCTCAAGGGTCTGCGCGACCGCTACGAGGCCCACCACCGCGTCTCCATCACCGACGACGCCCTGGTGGCCGCCGCGCAGCTGGCCGACCGCTACATCAGCGACCGCTACCTGCCCGACAAGGCGATCGACCTCATCGACGAGGCCGGTTCCCGGATGCGCATCCGCCGGATGACCGCTCCGCCGGACCTGCGCGAGTACGACGAGAAGATCGCCAACGTCCGCCGCGACAAGGAGTCCGCGATCGACGCGCAGGACTTCGAGAAGGCCGCTGCGCTCCGCGACCAGGAGAAGCAGCTCCAGCTCAAGCGCGAGCGGCGGGAGAAGGAGTGGAAGGCCGGCGACATGGACGTCGTGGCCGAGGTCACCCAGGAGCTCATCGCCGAGGTCCTGGCGACCGCCACCGGCATCCCGGTCTTCAAGCTGACCGAGGAGGAGTCCCAGCGCCTGCTCCGCATGGAGGACGAGCTCCACAAGCGGATCATCGGCCAGGACGACGCCATCAAGGGTCTGTCGCGGTCCATCCGGCGTACCCGCGCCGGTCTGAAGGACCCGCGCCGTCCCGGTGGCTCGTTCATCTTCGCGGGCCCGTCCGGTGTCGGTAAGACCGAGCTGTCCAAGGCTCTGGCGGAGTTCCTCTTCGGCGACGAAGACGCTCTGATCAGCCTGGACATGTCGGAGTTCATGGAGAAGCACACCGTCTCCAGGCTGTTCGGCTCGCCTCCCGGCTACGTCGGCTACGAGGAGGGCGGTCAGCTCACCGAGAAGGTGCGGCGCAAGCCGTTCTCCGTGGTCCTGTTCGACGAGATCGAGAAGGCCCACCCCGACATCTTCAACTCGCTGCTGCAGATCCTGGAAGACGGTCGCCTGACCGACGCCCAGGGCCGCGTGGTCGACTTCAAGAACACGGTCATCATCATGACCACCAACCTCGGCACCCGTGACATCTCCAAGGGCATCGGGGTCGGGTTCGCGAAGTCCAACGACACCGAGTCCAACTACGAGCGGATGAAGGCGAAGGTCCAGGAGGAGCTCAAGCAGCACTTCCGGCCCGAGTTCCTCAACCGTGTCGACGACATCGTGGTCTTCCACCAGCTGACGCCGAACGAGATCATCAAGATCGTCGATCTGATGCTCGCCCAGGTCGACGCCAGGCTGAAGGACCGCGACATGGGTCTCGAGGTCTCGCCGGAGGCCAAGCAGCTGCTCGCCGACCGCGGTTACGACCCGGTCATGGGCGCCCGGCCGCTGCGCCGTACGATCCAGCGCGAGCTGGAGGACTCCCTGTCCGAGAAGATCCTCTACGGCGAGCTCCGTCCGGGGCAGGTCGTGAAGGTGACGATCGAGGGCGAAGGCGACAACGCCAAGTTCGTCTTCAAGGGCGAGTCCGCCTCGACGGTCCCGGACTCGGCGGCGGCGATCGCCGCGCCGATCCAGCACTGACCGACCACCACCGAAAACCCCCGCCCCGGCGGGGGTTTTCGCGTTCCATCCCCCGACGCCCGACGCCCGACGCCTGACGCCTGACGCCTGACGCCTGACGCCTGACGCCCGACGCCCGACGCCCGACGCCCGTCGCCCGTCGCCCGACGCCCGTCGCCCGTCGCCCGTGGTCCGGCCCCCGGCCCCCGATGCCCGACGTCCGGCCCCCGGCGTCCGGCTCCCGGCGTCTGGCCCCCGGCGTCCGGCTCCCGGCGTCCGGCTCCCGGCGTCCGGCTCCCGGCGTCCGGCTCCCGGCCCCCGGCCCCTGACGCCTGACGCCCGATGCCCGATGCCCGGCGTCCGGCCCCCGACGTCCGGCCCCCGACGTCCGGCCCCCGACGTCCGGCCCCCGATGCCCGATGCCCGATGCCCGTGGTCCGGCCCCCGGCCCCCGGCCCCCGGCCCCCGGCCCCCGGCGCCTGACGGCCGACCGCGGATCGTCGACCCCTGACCGCGGATCGCCGACGGCCGACTCCCGGGCCCCGACGGCCGATCGCCGTCCACTCACAGCCGACCGCCGGTGCCTGACCGCCAGCTAGCGACCAGCGACCGCCGTCCGCCAGCGCCCGGCCACTGACCCGTCCACTGACCCCCGTCCACTGACGACCGGCCCCGGCCTCCGACCGGGCGCTGGTGTTGCAGCGCCGCACGTCTTCGGGGTGCCAGCATTCTGCGGCGCCCTTCTCCTGGGCGCTGGGTCTCTGCGGCGCCGTTGTTGGCTCCGGTTTACGGCGGGCCTGGTGGGTCCTGGCGCCGTACGCGGCTGAGGACCCTGCAGGGGCGGGAACTGAGGCCGTACGTGGCTAGTTCCGGTGCGCGGCGCGTGTCCCTGGTCCGGGGCACGTTTGGACGTCGATGAAGGGGCTGGGCCTCTCGTTCGGCCCTCAGGGCGAGCTGCCTCTGTGGTGGCTTCGAGGGGCGTGGGGTGGGTTGTTGCTTAATTGTTGGATGGGTGGGTACGCCGCCACCGGTAGTAGTACTACACTGCGTAGAGCATCGCCAAGTCTCATCCAAGTGATCCGCAAGAGCGTGTTCCTAGAGTCGGAGCTGCTCCCTGGGGAGTAGTAAGGAATCGACTCAGGGCGGACGCGTGCGCCACCCGGAAGCAGGCATGCTCACATAGGGTTCGCGCGTCTGAGGCGGGCGACGGGAACACTCAAGCAAGCCGTGGAGGAACCGATGCGCCTGCGTCACAACGACGGAACGCTCGTTCACCTCGCCTACAACGCAGGTATCCACCCTGCCGAGGACCTGGAGAACCTGATCGCGCACCTGACCCGCTACGCGGTGCCGGTGCGTAAGAGGCTGGGCGTGGAGCGGATGGGCATCGGGCTGTGGTTGTCGCCCGGCGTCGCCGACCACCTCACGGCCGACCGCATCGAGCTCGTACGGCTGCGCCGCTCCCTGGAGGAGCGCGGCCTGGAGGTCGTCAGCCTCAACGGCACCGGCGGACGCAACCAGGAGGTCCCCGGCCCCGACTGGGCCAAGCCCGAGCGCTACCGCTACACCATGGCGCTGGCCAAGATCCTGGCCTTCCTGCTGCCCGACGACGTACGGTTCGGCAGCATCTCGACGATCCCGATCGGCTGGCGCCGCGACTGGCCCGCCGACCTGCACGCCATCGCCACGCGCCGCCTGGAGCGGCTGGCCCGCGAACTGCGCGGCATCTACAGCGTGACCGGGAAGACCATCAGGGTCGGCTTCGAGCCGTGGCCGGGGTGCGTCCTGGAGACGACCGAGCAGGCGCTGGAGCGGGTGGGCGGCATCGACTCCGAGCACCTGGGCGTGTGCCTGGACGCCTGTCACCTCGCCTGCGGGGCCGAGGAGCCCGGCGCGGCGCTGAAGGGCCTGGCGGAGGCCGGTGCGCCCGTCGTCAAGCTGGGGCACGTGCACAACCACACGGGCGAGACGCCGAGCACCGGCGCGGTGCTGCACGACACGCTGACCGCGATGTTGTCCGGCGCGGTCAGCGGGAGCGCGCACATCGAGGTCGAGACGCACAACCTGTTCGTGCCGGGGCGCGCGAAGGGGCCGGGCGCGCTGGTGTCGCTGCTGGCCGAGGAGCTGGCCTGGGCCCGTACGAACCTGACCAGCCTCGGCCTGCAACTGGCCGCCTGATCAAGAGGCCGGGGCCGGTGGAGCATGCGTACCGGTTCCGGCTCGGCTGATCCAGTCAGAGGCCGGGGCACCGGTTCCGGCTCGGCTGATCCACTCAGAGGCCGGCGAACCAGCCTGGCGTGTCCAGCCGCCACATGTTCGCCGGCGTCATCCTGCGCAGGTCCGACTCCAGGGCCCGCAGGCGCTCCTCGCCCAGCTCCGCGGCCCATCGGGCGCGCAGCTCGTCGAAGATGCGGGCCGAGCGGTCGAGCGCGTCGACGCCGCGGGGCGTGAGGCGCACGATCTTGCGCCGGGTGTCGAAGTCGTCCCTGGTGCGCTCGACGTAGCCGGCGCGTTCGAGGGTCTCGATCGTCTTGCCCGCGGCCTGCTTCGACACGCCCAGGGTACGGCCCAGGTCGACGGCGGTCGTGCCGCGCGTGCCGATCGCCTGCATGACGAACCCGTGGTTCGGACGGAGTTCCGGATGGCCCTGGCGGGCCAGCTCGGCGTGCAGCTCGTCGATGAGCGTGCGGAAGGCCAGCAGAAGTCGTAGAGGCAGTTCGAAGCCTGGGGTGTCGCTTGACAAGATAGACAACCTGGTTAACTATATAGACAACGTGGTTGCCTATCTTAAGGGGTTTGAACGTGTCTGTCATTCGTGCCGCGGATTCCCGGCGTTCCGAGACGCCGAGCGGGGTCATGACCACTTTCGCCTCGCCGACGCAGGGCGGTGCCTCGTGCGCGCTCTGGCGGGTCGACGCGAAGCCGGGTGTGGCGGGGCCCCAGCACGACATCGACACCGAGCAGGTGTGGAGCTGGCTCGCCGGCGGTGCCACCGTCGAGCTGGGCGACGAACGGTTCGCGGTGGGCGCGGGCGACACCGTCGTCATGCCCGCTCATGTCCTGCGCAGGGTGGTGGCCGACGAGCACGCCGGCTTCACGGCCGTCGTCACCGCCGCCGGCGGCGCCAGGGCCCTCATGCCCGACGGCACCGACGTCGGCACGCCGCCGTGGATCGCGTGATCGTCATCAGGAACGGGCGCGGCGCGGGGCTGTGCCCAGCCGAGAAGAAGGAGCTTGTGTGATGCCTGTCGTCATGTCCGCCGACGCGCGTGCGGTCCGTACGCCCAACGCCCTGATGACCACGCTCGCCTCGCCCACCCAGGGCGGGGCCGGGCAGGTCATGTGGCGGGTGGACGCCAACCCCGGCATGGAGGGCCCGGTGCACGCCGCCGACCGCGAGCTGGTGTGGACCTGGCTGGCCGGCGGCGCGGTCGTCGAGCTGGGCGGCGAGCGGTTCGAGGTCGGGGCGGGCGACACCATGGTCCTGCCGGCCGACGTGAGCCGGCAGATGTTCGCCGACCCCGAGCACGGGTTCGTCTCGATCGTGGTCGCGCCGCCGGGCGTGGAGGTCTACAACCCCGGCGGCGAGTCCGCGCCGGACGCCTGCGACCTGGCCCCGAAGGGCACGGACCGCACCGTGCCCCCGTGGATGGCCTAGCGGGCGCTCAGGAGTGCGGCAGCCGGTACGTGCCGTCGTCGAGCACCTCGGCCAAGCCGTCGGCGACCAGGCCGTCGAGGGCGCGTTCGCGCTGGGTCGCGTCGTCCCACACCACGTCGAGGGCCGCCTTCGGCACCGGGCCGTGGGCCGCGCGGAGCACCGCGAGCAGGCGGCCGCGACACTGGCGGTCGGTGCCGGCGTACGTCTGGCCCTTGCGGGCGGGACCGGTGTGGGGTGGTTTGCCGGCCAGCCGCCACGCGCACAGGTCGGCGATCGGGCAGTCGGCGCAGCGCGGCGCGCGGGCCGTGCAGACCAGCGCGCCCAGTTCCATCACGGCCACGCCCCAGCGGGCCGCGCCCAGCTCGGGCAGCAGCGCCTCGGCCAGCCGCCGCTCGGCCGCCGAGGTGGCCGTGGGCGGGTACTCCTCGGCCCGTACGGCCCTCGCGAACACCCGGCGCACGTTGGTGTCCAGGACGGCGTGCCGGCCGCCGTACGCGAAGCTGGCGACCGCGGCGGCGGTGTACTCCCCGATGCCCGGCAGGGCCAGCAGCGTCGCGTGGTCGGTGGGCACCTCGCCGCCGTGCTCGTCGGCGATGGCGCGGGCGCAGGCGTGCAGGCGCAGCGCCCGGCGCGGATAACCGAGCCGGCCCCAATGCCGTACGGCCTCGCCCGGCGGCTCGGCGGCCAGCGACTTGGGCGTGGGCCAGCGGGCCATCCACTCCAGCCACACCGGCAGGACGCGGACCACCGGGGTCTGCTGCAGCATGATCTCGCTGACCAGCACTCCCCACGGGGTCGCGTCGTCGGCGCGCCAGGGGAGGTCTCGGGCGTTGTCCTCGTACCACTCCAGAACGGGGGCGTGCAGGAGGTTCGGCTCAACCACGCGGTCAAGCGTATTCGTAGACGGGCTCGTTCGGCGTGTCGTCACTGTTGGTAGCCGATCAATTACCATGCTGTGCCTATGGATCCGGATTCGATGGGTGGCGACGGCGGTGACGTCTACTGGCGGCGTCGCATGAGCGTGCTGGTGGCCGTGCTCGTCGTGGTGGCCGTGGTGGCGTGGGCGTGCTCCAGCGGGGGCTCCGGGCCGGAACGCTCGTCCAGCGCGCAGAGCTCACCGAGCGCGACGCCCGCCACCGATCCGCTGCTCGCGGGCCTGCGCACGCTCGCCATGGGGACGGCCAGCCCGTCGCCCACCCCCGCGCCCAAGGAGAGCCCGGCCGTCAAGCCGAGGCGGCCGGGGGAGCCGTGCCCGCAGGACAGCCTGGTGCTGAGCCTCCAGGGCGGCAAGGAGCCGATCTACACCGGCGCGGCGCGTCCGACCTTCATCGTCACGCTGGTCAACACCGGGCCGGTGATGTGCACGGCCGACGTCGGGCCGCGGGCCATGGAGATCCGCATCACCTCGGGCGCCGACCGCATCTGGTCCACCGCCGACTGCGTCAGCGGGGTGGGCACCGAGGTCAGGGAGCTGCAGCGCGGGATCCCGTACGTGCGCACCCTGGAGTGGGACCGGCGCCGGTCGAGCACCGACTGCCGCTCGTCCCCGGCCTCCGCCCTGCCCGGCACGTACGTGGCCACCGCCCGCATGGGCGCGCTGCGCAGCGGCAAGGGCGTCTTCCACCTGCGGTGAGCGGCCGGCCTCAGACGTAACGTTCGAGGATCGACGACTCCGCCAGGCGGGACAGGCCCTCGCGGACGCTGCGGGCGCGCGACTCCCCGACGCCGCCCACCTCCTGCAGGTCGTCGATGCTGGCGGCCAGCAGCTTCTGCAGGCCGCCGAAGTGGTTGACCAGGCGGTCGACCACCGTGGCGGGCAGCCGGGGCACCTTGGCCAGCAGCCGGAAGCCGCGCGGGCTCACCGGGCTGTCGAGCCGCTCGGCGCCGCCGTGGCCCAGCACGTGCGCCACGGCCGACAGGTCGAGCAGCTCGGCGCCCGACAGGTGGTCGAGGTCGTGCAGGGCCTCGACCAGGCGCTTCTGGCGGCGGCTCGCGGGGGCCGGCAGGTAGTCGCGCACGACCAGCTCGCGCTCGGAGTCGACGCCCGCCACCAGCTCGTCGAGCTGCAGCGACAGCAGCCGGCCGTCGGTGCCGAGCTCGACCACGTAGCCCTTGATCTCGTCGGAGATGCGCCGGACCATCTCCAGGCGCTGGGCCACCGCCGACACGTCGCGCACGGTGACGAGGTCTTCGATCTCCAGCGCCGACAGGGTGCCGGAGACCTCGTCGAGCCGGTGCTTGTAGCGCTCAAGGGTGGCCAGGGCCTGGTTGGCCTTGGACAGAATGGCCGCGGACTCCTCCAGCACGTAGCGGATGCCGTCGAGGTAGAGGGCGATGATCCGCATGGACTTGCTGATCGCGATGATGGGCAGGCCCGTCTGCCTGGCCACGCGCTGGGCGGTGCGGTGGCGGGTGCCCGACTCGTCGGTGGGGATCGCGGGATCGGGGACGAGGTGCACGGCCGCGCGCACGATCTTCTGGTCGTTGCTCACCACGATCGCGCCGTCCATCTTGGCCAGCTCGCGCAGGCGGGTGGCCGAGAACTCGACGTCGAGCTCGAAGCCGCCGCTGCAGACCTCTTCGACGGTCCTGTTGTGGCCGAGCACGATCAGGCCGCCGGTCTGCCCGCGCAGGATGCGCTCCAGGCCGTCGCGCAGCGGAGTGCCCGGCGCCACGGCGGCCAAAGCGTCGCGACGGCGGTCGTCAAGACTCCTGTCCACCTGACCCCCGTGTCGATTGGTCACGCCCAGCTTAGCCGTGCTATGTGACGTGCGTGAGTGCGTCCCAGACGTTCTCGGCCTGGACGACCTCGAACCCGGGGGCGAACGCCACGGGCCCGACGGGCACCAGAGCCCGCTGCCCGTTGCGCTTCCCGGCGCCCGTCTCCAGGGATCCGGCGGGCACGAGCGCCCGCTTGAAACCCAGCCTGGACGCCTCGGTCAGCCGCCGGCGCACGTCTTTGACCGGGCGCAACTCGCCCGCCAGGCCCACCTCGCCGAGGGCCACCAGACCGGGCGGCAGCGGCTTGTCGCCCGCGGCGCTCGCGACGGCGAGCATGACCGCCAGGTCGACGGCCGGATCGGCCAGCTTGATGCCGCCCACGGTGGCGGTGAACACGTCGCAGCCGCCGAGCCGGGCGTTGAGCCGGCGCTCCAGCACGGCGAGGATCATCTGGACGCGGTAGGTGTCGAGCCCCGAGGACGTGCGCCGCGGCTGCTGGGCCTCGGTGCGGGCCACGAGCGCCTGCACCTCGGCGGGCAGCGGGCGGGTGCCCTCGACGGTGACGGTGACGCAGGTGCCGGCGACCGGCTCGCTGCGCCGCGAGACGAACAGCCCGCTCGGGTCGGTGATGCCCTCGATGCCGCGCTCGTGCAGGTCGAAGCAGCCGACCTCGTCGGTGGGGCCGAACCTGTTCTTGATCGCGCGGACCATGCGCAGCCTGGAGTGGCGGTCGCCCTCGAAGTTGAGCACGACGTCGACCAGGTGTTCGAGGGTGCGGGGGCCGGCGATCGAGCCCTCTTTGGTGACGTGGCCCACGAGGACCGTGGCGAGGTTGCGCTCCTTGGCCATGCGCACCAGGTTGGCGGCCACCTCGCGCACCTGGGTCACGCCGCCCGGCACGCCGGTGGTCTGGGCCGAGCCGACCGTCTGGACCGAGTCGACCACCAGCAGGCTGGGCTCGACCTTGTCGACGTGGGTGATCAGCGCCGACAGCTCGGTCTCGGCGGCGAGGTAGAGGTTGTCCTGGATGGCGCCGATGCGGTCGGCCCGCAGGCGCACCTGGGCCGCCGACTCCTCGCCCGTCACGTAGAGGACGGTGGTGCGCTCGGCGATGCGGGCCGCGGCCTCCAGCAGCAGCGTGGACTTGCCGATGCCGGGCTCGCCGGCCAGCAGCACCACCGCGCCGGGCACCAGGCCGCCGCCGAGCACCCGGTCGAGCTCGCTCACCCCGGTGGTGCGGGCCGCGGCCACCTCGGCCTTGACCTGGCCGATGGGCAGCGCGGGCCCGGTGGTCGCGCCGCCCTGGACGACGTTGACCCCGGCGCGCGCGCCCTCTTCGTCGACAGTGCCCCACGCCTGGCACTCGCCGCACCTGCCGACCCACTTGCTGGTGCGCCAGCCGCACTCGGCACAGCGGTAACCGGGCTTCTGCGCTGTCTTGGCCATGTCGAGCAGGCTAGCGGCCCCTGCCGACAATCCTCGACTACCGCGTGAGGCCCAGTTCCTGCACCAGCAGGCGCTTGGGCCGGGCGCCGACGATCTGCCTGACGGGCTCGCCGTTCTCGAACAGCAGCAGCGTGGGCAGGCCCATCACGCCGTAGCGGGACATGATCTCGGGGTTCTCGTCGGTGTTGAGCTTGCCGATGGCCAGGCCGTGCTCGGCCTCGATCTCGTCCAGGACCGGGGCCACCATGCGGCACGGCGGGCACCACTCGGCCCAGAAGTCGACCAGCACCGGCTTGTCGCTCTTGAGCACCTGCTCCTCGAAGTTGTCGGTGGTCAACTTGATCATTTGTCTCCCCTAACGAAACAGCCGGGACACGACTGGGCGAGCTGGGCGGCGACCTCGGCGCGGCGGGCGAGCAGCACCCGGATCTCCTCGTCGATCTGCATGATCTTGCGCTGGTAGACCTCGACGGACTCCCGGCAGGAACCGCCCGAGCTGTGGCCCGAGCGCAGGCAGTCGACGAAGGGACGGGTGTCCTCCAGCGTGAATCCGACCGAGAGCAGCGACCGGATCTCGGCCACCAGCTTGACGTCCTCCTCGGCGTACTCGCGGTAGCCGTTGGGGCCGCGTCTGGCCGAGAGCAGGCCGTGCTGCTCGTAGTAGCGGAGTGAACGGGTGCTCACCCCGGTGCGTTCCGCCAGCTCCCCGATGCGCATGCCACCACGGTAAACGTTGACGCCGACGTCAATGTCAAGCCCGCCGAACGGAGTGAGGCCATGAGTTCAGAAGTGGCGCCAGCGCAGCACGTTCGGGTAGAAGATCTCCAGGCCGGGGGTCTCCGCGACGGCCTGCTCGGCCACCTCGGGGGCGAACTCGATGCGCAGCACGGCCTCCAGGTCGGCCCGGCGCTCGAAGGTCATCGTGAGGTCGAGCGGCCGCCGCTGCCACCCCTGACGGACCCAGAACGCCTCCACCTCGCGCGCCGAGTACGTCGGCACCGTGCGGGAGAACCAGCGGCCGAACGAGCCGCGGGTGGCGTCGAGGTCGATGACGAACGCCGCGCCGCCGCGGCGTACGACGCGGGACAGCTCGCGCAGGCCGGGCTCGCAGCCGGGGCCGAAGAAGTAGGCCCAGCGGGCCATGGCCACGTCGACGCTGGCGTCGGGCAGCGGGAGGTCCTGGGCGGCGGCGGCGTGCACCGAGACGTTGGGCAGGTTCGCGCAGCGGCGGCGGGCCAGGCCGGCCAGGTCGCCGTGCGGCTCGACGCCGATCACGGCGGCCGCGTCGGCGGCCAGGACGGGCAGGTGGAAGCCGGTGCCGCAGCCGATGTCGAGCACGGTGGCGCCCGCCCAGGGGCGCAGCTCGCGCATCGCGGCGTCGGCCGCGCCTTCGGGGTCCACGGCGCGGTTCTCCAGCTCGTAGACCTGGGGAGCGTTCCAGATGTTCGGGCTGGGGATCGCGCCTCTGGCTATCCGTGGCATGGGCCCAACCGTAGCGGGGTTCGAGGGAGTGTCTTTGAGGTGGGATGGGGGGTTGGGTAGGGCTATCTGGTGGGGCTCACGCGCCAGAGGCGCTTCTCCGGCTTAGGCTGGCAACGTGGCTGATGTCATCCGCGTGCCCAATGCGAAGATCGCATTGTCCACCGCCTCGGTATATCCAGAACGCACTCCCGACGCGTTCGAACTGGCCGCGCGCCTGGGCTACGACGGTGTCGAGATCATGGTCGGCGCCGATCCGGTGAGCCAGGACATCGACGTGATCGAGCGGCTGTCCGAGCACTACCAGGTGCCCGTCCTGGCGATCCACGCGCCCTGCCTGCTCGTGACGCAGCGGGTGTGGGGCAGAGACCCCTGGGCCAAGCTGGTCAGGGCGCAGAAGGCGGCTGAGCGCCTCGGCGCCTCGACCGTCGTGGTGCACCCGCCGTTCCGCTGGCAGCGCGACTACGCC
Source organism: Nonomuraea sp. NPDC004702 (assembly GCF_053601695.1). Lineage (NCBI taxonomy): Bacteria > Bacillati > Actinomycetota > Actinomycetes > Streptosporangiales > Streptosporangiaceae > Nonomuraea > Nonomuraea sp. NPDC004702. The sequence continues at coordinate 12,745 of NZ_JBSGCE010000019.1, forward strand.
CGCGACTTCGAGAACGGCCTGGCCCGCATGCGTGACGAGACCGATGTCACGTTCGCGGTCGAGAACATGTTCCCGCTGCGCGCCAGGGGCAACGACGTGGTGCCGTACTCGCCCGACTGGAACCCGATCGACTACGACTTCCCGCAGGTCACCCTCGACCTGTCGCACACCGCGGTGTCCGGCTCCGACGCCATGGAGATGGCCACCAAGCTCGGCGACCGGCTCGCCCACCTCCACCTGGCCGACGGCATGGGCGTGACCAACAAGGACGAGCACCTGGTCCCCGGCAGGGGCAACCAGCCGTGCGCCCAGATGCTGGAACGCCTGGCGAACTCGGGCTACGGCGGCCTGGTGGTGCTGGAGATCAACACCCGCAAGGCGGCCAGCCGCACCGAGCGCGTCGACGACCTGGCCGAGGCGCTGGCCTTCGCCCGCCTGCACCTGGCGGCGTCCCGATGAACGTGGGGCCGACCAGGAACGTGGGGCCGACCAGAGACCTCGCGCGGGTCTTCGACAGCGTGGCCGACGCCTACGACGCGGGCCGCCCGTCCTATCCCGACGAGATGTACCGCGCGCTCACCGAGGTGACCGGCATCGAGCTCGACGGCGCCACCGCGATCGACGTGGGCGCGGGCACCGGCATCCTGACGCACGCGCTGCGGGCCCGCGGCTCCCAGGTGATCGCGGTGGATCCGGGGGCGGAGATGCTGGCCCGGCTGGTCACGCGGATCGACGGCGAGCCGCCGGCGGTCGCCGCGGTGATCGCCGACGGCAACGCGCTGCCGCTGGCCGACGGGGTGGCCGATCTGGTGACGTACGCCCAGTCGTGGCACTGGCTCGACCCCGTCGTCTCGATCGCCGAGGCCAGGCGGGTGCTGCGGCCCGGCGGCGCGATCGTGGGCTGCTGGAACCTGCACCACGCGGCGCAGGCCGAGTGGCTGGCCGCCTACGAGGCGCGGCTGGCCGAGGCGGTGCCCACGTACTGGGGGCCGGCGGTCGAGGAGTGGTCGGTGCCGCCGATCGCCGCGGCCTTCGAGGTGGTCCAGGAGCGCTGGATCCCGTGGACGAGACTGGTCGGCATCGAGGACTTCCTGCTCGACCTGCGCTCCCACTCGTACATGGCGGCGCTGTCGCCGGACGCGGCCGACGAGCTGGTCGGGCGGCAGCGCGGGGAGCTCAGGAAGGCCTTCCCCGAGGGCGTGCTGTCGGTGCCGATGCGGGTGTACCTGGCGGTGGGCCGGTGACCGGCGGGACGCGGCCATGAGCAACGTACGACGCCGTCCCGGCCGCAGGCCCGGGTCGGCCGACACGCGCGGCGAGATCCTGACGGCGGCGCGGCGGGTGTTCGCCGAGAAGGGCTTCGACAAGGCCACGGTGCGCGGGATCGCGCGGGAGGCCAAGGTCGACCCGGCTCTGGTCCACCACTACTTCGAGACCAAGGAGGGCATGTTCGCGGCGGCCATGCAGCTGCCGATCACCCCCGACGAGGTCGTCCCGCTGTTGCTGGACGGCCCGCGCGAGGAGATCGGCGAGCGGTTGGTGCGGATGATCCTGCGGGTGACCGCCGAGCCGGAGACCCGCGAGCCGATGATCGCCCTGATGCGCTCGGCGCTCACGAACGAGCAGGCGGCGGCGATGTTCCGCGAGTTCATCACGAACGCGCTGCTCTTCCAGGTGGCCGACCGCCTTGGTGTTCCGCACCTACGCATCGAGGCAGCTTTTGGCCAGATGTACGGCGTGATCATGGGCCGTCACGTGATCAAATTGGAGCCGATGGCCAGCGCCGATCCGGAGGAGCTCGTCGAACTGATCGCCCCGACCATACAGAGGTACTTCACGGCGTAGAGCATTGTTCTGTATAGGGCACTGACCATAGGGTATGGATGTCATCCCGGGAAGTTACTGGCCGGTAAGCTTCCTGGAAACACGTGTCCGTATGCTGGCAGCCATCGTCGTCTGTGGGAGGACCCCGTGCTCTGGGTAGCGATCATCGGGCTGGTCATGACCGTCCTGGCGGTGGCCGTCGCCGGCCGCAGGGTGTTGTTCCTGTTCAGGCTGGCGACCTCCGGGCCGCCCGCGCCCGAACGCGTCGAGTACGCCAAGGAGCACGCCGCCGACGAGCTCAAGGCCCAGCTCGTCGAGGTCTTCGGCCAGAAGAAGCTGCTGAAGTGGACGCCGTCCGGCACGGCCCACTTCTTCGTCATGTGGGCGTTCTTCATCCTGCTGACCGTCTACATCGAGGCGTACGGCGCGATCATCCAGGGCGCGATCACCGGTGAGCCCGACTTCCACATCCCGCTCATCGGCACCTGGGGCGTGCTCGGCTTCCTCCAGGACTTCATCGCCGTCGCGTGTCTGCTCGGCCTGGTCGCCTTCGCGATCATCCGGGTCAAGAACTCGCCCAAGACGCTGGGCCGCAAGTCGCGCTTCTCCGGCTCGCACCTCGGCGGCGCGTGGCTCGTCCTGTTCATGATCTTCAACATCATCTGGACGCTGTTCCTGGCCCGCGGCGCCTCGGCGGCCAACGGCAACTTCCCCTACTCCTCCGGCGCGTTCGTCTCGCTCGCGCTCGGCGACGCGCTGCCGGTCAGCCCGCTGCTGGAGGAGATCGCGCTGCTCCTGCACATCGGCTTCATGCTGGTGTTCCTGGTCATCGTGGTGAACTCCAAGCACCTGCACATCTTCACCGCGCCGCTCAACGTGCTGTTCTCCCGGCGTCCCAACGGGCTCGGCGCCGCGTCCGAGCTGCGCGTCGACGGCAAGCTCGTCGACTTCGAGGACGAGGAGCTCGACGCCGAGCGCCTGGGCCGCGGCAAGATCGGCGACACCACCTGGAAGGGCTTCCTCGACTTCTACTCCTGCACCGAGTGCGGCCGCTGCCAGTCGCAGTGCCCGGCCTGGAACACCGACAAGCCGCTCTCGCCGAAGATGCTCATCCTCGACCAGCGCGACCACGCCTTCAAGGTGGCCCCTTACCTGATGGCCGCCAGCACCGAGCACGCCGACACCGACGTGCTGGCGCTGCTGGAGAAGCCGCTCGTCGGCGAGGACGGCGTCATCCACCCCGACGTGCTGTGGTCGTGCACCAACTGCGGCGCCTGCGTCGAGCAGTGCCCGGTGGACATCGAGCACATCGACCACATCCTCGACATGCGCCGCTACCAGGTCATGGTGGAGTCGTCGTTCCCGTCCGAGGCGGGGGTGATGGTGAAGAACCTGGAGAACAAGGGCAACCCGTGGGGCATGTCCGAGATGAAGCGGGCCGACTGGATCGAGGAGCTCGACTTCGAGGTCGAGCTGGTCGAGGAGAAGATGCCCGAGGACGCCGAGTACCTGTTCTGGGTGGGCTGCGCGGGCGCCCTGGAGGACCGCGCCAAGAAGACCACCAAGGCGGTCGCCGAGCTGCTGCACATCGCGGGCGTGAAGTTCGCGGTGCTCGGCCCGATGGAGGCGTGCACCGGTGACCCGGCCCGCCGCCTGGGCATGGAGTACCTGTTCAACATGCTCGCCCAGCAGAACATCGAGACGCTGAACGAGGCCGGCGTCAAGAAGATCGTCGCGACCTGCCCCCACTGCTTCAACACCCTGGCCAACGAATACCCGCAGCTCGGCGGCACCTACGAGGTCGTGCACCACACGCAGCTGCTGTCGAAGCTGGTGGACGAGGGCCTGCTCACCCCGGTCACGCCGATCGAGGAGAAGATCACCTACCACGACCCGTGCTTCCTCGGCCGCCACAACAAGGTCTACTCCCAGCCCCGCGACATCATGTCGAAGGTGCCCGGCGTGCAGACCCAGGAGATGCACCGCCACAAGGACCGCGGCTTCTGCTGCGGCGCGGGCGGCGCGCGCATGTGGATGGAGGAGCGCATCGGCAAGCGCATCAACACCGAGCGGGTCGACGAGGCGCTCACCACGAATCCCGACACCGTCTCGACCGCGTGCCCGTTCTGCATGGTGATGCTCGGCGACGCGATCAACGAGAAGAAGAACAACGGCGAGGCCAAGGAATCGCTGGAAGTCGTGGACGTCGCGCAGCTGTTGATCAAATCGGTCAAGGGCGCTTCCTGACCACGGAAAGTCGGACTCCTCTACAGGCTCTGTAGAGGAGTTCCGCACGTCACGGGCCTCCTCGCTGGAAATCTCCCATCCACATAACGGGAAAATCACGGTAACCTCAACGTCGCATGGCCTTATTCGACGGGGAGGGGGCTAGTGATGCGCGTCGTGGTCACGGACGCCGAAGTCACCCTGGCCGACGTGCTCTCCCTGCGACTCGCCATCGATGAGCCCCTGCGTGACGGCACCGAGCTCGTGCTGCGCCATCGCGCCACGGGGGTCGAGCGCGACGTGCGCCTGGGCCGCACGGGAAGCCGGACGCGGGAGGCCACGCTGGCCGTCTCGCTGGCGCCGCTGGAGCTGACCGCCGGCCGCTGGGACGCCTACCTGCGGCACGAGGGCAGCCGCAGCAGGCTGCGCAGCGTCGACCCGGGGTTCTCCCTCGACCACCTCGACGCGTACGCGCTGTGCCGGCGGACGCTGGCCTACCGGTCGTACCGGACGCGGAACGGGTTTCTGGCCCTGAAGATAGCCGACGCCGCGCCGGTGGCCGAGGTGCGGGCGATCTGGTTCAGGGAGGGCCGGTTCGAGGTGACGGGGCTGCTGGCGTACACCGGGCTGGAGGACGACGACGCGCGCCGTGAGGCCACGCTCACCCTCGACCGCAGGCCGACCAGGGAACGGGTGTCGGCCAACGCCACCGTCCAGGGGGTGCGCTTCCACGCGGCGGTGTCGCTGGTGAACGTGGTCGAGGCCGACCCCGACACGGCCGGCACCTGGGAGCCCGCATTGCAGGTCGAGGGCGTGCCCACGCCGCTGCGGCTGGGCGCCTGGCTCGACGACGTCGACGGCAAACGAAGACGGCTGCACTATCCGTCGGCCGAGATCGACGGCGTGCCCGTCCGGCCCTGTTACACCGCCGACGACGAGCTGCGCATCGAGGTGGGCGGATGAAGGTCAGCCTGGTGCTCGCCTCGGCGTACGGCATGCGCGGCGACGTGCGCGCGACGCTCAACCTCGCCACCGCCCTGTCCGAGCGGCACGAGGTCGAGGTCATCAGCGTCCGGCGGCAGAAGGAGAAGCCGTTCTTCCCCATCGGCTCCAAGGTGGCCATGCGCAGCCTGGTCGACGCCCGTCCGGGGGTGCGCCACCTGCTGCCGCGCGGCCAGATGCGCACCGAGATGGCGCTCTGGCGGCTGCTGCGCGGGCTCAGGTCCGACGTGCTGATCACCACCAGGCCGGGCATCGGCGTCCAGGTGGCGCGGCATGCTCCACGTGAAACCCTCAAGATCGCCAGGGAGTGGGGGCGGCCCGCCGTCCCCGGGCCGGTGCAGCGGCTCTACCCGCGCCTCGACGCGGTCGTGACGGCCACGGAGTCGGCCCAGGAGGAGTGGGGCAGGCTGCTCGGCGACGGGTCCGCCGTCCACTCCGTGCCGGACGCGCTGCCGGGCGGCCCGTGGCCGCGCTCGCGGATGGACAACCGGATCGTGGCGGCCGGGGGCCGGTGGGTGTCGGTCAAGGCGTACGACCGGCTGATCAGGGCGTTCGCGATCGTGGCGGACAAACGTCCCGACTGGCGGCTGCGGCTCTACGGCGGCGGCCCCGAGGAGCGGCGGCTGCGGTCGCTGGTGAACGAGCTCAATCTGCACAACCACGTCTACTTCATGGGCGTCACGCCCGACCTGGCGGGGGAGTTCGCCAAGGCGTCGATCGTGGCCAACCCCTCCCGCAGCGAAGACCTGGGCATGACCGTGCTGGAGGCCATGGGGTGCGGGGTGCCGGTGGTGGCCTTCGAGGGCGCCAGGGGCCCCAGGGAGTTCGTCGCGACCGGCTACAACGGCGTGCTGGTGCCCGAGAGCGAGAGCGAGGCGCAGCACTTCGCGGGCGCGCTGCTCGCGCTCATCGACGACGAACGTCGCCGGCGCTCGCTCGCGGCGGGCGCCCTCGACACCGCCGTCCGCCATTCGGCCGAGGAAGTCGCCGAACAGTGGGAGAAGCTGCTGTCAGATCTCCGCTAGCTCATACGGGTTACGGGTACCGTAGAAGCATGCATGGGTACAGCGGAGACAAGCAGGCATATCTGACGCGCCTCCGGCGAATCGAGGGCCAGATCAGGGGCCTGCAGCGCATGGTCGACGACGATGCCTACTGCATCGACGTGCTCACCCAGGTCTCCGCGGCCACGCGGGCCCTCCAGGCCGTGGCGCTCGGGCTGCTGGAGGAGCACATCTCCCACTGCGTCGCCGACGCGATCAACACGGGCGGCCCGGAGGCCGAGGCGAAGGTGAAGGAGGCGTCGGCCGCCATCGCCCGCCTGGTCAAGTCGTAGGGGGTCGCCTCCTCCATACGTAGGAGAGGCACACCCTCGATTGACTAGTTACCTGTAATAGCCGGGAACCACTGTCCCGGACCCCACAGGAGCCCGGGACAGGTAATTTTCGATGGTCTTCAGCGACTCGCCGAAGTCCGCAATCCGAGCGCGTCGTCGAGTTCGTCCAAGGTCAGCCGCCGTTCGCTGACAGCCACGGCAGTGAGCACCTCGGCGTAGAGCGCAATCTCGTCCAACGCGACACGGTCGTGGACCCGAGAGTCCAGGTCGTCGTGCCCCACCGCGTCGTCCTTCCTTCCGCAGCCCACACCCTCTACGAGGTTACGGCGGGGGACCTTCTCGCGACATGGCCCATCGGAGTCATTCCTTTCGGCGTCACGGGGGCCCCACAGGGATCATTTCCCGAAGTCGAGATCACAATTCAGCGAATTGCCCGGTGACTGAAGTGATAGCGGGATATAGGCGGAGTAAGGGTGAATAACGGTAATAGTGCGTTAGGGGTGACCGATGTGGTGGTCGTCCCGTTCGTGGATCAGCTCACGGACCAGCGCGCTCTGGCCGGCCAGGCCGTGTTGCGGCACCTTGGCGCCGGTCAGCCGGCCCCACGCCAGGCACGTGGCGTACGCCGCGCCCAGCACGGCCGCCTTGCTCTCCCGGTCGGGCGGCGTCACCACCGCCGCCTGCGGCACGGGCGCACCGCCCGGACGCACGGCGAAGCCCTCCGGCTCGGTGCGCTCGGCCGCCGACGTGCCCGTCAGCCCGGCACGCTCCAACTCCACGTACGCCCGCCGCAACCGGTGGTTCAGCCGCTCGGGCAACATCCTCCTGGAGTCCGACAGATCGGCCAGGTACGCCGCCGCCGCCCCTGACGCGTCCTGCACGAAGCCCAGCGCCTCGACCAGGTCGTACACCGAGTGGGCGAAGTACGCGTCGGGATCGGTCTCCGGCAGCAGGGCCAGCGCCAGCCGCGGCGGGCAGCGGTCGAGCCAGGCCCGGCGCACGGCGTCGTCGCCCCGCGCGGCCGTGGCGTCGTCGCGGCCGGGCCGGCGCAGCACCGGCTCCACCATCGTGAGCAGCGCCAGCGCCCGCGGCCTGAACCGGATGTCGGACAGCAGCACCTGGGCGGTGTCGGCGATCAGCGCGGCCAGCCGGAGCGCGGCCCGCGGACGGCCGGCGCGGGTGCGCTCGGACACCAGCGTGACCAGGTCGAGCAGCGGCGGCGCGGGCAGCCAGCGCACCCATTCGTCGCCGGGCAGCGAGCGGCGCAGGTACTCGCCGAACAGGGTGATCAGGCGCTCGTTGCCGTCGAAGGCCGGCGCGTACGCGCACCACATGATCGTCCCCCAGACGGCGGCGACCGTGCTCGGCACGTCGGCGGCGAAGATCTCCCCGAAGGCGGTCAGCGGGTAGTCCAGCTCCGACTTGCGCCCGGCGCCGCGGACCATCTCCGCGATCTGCCCGGTCACCACCGGCAGCACGTCGGGGCCGATGAACGCCTGGGTCGAGCCGGGCTCGGCGGCGAAGTCGGGCCCGGTGGGCACCACCTGGTCCGGCAGCGCGGCCGTGGCGTGCCCCACCTTGCGCGCCCGTTCGCCCCTGGGCGGCGGCGCGGGGTGCCAGCGGCCGTCGCCGGGGTCGTGCAGGTGCCAGCGCGCGTACGCGCCGTAGAGCCAGCGGTCGCCGTCCTGGGTCACCAGGACCCTGGCCGCCAGGACGTGCGCGCGGTCGGGCACGGACAGGCCCTGCCAGCGCGGGTCCGCGACCATCGCGCGGACCTCCGCCTCTGCCGAGGTGAACGCATCCCAGGGGCGCACGGCCGTCATCGTACTGGGCCGCCCGACGTCACCCGTCGGCATTTCACGGCAGAATGTCCGCTATGAGGGCAAAGGTGGCAGGGGTGTTGGCAGTGGCGGGTGTGGTGAGCGGCTGCGGGACCGCCGCGGCGCCGCCCACTCCCACCGGTCCCGGCGTGCTCACCGTCCAGAACGCCCAGGCGCCCGCGCCCGGCGGCGAGGTCGGATCGGCCTCCAGCGAGTTCGCCGACGCCGCGGAGCTGGCCGTGTGGAGCAAGCTGAGCGACACCGAGAAGGACGTCGACAGGATCGCCAAGCTCGACGTGAACAAGACCGCCAAGGGCGCCCTCTACCTGGAGCCGAAGACCTCCACCTGGTACGACGGCTTCCGCGGCCCCTTCGTCTACCAGGAGCTGGCCGGGGACATCGTCATGCACGCCCGGGTCAAGGTCACCGGCAAGAAGGGCGGCAGGCCGGCGCGCAAGTTCTCGCTCGGCGGGCTCATGGCCCGCCAGCCCGGCACGTACGACAAGCCCGTGTGGATGTCCGTCACCACCGGCACCGCCGACGCGGCCGGGCAGGTCGAGGCCAAGTTCACCCAGGACGGCAGCTCCAAGCCGCTGGAGGTGGCGGTCAAGGACGGCTGGGTGGACCTCGTCCTGGCCAGGCTGGGCCGGGTCGCCGTCGCGCTCTACAAGGAGGACGGCGGCGCCTGGAAGGTCGCCAGACGCTGGCCCTCGAACCTCCCCGAGGTGCTGCAATGGGGTGTCACCGCCTACACCGACTGGGACAGCTACGGCGCGCTGAAGAAGGACGCCGCCAAGGCCAACGCCAAGCAGATCAAGGGCGCCCCCGATCTCAAGCTGACCGTCGACTTCGTCCGCTTCCTCCGCCCCGAGCTGCCGGACTACGCCGACCCGCTCAACACCGCCTCGGTGTCGGACCAGGTCCTGATCAAACTGCTGACGCCTGCCGGTGCCTGACCGCCTTGGCCATGTAGTTGTCCGGCGTGCGGGCGAAGGAGGCCCGGTCGTCGTCGGTGAGCTCGCGCACGATCCTGCCGGGCACGCCGGCGACCAGCACCCCGGACGGGATCTTCTTGCCCGGCCCGACCAGCGCTCCCGCGGCGACCAGCGTGCCCGCGCCCACCCGGGCGCCGCCGAGCACGATCGCGCCGATGCCGACCAGCGCGCCGGTCTCGACGTGCGCGCCGTGGACCATGGCCTTGTGGCCCAGGCTGACCCGGTCCTCCAGGATCGCGGGCTGGCCGGCGTCGGCGTGCAGGCAGCACAGATCCTGTACGTTGCACTCCTCGCCGATCTCGATCCGCTCGTCGTCCCCTCGGAGAACGGAGCCGTACCAGATGCTGGACATCCGGCCCACCCGCACACTCCCGACCACGACGGCGCCCGGCGCGATGTACGCCTCCGGGTGGATGTCCGGCACTGCCCCGTCGTCCAACGCTGCTATGTACATTCGTCCAATCGTAATTCCCGCCCCAGGTGTGGCGTTCCGGTTGCGGACGTGGGCAGATGGCAGGAAAGTCGTTTCCTGACGTCTCGTCGTCAGACCCTCACAACCCGCAGTTTTCCCCCGCCTCACGCAAACCCTTAGGTAACCCCCATGACAAACCAGCACGAGAGCATTCCCGATCTGATGCAAGAGGACACCTTCGAAGTCGTGATGCGCGGCTACAACCGCCGGCAGGTGCACGACTACATGATCCGTACCCGGAACCAGGTCCGGGATCTGGAAGAGCGGCTGGCACGGGCGATCGACCAGGCGGAGCAGGGCCGGGTCGAGCTGGCGGAGGCCAGGCGGCGGATGGTCGAGGCGCCCCAGAGCTACGAGGACCTCAGCCCGAGGCTCGCGCAGATCCTCAAGCTGGGCGAGGAGGAGGCCGCGGCCAAGCGCGCCGACGCGGAGGCCGAGGCGACCGCCGTGCGGGAGAGCGCCAGGGCCGAGGCGGAGCGGCTGGTGACGACGTCGCGCGAGACGTCCGACAAGATGCTGACCTCGGCGCAGGCGGAGGCCGAGCGGCGGGTGGCCGAGGCCACGCAGGCGGCCGAGCGCATGCTGGCCCAGGCGGGCGCGGACGCCGAGGAGCAGCTCGGGTCGGCCCGCAGCGAGGCCGAGGGCCTGCTGCGCGACGCGCACGCCGAGGCCGAGCGGGTGCTCGGCGGGGCGCAGGCCGAGGCGGAGCGCATGATGGCGGCCGCCCACGCGCAGGCCGAGCAGCTGGTGGCGGGGGCGCACGCGGAGGCCGAGTCGATGCTGGCGGCGGCGCGTCAGCGCACGGCCTCGCTCGACGAGCACGCCGGGCGCCGGGTGGAGTACCTGACCAACACCCACACCGAGGTCGTGCGGCGGCTGACCGAGATCGGCTCGGTGCTCGGCGACCTCATGCGCACCGAGGCGGCGGCCGGGCAGCTCGTGCCGGAGTCGGCGCTGCCGCCCGCGCCGGTCGCCGCCCAGCAGCCGGTGGCGGCTCAGCAGCCGGTGGCCGTCCCGGCGCCCGCGCCGGAGCCCGCCATCGAGGCCGCGCCGGCTCCGCAGCCGGCCCCGCAGCAGTCCGTGCAGGACGACGTGCGGGTCATCGTCGAGGAGGACGAGGAGAAGCCGAGGGAGAGCGTCTCCGACGACACCGACGTGCACATCCTGCGGCTGGGCGAGTACCACACCTAGAGGATGAAGGGGCGGGGAGCGGAAGCCCCCGCCCCCGATAGGGTCGGAGACTTCCGCGTTCGTGGCCCCGTTGGGGGCCCGGTGCCGGGGCCGCCGAGACGCTGGACCCGGCACCGGGCTGCTCGCGTGCGAGCCGCGGAACGCTCCACGGCCCGCGTCAGGGAGGAGCGGGGCCGGCCCACCAGCGGGGCTGCCGGCCGGTCCGTTCCTCCTGGTCCCGGAGCTGGTCGCGCAGGCCGTCCGGGTCGTCCGCGTCGATGGTCATCGCACATCCGGCCGCACGCTGCGCCGCGTCGAGCGGATGGTGCCGCGTGGCCCACCAGCGGCCCGCGTCGCTCCGCCAGATGGTCCACCTGGGGTACTCCCGGGCGATCTCGGCAAGATGCCGGTCAACGGACATCCGCGCACCTCTCCCGGGCCCCAGGCGAAGGTTCCATCTCCTGTACGGTTCCATCTCCTTAGAAGATGAGGGACCTCTCTAGAGAAATCAATGATCGTGACGGACAGGTCAACCTATCGCTTGACAGATCGGGTTGAACTAGGCGTCGAAGTCGTACTGGAGTACGTATGCCGCCGAGTCCAGGACCATCTCGTTGAGCTCGACGGGTCTGCCGCCCGCCGTGTACGCGGTGCGGGCGATGACGATGACGGGGGTTCCGCCGGGCAGGTCGAGCAGCCCGGTCTCGCGGGGGCCGGGCATGCGGGCCCGCACCTCCTCGGTGAAGTGGGCCGGGGGCAGGCCCAGGTCGCCGAGTCTGGCGTAGACGCCGCCCGGCCCGGTGTCGGGCAGGGTGATGGCGCTGCCCTGGACCAGGCGGGCGGGGAAGGAGGAGGTCGCCAGTTGCACGGGCCGGCCGTCCACGGAGTAGCGGCGCCGACGCACCCATACCTCGCCGCTCTCCAGGACGCCCGCCACCTCCTCCGACGCGCGCTCCAGCACCACCTCCACCTGGTCCACGGTGAAGGGACGGCCCCGGGTGTCGGCGTCCCAGATGGCACGCCCCTGACCCCACTGCTCTCGTGACAGGCGGCGCGAGCCGTGTCTGCGGATCGGTTTGAACAGGCGCACGTAGACCCCCGAACCTCGTTTGGGCACCGCCAGCCCTTCGTTGATCAGTACGGCAAGCGCCTGCCTGGCGGTGGCGCGTGCGATTGCGTAGTCGGCCATGAGCGCGTTCTCGCCCGGTAGGCGGTCCCCGTCGCGCAGTTCGCCGGACAGGATCCGGGCGCGGAGGCCGTCGGCGATGCGGCGATAAATAGGGGGCTCGTGGGGTACCGGGGATTCAGACACGTTTCGATCACCCTCTGTCACCAACCAGGTTGTGGCGTCTCCAGAGAACTTGCCCCGTCTTGTCCACGATCGCACAGATACAGAGGTTGGTCCCGAGCTTCTTTTGAGCTGATCGTGCCTGTGTGATGAATGCGAGGACGTTTATGCAGACCGTTATCGTGGAACGGTCCCGGCCGCTATTCGCGGGGCCCACCAGCGGCGAGTAACCGCCGCGGCGAGCACCGCGCCCGCGGTGTTCATGATCACGTCGTCCACGGAGGAGAACCGGCCCAGTCGCAGGGCGTACTGGAGGAACTCGACCGTGACCGAAAAGGCCGCCGCGACGGCCGCAACCCGGCCGTAGGAGGCCATCGCGGCGGTCCGTACGGGCAGCAGGGCGCCCAGCGCGGCGAACACCAGCAGATTGCCCCCGACCTGCACCGTCACCGTCTCCCACGAGGCTCCGGCGAGATCGGCGAGGTCCGTGAACGGGACGAGGCCGACCCCCGACCGGCCGGTGGACGGCGTGAGGATCATCCAGATCCACGGCGCGGTCCCCACGACGACGCCGACGTCGGCGAGCGAGGTGCGCAGGGGCGCCGGATGCCCGGCGCGGGCCCGGCGGCGGGCGAGCAGGGTGATCACCAGGAAGGCCACTGGAAGCGCAAAAACCCCAGCGATAATGATATTTCCCCACAATTCCCATGTGCGCGCCATTTGGTCATCATCCCGGGCCGCCGAGGGGTACCGGAAGATGTCTGTATGGACAGGTCCGCCAGGGGCCGGCCGAGGGGTGGCTCAGTGTCACCGGCGCCACCGAGCCCTGACGGGCCCGCGCGGTTCCCGCCCCCGCCGGACTGTTGTCTCACCGTCGCCCGACGATCTATACCGGGAGTGAGGCTAGAGGAGGCTGCTGTGCTGACCCATTTCATCGGCGGGCTGCCGGTGGCGGCGGGCAATGCGTTCCCGGTCCACGACCCGGTGACGGGCGGGGTGATCAGGCAGGTGCACGAGGCCGATCCGGAGGTGGTCGACCGGGCGGTGCGCGCGGCCAGGGAGGCGGCGCGCGACTGGGCGGGGCTGCCGGTGGCCGAGCGGGCCGGATGGCTGCGCCGCCTCGCCGAGGGCATCGAGGTCCGCTTCGACGACCTGGTCACGGCCGAGATCGCCGACACCGGCAAGCCGCTCGGCCAGACCCGCACGCTCGACGTGCCGCGCGGCATCGCGAACTTCCGCGCGTTCGCCGAGATCGCCTCCCAGCGCCCCGACGACGCCTTCCACCTCGCCGGCGTGCTCAGCTACACCGTGCGCAGGCCGCTCGGCGTGGTCGCCGTGATCGTGCCGTGGAACCTGCCGTTCCTGCTCATGACGTGGAAGCTGGCCCCCGCCCTCGTCGCCGGCAACACCGTGGTCGTCAAGCCGTCGGAGCACACGCCCGGCTCGGCCGCGGTCTTCGCCGAGATCTGCGCCGAGGCCGGCCTGCCCCCGGGCGTGGTCAACATCATCTTCGGGCACGGCCCGGCGGGCCAGCTCCTCGTCGAGCACCCGGGCGTGGACGGCGTGACGTTCACCGGCTCGACCGCGACCGGGACGCAGATCATGAAGACCGCCGCCGACCGGGTCAAGCCGATCTCGTTCGAGCTGGGCGGCAAGAACGCCGGCCTGATCTTCGAGGACTGCGACCTGGGCCGGGCCGTCGAGGGCACGGTGAAGTCGGTCTTCACCAACGGCGGCCAGGTGTGCCTGTGCACCGAGCGGCTCTACGTCGAGCGGCCGATCTTCGAGGACTTCTGCGGCCTGCTGGCCTCGCGCGCCCAGGAGGTCGAGCCGCAGCCGATGATCTCGGCGGGGCATCGGGAGAAGGTGTTGTCCTACTACGCCCTGGCCCGCTCGGAGGGGGCCAAGGTGCTCACGGGGGGCGGCGTCCCGACGTTCGGCGACCACCGCGATTCCGGATATTTCGTGGAACCAACGGTAATGACAGGGTTGTCAGAGTGGTCCCGTTTCAATCGAGAGGAGATCTTCGGTCCCGTGTGCCACGTGGCTCCTTTCGACAGCGAGGCCGAGGCGATCGACCTGGCCAACAGCAGCGAGTACGGCTTGGCCGCCACCGTCTGGACCACCAACCTCGATCGCGCCCATCGCGTGGCCCAGCGCCTGGAGGCGGGGCTGGTCTGGGTCAACACCTGGTACCTGCGCGACCTGCGCACCCCGTTCGGCGGCGTGAAGCTGTCGGGCATCGGCAGGGAGGGCGGCACGCAGTCGCTCGACTTCTACTCCGAGCCCACCACGATCACCATCAAACTGGAGCAACCCGATGCATGACGAATGGTCCCTGGCCGTCGACACCCGGGGTCAGGCCGCCGAGCGGCTCGTCGAGGCCGCGCGTACCGGCAAGCCCTGCGCGCCGCTCAGGGATCTCATCACCACGGTCACCGACGCCTACGCGGTGCAGGACATCAACACGCGGCGGGCGCTGGCGGAGGGCCGGCGGCCGGTCGGCCGGAAGATCGGCGCCACCAACCCGCTGCTGCAGCGGAAGTTCGGCATCGACCAGCCCGACCACGGCATGCTCTTCGCCGACATGGCCGAGCTCGACGGCCGGCCCATCAAGGTGCAGCGGTTCCTGCAGCCGCGCGCCGAGGCCGAGGTCGCGCTCGTGTTCGGCAAGGACCTGACCGAGGGGCCGTTCACGCTGGTGGACGTGATCAGGGCGGTGGAGTTCGCGCTGCCCGCCATCGAGATCGCCGACTCGCGCATCGCCGACTGGGACATCACGATCACCGACACGGTCGCCGACAACGCCTCCTCCGGCGCGTACGTCCTGGGCGCCACGCCGAAGCGGCTGACCGACCTCGACCTCGGCGCGGCCGCGATGACGATGACCCGCGACGGCGAGGAGGTCTCGGCCGGGTCCGGAGCCGCGTGCATGGGCAACCCGCTGAACGCGGCCCTCTGGCTGGCCGGCGCGCTGGCCGCCACCGGCCACCCGCTGCGCGCCGGGGACGTCGTCCTGACCGGCGCGCTCGGCCCGGTCGTGCCGGTCGAGGCGGGGAACGTGTTCGAGGCCAGGATCGAGGGGCTCGGATCGGTGCGGGCGGTGTTCGGCACGTGAGCCGCGAGGCCATCCGCGTCCCCGGCAAGGCCGTGCCCCGGGGACGGTTCCCGCACGTCAAGCGCGCGGGCGACTTCCTGTACGTCTCCGGCACCAGCTCCCGCAGGCCCGACGGCACCTTCGCGGGCGCCCGCGCCGACCGGTTCGGCGTCACCGACCTGGACATCCGCGCCCAGACGCGGGCGGTCATCGAGAACATCGGTGACCTGCTCACGGCCGCCGGAAGCTCGCTCGCGGATCTCGTACAGATCACCACGTACCTGGTAAACATGAACGACTTCAAGGGCTACAACGAGGTGTACGCCGAATTCTTCGACGAGGAGGGTCCGACCAGGACCACGGTGGCGGTGCACCAGCTCCCGCACCCGCACCTGCTCATCGAGATGCAGGCCGTCGCCCACCATCCACAGGAGCGACCATGATTCCCCCCATTGACTTCACCAAGTGGATCGACGAGCACGCCCACCTGCTCAAGCCGCCGGTCGGCAACAAGGTGGTCTTCGAGGGGGCCGGCGACTTCATCGTGATGGTGGTCGGCGGGCCCAACTCCAGGACCGACTTCCACGTCGATCCGTACGAGGAGCTGTTCTACCAGGTGCGCGGCAACATGCACGTCAACGTGGTGACCGAGAACGGCCCCGAGACCGTGCACGTCCGGGAGGGGCAGATGTGGCTGCTGCCGGCGCGCATGCCGCACTCGCCGCAGCGCCCGGAGGCCGGGTCCGTCGGGCTGGTGGTGGAGCGCGTCCGGCCCGAGGGGGAACTGGAGAAGTTCCAGTGGTACTGCGCGGAATGCGGCGCCAAGGTCCACGAGGTCGAGCTCCAGGTGCGCGACATCGTCAAGGACCTGCCGCCGGTCTTCGAGGCGTTCTACGGCGACGAGAAGGCCCGCACGTGTGACCGGTGCGGCGCGCTGCACCCCGGCAAGGGCTAGCTGGCCACCGACGCCCGCGCGCCGCGCGTGCCCGGGGCGTCGGGCGAGGGCTGAAGGGGGCTCCCATGCGCGTTGCCGTGCTGGGGCTGGTCGCGCTGATGGTCGCCGGCTGCGGCGGCTCGGTGCCCCTCGCCGCGGACGACGAGCCCGTACGGGTCGGCGCGATCATCTCGCAGACCGGCGTGTACGCCGCCCTCGGCGACGACATGGAGACCGCCATGCGGCTCTACCTGGACGACCACCACGGCCTGCTCGGCGGCCGGCCGGCCCGGCTGGTCGTGGCCGACGACGCCGGCAGCCCGGAGATCGGCGCGGAGCAGGCCAGGAAGCTGATCGACGGCGGGGCCGACGTGCTCACCGGCCTGCTCGCCTCCCCGGTCGCCGTCTCGGTGGTCAAGGAGGCGGCCGGCACCCCGGTGGTGATCGCGAACGCGGGCGCCGACCAGCTCGGCGGGCCCGGCGTCTTCCGGGTGTCCTACACCAACCGCGCCCACGGCTACGCGGCCGGCCGGTACGCCGCCGAGCACTACGCCGGCCAGGACGTGGTGCTCATGGCCTCCGACTACTCCGCGGGCGCCGAGACCCTGACCGGCTTCGCCGAGGGATACGGCGCCGGGCCGCTCAAGCGCATCCTGACGCCGTTCGGCGGGCAGGCCGACCTGGAGCCGTACCTGGCGCGCATACCGCGCGAGGCGCGGCTTCTGTACGCCTTCTACGCGGGCGGGGAGGCGGTCGCGTTCGTCAAGGCGTTCAAGCGGTTCGGCTACGATGCCAGGATCAAGCTGCTGGCCTGCCAGAACCTGGCCGACGAGGACGTCCTGCGCGCGGTCGGCCGGGACGCCGAGGGCATGGTCAGCGTCGGGCTCTGGTCGCCCGCGCTGCGGAACCCGGCCAACGCCGCGTTCGTGGCGGGGTGGCGGGCGCGCACCGGGCGGAACCCGTCCGCGGTCGCGCTGCAGAGCTGGGACGCGATGCGGCTGATCGACCGGGCGGCGGCCGCCGGCGGCGACCTGACGAGGGCGCTGGCCGGGGTGGAAGAGCTGGGCGGCCCACGAGGATCGCTCCGCCTGGACGCGGCCCACAATCCGGTGCAGAACTGGTACGTCCGCGAGTACCAGAATGGTGTAAACCGGATAATCGCCACCATCTCGCCCCCGTAAGGAGCACAACCGGTGCTGGACCGCGACGCCTGCCTCGCCCTCGACGCCGAAGATCCGCTGCGGCCGTTCAAGGACGAGTTCGTCCTGCCCGAAGGGGTCGTCTACCTCGTGGGCAACTCGCTCGGCGCGATGCCCCGCCGCGCCGCGGAACGGGTGCGCCGCACGGTCGAGGACGAGTGGGGCGGCCAGCTGGTCGGCGGCTGGAACGCGGCCGGCTGGTACGACCAGCCGCTGACCGCCGGCGACCGGCTCGCGCCGCTGATCGGGGCCGGCCCCGGCCAGGTCGTCGTGGGCAACACCACCACGATCGCCGCCTACCAGGCGCTGGCCGCCGCCGTACGGCTGTGCCCCGGCCGCAAGGTGATCGTCTCCGACCCGCGGAACTTCCCCACCGACCACTACATCGCCCAGGGCCTGGCCCGGCTGCTCGGCGACTACGAGGTGCGCGACTACGCCGAGGGCCGGTTCGACGACGCGGCCGTCGTGCTGCTGTCGGAGGTGGACTACCGCACCGGCGCCCGGCGGCCCGTGCCCTCGGTGACCGCCCAGGTCCAGGCGGCCGGGGCGCTCATGGTCTGGGACGTGTGCCACAGCGTGGGCGCCATGGAGGTGGACGTGTCGCAGGCCGACTTCGCGGTCGGGTGCACGTACAAGTACCTCAACGCCGGACCCGGCGCGCCCGCCTTCCTCTACGTCAACCCGCGCCACCACGCCACCGCCGAGAACGTGCTGTCCGGCTGGCACGGCCACGCCGAGCCGTTCGCCTTCGAGACCGGCTACCGCCCGGCCGAGGGCATCCGGCGCTTCGCGGTCAGCACGCCGCACGTGGTGTCCTTCGCCGCGCTGGAGGCGGCCCTGGACATCTGGGAGCGGGTGCCGATGGCGCAGGTGCGGGCCAAGAGCGTCGCCCTGACCTCGCTCTTCGTCGACCTGGTCGGCGACGCGCTCAAGCTGGTCTCGCCCGCCGAGCCGGACTCGCGCGGCAGCCAGGTCTGCTTCCACCACCCCGACGGCTACCCGGTCATGCGGGCCCTCATCGACCGGGGGGTGCACGGCGACTTCCGCGCGCCGGACGTCCTGAGGTTCGGCTTCGCGCCGCTCTACATCGGCTACGCCGACGTCCACGACGCGGCCACCACGCTGCTGGAGGTGCTGGACAAGGAGCTGTGGCGGGACGAGCGGTACGCCCGGCGGCTCGCGGTCACCTGATCGGGCGAGTCCCCTCCCTCCTGAGAGCGAGCCGGAAGATCGCCGTCGTCGGCGATCCGCCGCCAGGGGGTCCCCGGCCAGGATTGTCCCATCGAAAGCCGATGTGACCTGGAGAGATCCCCATGAAGCGCACCCGTCTCGCCGCCGCCGTCCTGGCCCTGTCCGCCCTGTCCGCCGTGACCGTGAGCGCCCCCGCCCATGCGGAGGTGGTCTCCCACAGCGCCGCCGTCCAGGTGCCGCCGATCAACGAGACCGCGCTGCGCAAGAGCATCGCCGGGCTGCCCGCGGCGGACGCCACCGCGGCCGAGGTCAGGGTCAGCGGCTCGGCCGGCTCCTGGCACGGCGTCTCCGGCGTGACCGATCTGCGCGGGAAGCACCCGGCCAGGGAGGGGGCCAGGTTCCGGGCGGGCAGCGTGACCAAGGTGCTCACCACGGCGGTCGTGCTCCAGCTGGTGGCCGAGGGCAAGGTCTCCCTCGACCGCACGGTCCAGGACTACCTGCCGGGGCTGCTGCCCGCCGACTACCCGCCGGTCAAGCTGGCCCAGGTGCTCAACCACACCAGCGGCCTGCCCGCGCCGAAGTCGGAGGGCGGCTTCGAGCGGGTCTACGCCGACCGCTTCAAGACGATCACCCCGCGCGAGTACGTCCGCCAGGCCGTGCTCAACCCGATCGAGTTCACCCCCGGGACCAAGCAGCACTACCTCAACATCAACACCTTCGTCGAGGGCCTGGTGATCGAGAAGGTCACCGGCAGGTCGTACGAGCAGGAGGTCGGCGCCCGGATCCTGCGTCCGGCCGGCATGAACCAGAGCTACTTCCCCGGCAGGTCCGTCAAGATCCACGGCCGGCACAACCAGGGCTACCAGGTCGTCCCCAAGGGCTTCCCCGACTCCTTCCCCTACGGCGGCGCGTACGTCGTGGACGTCACCGAGATGGAGGTCACCTCCACCTGGGCCTCGGGCGACCTCATCACCACCGCCGCCGACCTGGAGAAGTTCACCAAGGCGCTGTTCGGCGGCCGGCTCGTGCCCGCCGAGCAGCTGAAGCCGATGTTCGCCGTGCCGAAGGTGACCATGTACGGCACCGACGACGAGCCGGCCCACTACACCTCGGGCCTGACCGAGCTGGTGCTGCCCGGCGGCATCGTCGCGTACGGCAAGACCGGCGCCCGCTACGGCAGCTCCACCGGCATCGGCGCCACCCAGGACCTGAGCCGCGTCGTGGTCTACTCGCTCAACTCCACCGACGCCAAGGCCCAGGGCCAGAACGAACGCGGCCTCGGCATCGCACTGGCGGCCTTCGCCGAATAGAGGCGGGCCGCGCCGGGCAGATCAGGGACCTCGCGGTGGCTTTCGTCACAGAGGTCCCTTATCGCCTTTCCTGGCGTGTTTCGGCAAACTGATCCAGATATCATGGCCGGTGCCCACAAGGCACTGACGATGTTCGCCCGCGTGACCGTGCGACCTCCGCACACCCGGCGGGTCGGGCGGGAGCGCGCCCCCAGCTCCGGGAGACCCCCGCCATGCTGCTGACCTTCGCGGTCACGACGCTGATCATGATCATGATCCCCGGCCCCGACGCGGCCCTGATCATGCGCAACTCCCTCGCCCACGGCCGCGTGGCCGGCCTGCTGACCATGCTCGGCGGCCTGCTGGGCCTGTCCGTGCACGCCGCGGCCGCCGCGGTCGGCCTGTCGGCGCTGCTGGCCGCCTCGCCCACCGCCTTCACCGTGGTGCGCGCCCTCGGCATCTGCTACCTGCTCTGGCTCGGGGTGCACGCCCTGCTGTCGAGCCGGAACCGGGCCAAGGCCGTGGAGGGCGCCGCGCCCCCGACCGGCTCGCCGCTCGTGCACGTGCGCAGGGGGCTGCTGTCGAACCTGCTCAACCCCAAGGTGCTGCTGCTCTTCGTGACCTGGCTGCCGCAGTTCCTGCCCGGCCACGGCGACACCCTGGGACGGGCCCTGCTGCTGTCGGGGATCATCGCCGTGCTGTACGTGCTCTGGTTCAGCCTCTACAACGTGATCATCGACCGGGTGAGCGCGCTGCTGCGCAGGCCGCGGGTGCGGGCCAGGGTCGAGCGGGTGACCGGCGTGCTGCTGGTCGCCTTCGCGCTACGGCTGGCCGTCCAGTAGCTTGACCGCCCGCTTCGGGGCGATGGTCCGGTAGCTCTCCTCGACCCAGTCGAGCAGCACGTCGGTCTCGGGCAGCGCCGACAGGAACGGCACGGTCACCCAGCCGGCCCTGCCCAGGCCGTACCCGCTGGGGGCCGCGCCCTCGACGGTCAGCGCGTGGCCGTGCGCCTCCGACAGCAGCTTCACGCCGAACGTCGGGGCCCACTTCTCCGTCTGCTCGTCCAGGCCGAGGAACAGGAAGACCTTCTTGTTGACCTTGATGACCGTCTCGCCCCACGGATGGTCCTCGTGGGTCTCGGGCAGCCCCAGCGCGAAGGCCCGCAGTTCCGCACGTACGGTGTGCCAGTCGTCCATGCATGGACGGTACCGAAGGCGGGCCCGCGCGGTCATCGGGGCGGTCGCCGGAACTCCGTGAGCCTGGCCTCGATGGCGTCCCTGATCCGGTCCCTGGCCTCCATCCGGGGGACGCCGGACATGAGCAGGCGGTCGTAGTCGGTGTCGAGATGCCGGACCGACGCGATCACCGCCAGCGTGATGGCGTTCTCGTCGAGGGCCCTGGCCGCCGCCGTCCTGCCCACCCGGCCGCTGCCGCGCCGGCCGGCGTGCTCGGCGATCTCGCGGGCCCGCTCGGCCGGGCAGCCCGGGAACAGCCGGGCGATCTCGGCCGCCATCGCCGTCTGGAAGGCGACGTCCTGCTCGGCTCTGCGCACCTGGTCGCGCTCGCGGCGGCGCAGCCGCGCCTCCTCGTCGGCCAGGCAGCGCTCCTCGGCCGCGGCCAGCGCGGCCTCCTCGACCAGCACGCCCTGGCGCTGGTAGACCTTGCGCCGCCGGTTGTACCGGACGACCACCGCCGACAGCCCGCTCTCCTGCTTGGCCCGCCGGCTGAGCGCCGCGTTCCCCGCCGGCAGGAACACCAGGTGGTCCAGGTCGGCGCAGCTCAGGCAGTGGGGCCGGTCGTCCTCCATGATTAGGTACGGCCCGGTGTCGCCGCAGGACGCGCACGTCCACGGGTCCTCGGAGACCACGGCCACCAGGTCGGGGGCCTTGCTCTGCCGCTCGGTGAGCCGCCGCACCCGGGCCTCGCTCAGATCGGGCGAGAGCCAGTGGACGCGGAAGGCGTCCTGCCCGTGGCCGGAGGTGAAGCGCAGGTCGCGCCGGTCGCGGGTGCCGGCCACGTACGGCGTCTCCACCGGCCGCAGCCCCTTGGCCAGCGCCCATTCCCGCAGCAGCCCGGCCGTGACGAGCAGCCGCTCCTCGTCGACCGCGGCCAGTTCGGCCAGCGTGCCGGCGCGGCCCTGCCGCCAGAGGTCCACGTGCCGGGACCGCAGCCAGCGCAACCCCGTGACGACGTCGATGAACGTCACGTAGTGGCGGGTGGTCAACGCGATCTCGGCTGCTTCTGCGACCCTGCGGGCCAGGTTGGGCTTGCTCACGCGGTCCAGTCTCCCGCGCCCTTTGTCGTGAGATGGCGAGACCCGCAGCTTTCCTTTTGGCGATCGCGGCAAGTAACCCCTTCGGATCTGGCATCTTGGGGGAAATCGTGCGCCTGCTCTGGCCTGCCGTACTCATGCTGGCCACCTCGTGTGGCGTCGCCGAGGACGGCTCGCAGCCCGTCGTGACGGGCGCGTTCGGCAGCAAGCCCGTCGTCGCCATACCTCGGGGGAAGCCGGGGCGCACGCCGCGGATCACGGTGCTCTCCGTGGGCAACGGCCGGCGTACGGTCCCGGGGGACGTCGTGCTCGCCGACGTGGACATCCGGCGATGGTCGGGAAACCAGCCGTATCTCAGCACCTACGACGGCAACCAGCCCACCACGGTCGTCTTCGACGGCAGGCAGGTCTCCGAGACCTGGCGGGCCTCGCTCATCGGCAGGCCGGCCGGCAGCCGGGTGATGCTGGTCAGCCCGGCCTCCGAGGCTCTGGGCCCGAACGTGCCGCTGACCGGCGTCTCGCCGGCCGACACGCTGGTGGTGGTCTTCGACATCCTCGGCGGCTACCCGCCCGACGCGCGGCTCGTCGGGCGGGCGTTGCCGGCGATCCCGTCCGACCTGCGGCCGGACTCCCCGCCCCGGACCCTCATCGACGGTTCGGGACGGGACGTCACGGCCGGTTCCAAGGTGGTCATCCAGTACGTGGCCGCGTCCTGGCCGTCCCGCACGGTGGTGGACTCGTCCTACCGGAAGGGCGGTCCCAGCGCCTTCACGCTCAGGCCCGGCTCGGTGCCGCCCGCCTGGCTGGAGGCGCTGGTCGGCAGCCAGGTCGGCAGCCGGCTGGCCGTGGGCTCCCCGGGGGACAGGCCCATGCTGTACGTGATCGACGTCCTCGACACGATCACGCCTGCCTGAGCCGCCTCAGCCGCAGTGCTCGAACGGGCTGTCGTAGGCCGAGGCGCCGGCCTTGCCGCCCCACTTGACGCACGTGTTCGCGGCGGCGGCGTAGACCGGACCGGCGTAGTACCCGTAGTTGCCGGAGTCGGTCTTCCTGGTACTGCCCTGCACCTCCAGGTAGGCGGTCGTCGCGGTCGCCGTGCCGAGCGACTTCGCCTTCATGGTGACCACGCAGTTGTTGCCGTTGGAGCCGTTGTAGAGCAGGTAGACGGTCCCGTCGGTGCCGAGCCCGGCCGAGTCGATCACGTCGTAGCCGGCGCCGCACGCCTCCTGCGGCGTGTACGGGTTGCTGGACCCGCCGCAGTTCTTCGAGCTCAGCGTCTGCACCGGGTAGCCGAAGGTGACGCCGTTGAAGACGGCCTTCTGGATGTTCGACGGGTAGCTGGTGCCCAGGCGCACCTCGTAGTGCAGGTGGGGGCTGATGTTGTTGCCCGGCTTGCTGGTGTTGCCGACCGTGCCGACCTGCTGGCCCTGCGAGACGGACTGGCCGGCGCTGACCAGCCGGGTGTTCAGGTGGGCGTAGTAGGTGGACCAGCCGCCGCCGTGGTCGATCTTGACGAGGTTGCCGTAGCCGTTGGTCGAGCCCTGGTGCGCCGAGATCACCACCGTTCCCGAGGCGGCGGCCACGACCGGGTCGCCGAGGTCGGCGTCGGCGGTGCTGCCCCTGTTGAAGTCGATCTCCCACGACTGGTGGGCGCTGCTCGCGCTGGAGTTGCCGGTCCAGGTCTGGCCGCAGGGGAACGGCATCTGGAAGTTCGTCGCGAGGAGCTGCGCCTGCGCGGACTCCGGCTCCGGGTCGGCGAAGGCGGGGGTCGTCGTGCCGAGGCCGAATAACAATGCCAGGCCGGCGACCATTGATCGGCTGAGCTTCATGGGGTGATCCTTTCCAGTGGGATCTGTGACACCAGAGTCCGCATTGGCCGCACAAGAATCATCCAGAACCGATACAAAGAGCTGTCAGATCTCCCGTAAAGGGGCTGATGCTGTCATGACGGTCACCTTCCACGTCCTCGGCCCGCTGGAGATCCGCTCCGCCGGCCGTCCCCTACGGATCTCCGGCGGCAAACCCCGCATGCTGCTGGCCACGTTGCTGCTGGAGGCGGGGCAGGTGGTCGGCGCCGACCGGCTCGCCGAGGTGCTCTGGCCGGGGCGCCCGCCGCGTTCGGCGCTGGCCAACGTGCGCACCTACGTCAGCTCGCTGCGGTCCCAGCTCGGCCCGGTCGGCCTGCGCGCCGCCGGGGCCGGCTACACCATCGACGTCGCCGACGGCGCGCTCGACCTGCGCCTGTTCGAGGAGCTGGCCCGTCGCGGCGAGTACGGCGCGGCCCTCGCGCTCTGGCGCGGCGCGCCGCTGAGCGACCTGCCGGGCAGCCCGGTCTGGGACCGCCGGATCGAGCACCTCCACCGGCTGCGGCTGCGGGCCGCCGAGTCGCTGATCGAGCGGCGTCTCAAGGCCGGCGACCACGACGGCGCCGCCGACGAGCTGCGCGGCCTGCTGGTCGAGCATCCCTACCGGGAGGACCTGTGGGGCCGGCTGCTGCTCGCCCTGCACCGCGGGGGCCGCAAGGCCGAGGCGCTGCGCACGTACGCGGCGGTCCGCGACCAGCTCGTGGACGAGCTCGGCGTCGAGCCGGGGGCCGAGCTGCGCGGCGCGTACGAGCTGATCCTGGCCGACGAGGGCCGGGCGGCGCCGGCCGTGCCCCGGCAGCTCCCGCCCGATCTGCCGGACTTCATCGGCCGGGCCGCCCCCCTGGCCGCGCTGGCCGGGACGTTCTCGGTCGCGGTGATCTCCGGCCCGCCCGGCGTGGGGAAGTCGGCCCTGGCCGTGCACGCCGCCCACCGCCTGCGCCCGGCCTTCCCCGCCGGGCAGCTCTACCTGGAGCTCGGCGGCAGGGCGCCGGGCGAGCTGCTGGCCGAGGCGCTGCGGGCGCTCGGCGTGACCGGCGCGCCCCCGACGCCCGGCGAGCGGTCGGCGCTGCTGCGGTCGCTGCTGGCCGAACGCCCGATGCTGGTCCTGCTGGACGACGCCCGCGACGCCGCCCAGGTACGCCCGCTGCTCCCCGGCAACGACAGCGCCGTGATCGTGACCACCAGGCGGCGGATCACCGAGCTGCCCGGCGCGCTGCGCGTCGAGCTCGGCGAACTGTCGCCGGAGGAGTCGCTGGCGCTGCTCGGCGGCGTCGCCGGGGCCGGGCGGGTGGCCCGCGAACCGGCCGACGCCCTGGCCGTCGTCACGCTGTGCGGCGGGTCGCCCCTGGCGGTCAGGGCCGCCGGAGCCCGGCTGGCGGCCCGGCCCGGCTGGTCGCTGTCGGTGCTGCGCGAGCGGCTTGAGGAGGACTGGCTGGCCGAGCTGAAGGAGGTGCGGGCCTGCCTCGACGCCGGGTACCGCAGGCTGCCCGCGGAGGCGGCCCGTACCCTGAGCGCGCTCGGCGTCCTCGGGCCCGCCGCCGGGGCGCAGCCGGGCTGGGTGGTGGACGCGGCACTCGGCCGCCACGGCGCCCACGACGTCACCGACCTGCTCGTGGACGCCCACCTGCTGGACCCGGTCGGCACCGACGACGTGGGCCAGCCGCGCTACCGCGTGCCCGACCTCGTCGGCAGGCACGCCCGCGACCGCGGCCACGACCGCGGCGCGCTGGCCAGGGTGCTGGCGGCCTGGACGGCCACCACCGAGCACGCCATGGCCCGCCTGCCCACCACCGTCTTCAGCCTCACCGCGGCCAGGGCGGCCAGGTGGCGGCTGCCCGCGCGCACGCTCGACCGGCTCACCGCCGACCCGATCACCTGGTTCGAGTCGGAGCACGAGGCGCTGGCCGGAGCCGTGGACCTGGCCGCCGAGCTGGGCCTGGCCGAGTCTGCCTGGGGGCTGGCCGCCGCCATGGTGCCCTACCTCGACCTGCACTGCCACCTCGGCACCTGGCGCCGTACGCACACCGCCGCCCTGGCCGCCGCCCGCGCCGCCGGCGACCGGTACGGCGAGGCCGCCATGCTCAGGGGCCTGGCCCAGGTCAGCCTCTACCAGGACCGGTACGACGAGTCCGCCGAGGGCTTCACCCTCTCCCGCCAGATATTTCACGAAATAGGAGACGTCAGGGCCGAGGCGACCTCGGTCTGCGGGCTCGGCGCCGTGAACCAGTTCCGCGGCCGGCACCTCCAGTCGCTCGGGTACCTGCGCCGGGCGCTGGCCATGTTCGTCGCCTCCGAGGACCGGCACGGCGAGGCGTTCGCCCGGCAGGCCATCGGCCGGGCCTGCCTGACCTCCGGCGACCTCGTCCAGGCGGCGGAGTCGCTGGGCGAGGCCATGCGGCTGGCCCAGGAGCTGGGGGACGCCCACCGCGAGGGCTGCGTGTGCCTCCAGATGGGCCGGCTGCACCAGGCGATGTCGTTCCACCGGCACGCCCTGGAGATCTTCGAGTCGCTCGGCGACCGCCACTGCGGGGCGTACGCGCTGCAGAGCCTCGCGGGCCTCCAGGCGGCGCGCGGCGACCTGACCCGCGCCTCGACCGGCCTCGAACGCTCGCTGGAGGTCTTCCAGGAGCTCGGCGACCGCAGCGGCGAGGCGTCGGCCACCCAGCTGCTCGGCGAGCTGCACCGCTCGGCCGGGCGCACCGGCCTGGCCCTCGACTACCTCAGGCACGCCAGCGCCCTGCGCCGCAGCCTCCCGGCCTGAGGAGGACGTCAGGGACCGGAGACCAGGCGGCGGACCAGCCGCCGCAGCCGCGACTGCTGCAACGGCACGCCCTGCAGCGCGTCGAGCGCCTCGGCGGCGCTCGGCCGCTTGGCCGGGGAGTGGTCGAGCATCCGGCGCACGACCTCGGGGACGTCGGGGCCGTGGGCGTCGGAGCTGGTCGGGAGCTGCCCGGTGAGCAGCTGGTAGGCGATGGCCCCGGCCGCGTAGACGTCGGACGCGGTGGTCATCCGGTCGGGACGCTCCTGGCACTCGGGCGCCACGTAATGGGCGTCGAGCACGTTGCCCAGCTCGTGGGCGACCGTGTAGTTGCGCGGCCCCGGCTTGGCGTAGTCGAAGCCGGTCAGCACCGCGTGCCCGTCGTCGGTGACCAGCACGCACCCGGGCGTGAGCGCCCGGTGGACGACGCCGTTGGCGTGCGCGTGCGCGAGCCCGCGCAGCAGGTCCTGGATCACGCCCAGCCGGGCCCCCTTGCCCAGCGACAGGTGCAGCGCCTCGCCGTGGACGTCGTCGAGCACCAGCACGAACCGGCTCTCGTCGTCGATGGCGAAGAAGTCGCGCGAGCGCACGACGCACGGATGGGGCGGGATGCGGGCCAGCGACTGGTAGGCGTTGGCGATGCGCTGGCGCTCGGCGGCCCGCGCCTCGTGGTCGGCCAGCGGGTCGGCCTGGTAGACCCGCAGCAGCACGGTCTCGCTGCCCGGCAGCGTGGCGTTGAACGCGCGGTATTCGGTGACCTTGGCGTCGCCGCCGAGCTGCTCCTCGACCTCCCAGTTGCCGAACCTGGGCGGCGCGGTGCTGCGGCGCACGGTGTGGTTGAGCGCGTCGAGCACCGCCGTCAGGTAGGGGCGCACGTCGGGGCTGCACCCCCGTCTGACCCGCGAGACGTCGCCCAGCGTGGCCACCAGGCCGGGCAGGTCGGTGACGTTGGGGGCGTCGCGGCCGGCCTGGTCGACCAGCTCGGCGTCGGGCGAGGTGAGCACGACCAGGCTGTCGACGTAGACGCGTTCGAGCTGGGTGGCCCTGGACACCAGCAGACCCTTGAGCGCCTTGGCGGTGCCCCGCAGCTTGGTCACCGGAGAGCCGAACGCCTCCCGGCGCGGCGGGTACCAGCGGGTGCCGGACACCTCGATGCGGCCGCGGGTGCCCTTGACGTCGACGACCACGAGCGAGTGGGCGGTCAGCACGAGCAGGTCGACCTCGAACACGTCGTCGCCGCGCGGGACCTCGACGTTGTGCAGCAGCAGCCAGTCGGCGGGGGCGTGGTCGCGCAAGTAGGAGATCACGCGCCGTTCGGCGTCGTTGACCGGCCGTCCTCCGCCGACGATCTGTGCCATGGCGCCTATCCTCGCACGGTTCTCCATTGACAACATGCTGTCGAAATGACAGTATGTTGTCATGAAGGGAATCATTCACCACGCCGTCTACGACACCTTCGCCGACTGGGAGACCGGGCACGCGACCGCCCATCTGCGCAGCGAGCGCTTCCAGCGCGAGCCGGGGGCGTACGAGATCGTCAACGTCGGCCTGACCGGCGAGCCCGTCGTCAGCATGGGCGGCCTGCGGGTCACCCCGGGACTCGCGCTCGACCGGCTCACGCCCGAGGGCAGCTCGCTGCTCATCCTGCCGGGGGCCGACCTGTGGGACGCGGGTGACGAGCTGGCGCCGTTCGCCCGCAAGGCGCGCGAGTTCCTGGAGGCGGGGGTGCCGGTGGCGGCCATCTGCGGCGCCACGGCCGGCCTCGCCCGCGAGGGCCTGCTCGACGACCGCGGCCACACCAGCGCGGCGCTGCCGTACCTGGGGGCCCAGCAGGGCTACGCCGGAGCCGGGCGCTACCAGGAGACGGACGCCGTGCTCGACGGCGACCTCGTCACCGCCGGCCCGACCGAGCCCGTCGCCTTCGCCCGGGAGATCTTCCGCCGGCTCGACGTCTACCGGCCCGACGTCCTCGACGCCTGGTACCGCCTGTTCGGCAAGAGCGACGCCTCGGCGTTCGAGGTGCTGATGGCCGCATGACCCCCGGCGGCAGCCCCGACCCCGGAGACCCCCTTGTCCGCCGCGACGGGAGCGGTGGCGGGCGAGGTGGGAGCGGTGACGGCGGTGAGAGCGTGGCGGCGGAGCTGCTGTCCGGTCTGGCCCTGGCGTCGTTCCGGCTCAACGGCCAGTTCCTGCACGTGGCGGAGGAGCTGGCCAAGCCGGCGGGCATGACGGCGGCCTGGTGGCAGGTGCTGGGCGCCGTCCTGGGGGAGCCGCTGCCGGTGGCGGGGATCGCCCGGGTGATGGGCATGACCCGCCAGGGTGTGCAGCGCATCGCGGACCTGCTGGTGGAGAGGGGCCTGGCCGAATACCGGCCCAACCCCGCCCACCGCCGCGCCAAGCTCCTCCAGCCGACGGAGGCGGGCCGCGAGGCGATCGCCGGGATCGTCCCCGGCCACCGCGAGTTCGCCGACCGCCTGGTGGACGTGCTCGGCCTCGACGCCGCCCGCGAGTCCCTGACCGCCCTCCACCGCCTGACCGCCGCCCTCGACCACCTGATCACCCCCTGACCCGCCTCTCCCCCCTCGCGTCCCGCCCCCTCCCTGTCCTTTGACGGGAGGGGGCGGTTTTGGTTCGGGGGCGTTCTCGCAGGTCAGCGGGACATCTGGCGCGGCCGTCGTCCGGTAATAGCGGAACGGCACCTCCGAGGCGATCACCTGGATAACCACTCACCTGGTCGCCAAATTCGCCGAACTCGGGCCCCGGCGTCGTAGGTCGTTCCTCAAGTTTCGGGTGATCGTTGCCTGAACGGCAGGGCACGAACGCCCCAACATCGCCGCCGGAAGGCCAAAAGAATCCCGTTCACCGGGCAGCCCGGCCGGGATATATGCAGTGCCCCGTCGATGAGCGCGGAAACCGAGTGCCAAGAAATCGAGGCGTCCCCTTGACCTTCGTTAGGGCATTCCGAGTTGCGATTTTCGCTGCCTGCCGCGATGGTTATTTGCGGCACCTCACAGCCCTGCACAAACGACCATGGCGCACAAATTCAGCGCCGATCCATGGAGGAAAGCAAACATGATCCGTCGCATTCTGGCCGGTGCAGCTATCGCGGTCACCGCTCTCGGCTTCTCCGCCTCCGCCGCGTCCGCGGACGTCGGCCCCAACCCGTACAACAACGGGCAGAGCATCCTGAGCCAGCTGAGCATCCTCGACGACCTGACGGCGCTGAACGATGTCGCCAACGACTCCATCAAGTACATCGACATCCTCACCCTGCTGCACCTGAACGACATCGAGGCCAACGTCCTCAACAACCAGGACAAGTACGGCGACAACAACTGAGCCTCCTCGCGTGGCGTAGGCAGGAAGACGATCGGCGACCCGCAGCAGAATTCGCGGATCCGCCCGGCCAAGGTCGCCTTCCTGGTGCCTTGAGGTGGACCGAAAGTACGGGCCGTGGCATTTCGCGAGGCCACGGCACGGGCTTGGTGCGCACCGAGCTCTGAACGCCTCGCGGCCCAGGTCGATCACTGCAGGACGACCTGGGCCGCGGGGCTCACGCGTAGGCGCACCCGGCTCCGCGCGGGCCCGCCCGGCGAAATCGACTCGGCGAAATCGGCTGGGCGAACTCGGCCCGGCGGGCTCGGCCTTAGGCGTCGGAACGGCCCGGGCTCGGGCGTACGACGCCCAGGAAGCGCGGCCGTCCCAGCGCGTCGAGCCGTACGGATTCACCGCTGTAAGGCGCGTGCACGATCTGCGTGCCGTCCACCGCGAGCGCCACGTGCTCGGGGCCGGGGGTGTCGACGTCGCTGTCGTAGAACACCAGGTCCCCGGGCTGGATCTCCTCCCGCGGTATCCGGATCCCGGACCGCCACTGCTCGTACGTCGTCGTCCCGATGGCCACGCCGGCCCGCGCCCACGCGTACTCGGTGAGGCCTGAGCAGTCGAATCCCCAGGTCCTGGCCCCTTTGCCGATGCCGAATCCGGGGCCGCCCGGACCGCCGCCGCCCCACGAGTACGGGACGCCGATCATCTCTATCGCCGCCCGCAGCGCGATCGAGCCCGCCGCCGACCGGACGGCCGGAGCCTGCGCCCGGCACCCGTGCGGATGGCAGCCTGCGGCGCCCTGCGCGGGCATCGAATGGGAAACGCACACAATGGTGTGCGCCAATGCAATCGCCAACAATCGCAGTAGTCCGTTCATGGCATATTCGGCACCCCCGCGTGGCCGGCCGTGCCGCCGTTACGGCACGGCGTTTCAAGCGACTTCTCCCGATTACCTGCTCCGGGAGTATGGGGATAAAACAACCTGCCGTGCCCGACGAGTCACATTATTTCGGGGCATTTCGGGATGTCTTTCGCCCGATCGACGGCCAAGGAATAAGTGCGGGTACTTGACTTTGGCTTAGCATATTTTCCTTGCGGCCTGCCGCAGCCCCACGAGATCGTTATTCGCGAAATTCCTGCCACTCGGGAGGCGGGTAATAAATGATGACGCGCACCGCTGCGCCGATTCCGATGAAAGGGAAGTAAAAAATGATGCGTCGCATTCTCACCGGTGCAGCCATCGCCGGCGCGCTGTTCGGGTTCACCGCCACGAGCGCCTCGGCCGACGTCGGCCCCAACGCCTACAACGGCGGCAAGGCCATCCTGAGCCAGCTGTCCATCCTGGACGACCTGACGCTGGCCAACGACGTCCTCAACGACTCCGTCAAGTACATCGACGTCCTCACCGCCCTGCACCTCCAGGACATCGAGCTCAACGTCCTGGACGCCCAGAGCAACTACGGCGACAACAACTGAGACCGCTGACCGGCGGCGGCCCGTCCGCGCGCCCGTCAGGCTGACCCGAAGGCGTTCCGGCAGCCACGACCCCTCGTGGCGGCACCTTGCCGAACGCCCCCGGATCGGCCGCGGCGGGACGCGTGCGGGCCCCGCCGAGAGGACGGTCCGAAGCCGGCCCAGCCCTGCGTGCTGGGCCGGCTTCGTGCGTCTGCGGGAGACCGGTGCAACCCTTCATTATTCGGCTGCAATTCGGTCATTTTCTCCTGAACATTACATAGCGAAACATACTTCGTGTAATCTGGCTTCGGGTTAATCGTCAGCGCGGCGAAGGAACCGCGACCTCCTCAGGGCGGCCACCACGGCCGGGAGGAAGCTTGACGGTCATCCCGCCGGCAACCCCCTGTCCATAGCTGTTGGGGGGTGCGCACGTCGTGAACGATCTCGAAGAGCGGCTGCTCTATCAGGACGGGCAGCTCAGCATCACGCTGCGGGTCGTCCCCGGAGCCCCGGCCGTCGCCCTGTCCGGCGAGGTCGACGTCACCAACAGCCCCGCGCTCGCCAGCACGCTGTCCGACTCGCGCGGGGGCAGCACGTACATCGTGGTCGACACCGGCGAGCTGACCTTCGTCGACCTGTCCGGGCTGCGGGTGCTGGCGCTGCCCGCGCTGCCCCCGGACGAACGGTGGATCCGGCTGCGCAACGTCACGCCGCACCTGCGACGTCTGCTGCGCATGATGGGCTGGTTCTACGCCCCGCGCCCGTACGACGTGCCGCTGTAGACCAGGGTCGCCGCCGACGTGCCGAGCCCGTGGGGGCCGGACAGCCGGAAGGCCGGCGGCCGGTGGTGCCGGCGCAGGGACGGCTCGTCGTAGCGGAGACAGCCGCGGTGCCAGTTGAGAATGCCGGTCAGCCAGTGGCGGCAGTCGGCCAGGAACGCGTCGAGCGTCTGCCGCGCCGCGCAGTCGAGCCCGAGGTCGTCGCACAGGATCGGCAACTCGTGCGCGGCGATGTGCTGGAACTGCTTCATCCGCGAGGTCAGCAGGTCGTTGACGATGCCGAGCGCGGCCGGGTAGTCGCAGTCGAAGAAGTTCTGGACCACCAGGACGCAGTTGTGCAGCTCGCCCTCGAACTCGATCTCCTTCTGGTACGAGAAGATGTCGTTCAGCAACATCCCGCAGTCCATGACCGCGTTCTCCAGCGCCCGCATCGGGCCGCTCTCGTACAGCGCCTCGGGCAGCGCGTACGCGTGCCGCAGCCGGCACAGGCTCATCGTCAGCTCCGAGCCGAAGGTGAGCCGGCGCATCTCCAGGTAGTCCACCGGGTCGGGGATGTGCCGGGCCGCCTCGTTGCCCAGCTCCCAGAGCCAGCCCTCGCACATCGTCACGACCGACCGCCGCAGCTGCGCGCGGGCGCCGGCCGGCATCGGCCCCGCCGTACGCGCCCACAGGTCGGCCAGGCCGCGTTCGAGCGCGCTCACGGGCGGCGGCGCCGGCGTGCCGTCCAGCGGCATGAACGCCGCGAGCCTGGACACCGTGACCTTGGCCGCCGCCAGGTTGCCCGACCGGCCGAAGACGACGGGGAAGTAGTCGTCGCCGTAGGTGCCCCAGCACAGCCAGTGCGAGGCCAGGTCCAGCTCCTCGGGGGTGGCGTCCGGATGCAGGCCCGCCGCGCACAACGGCAGGTCGTAGTCGGCCAGCTTCTCGGCGTCCCAGACCGCCGAGCCCACGACGCCCGGCTGGGCCTCCAGCAGGCCCATGGACGCGCACCAGGTCACCGCGTTGCGCCGGGCCTGGTCGAGGTGGGGGGACAGGCGCAGCTCGAAGGGCACGTACAGCTCGGGGATCTGCGAGGGGCCGACGCGCTGCCGCCCGGTGTGGGCGAAGTTGCGCAGCCGCTTGGCCCCCGTGCCGGCGACCAGCGACTTCGCGCCGAGCGGCCGGGCCGTCTTCGCGCCCTTGTTCATGTAGCGGCTCGACCGCAGGTGCCACTCGTGCCCGCCGGACTGCCAGTCCTGCAGCCCCTTGACGTAGGCCAGGACGCCCATCGCCGACAGCGGATCGACGGCGTGCTCGACGAAGAGCGGGCCCAGCTCGCCCAGCGCGGTGTGCTCGAACTGCTGCATGCGCGAGGTGAGCAGGTCGTTGACGGCGTCGGCGGCCTCCTGCGTCGTGCACCCGAGGAACGTCTCCAGCACCAGCACGCCGTTGCTCAGCTCGCCCTCGTCCCTGACCTCGCGCTCGTAGGAGAACAGGTCGTTGCGCAGGTGCACGGCGTCGGAAAAGCTGTCCTTCAGCACCCGCAGCGGCCTGGTGCCGGCCAGCCGGGCGGGGATCTCGGCCCGCACCGCGTGCTCGACCAGCCCCGCCGACCAGGGCGCGCCGCCCACCTTGCGGCGCATCTCGATGTACTCGACCGGGTTGGCGATCCGGCCCTCGTTGATGTTGGACAGCTCCCAGATCGACTCGTTGAGCAGGTGGCGGGTGCTCTCGGCGAAGCGCCGCCGCCAGTCGGCCGACATGCCCGGCACCGTGCGCAGCCACAGGTCGGCCAGGCCCGCCTCGACCGGGTTGGCCGGCTCCGGCATGGACAGATCGGCGCCCATCGGCATGAACCGGGGAAGCCGGTCGAGGTGCCGCTTGCCGCCCTGGATGTCGCCGGAGCGCTTGAAGACGTCGAGGAAGTGGTCGTCGAAGAAGAACACCCAGACGTACCAGTCGGTGATCAGGCACAGCTCGGCGCCGTCGCAGTCGGGGTGGGTGTAGGCGCACATCAGGGAGTAGTCGTGGCCGTCGAGGTCGGCCTCCTCCCAGACGCCCGATCCCTCCAGCATGCCCATCTCGCGCGCCCACAGCTTGGAGTGCGTACGGGCCTCCTCCAGATGCGGGTTGAGCCGCGCCGGGTACGGCATGTAGAAGTCGGGCAGCTCGAACGGCTGAGCCATCAGCTCGCGACCTCCACGTCCTCCAGCACCCCGAGCGCGTCGGGCACCAGCACCGCGCACGAGTAGTAGGCGCTGACCAGGTACGACATGACGGCCTTCCGGTCGATGCCGGTGAGCTTCACGCTGAGCCCCGGCTCCCGCTCGTCGGGCACGCCGGTCTGGAACAGGCCCACGACGCCCTGGTCCTTCTCGCCGGTGCGCATGCACAGGATCGAGGTGGTGCCCGCCCGGCTGATCGGGATCTTGTCGCACGGCAGGATGGGCACCCCGCGCCACGACTGCACGGGCACCCCCTCGATCTCGGCGGTGTCGGGATAGACGCCCCGCGCGCTGCACTGCCGGCCGAAGGCCGCGATCGCCCGCGGGTGGGCCAGGAAGAACCGCGACTTCTTGCGCCGGCTCACCAGGTCGTCCAGGTCGTCGGGGGTGGGCGGACCGGTCAGCGTGCGGATGCGCTGGCTCGGGTCGACGTTGTGCAACAGGCCGAAGTCGCGGTTGTTGACCAGCTCGCGCTCCTGCGACTCGCGCACCGCCTGGACGGTGAGCCTGAGCTGCTGCTCGGTCTGGTCCATCGGGTCGCCGAACAGGTCCGCGACCCGGGTGTGCACGCGCAGCACGGTCTGCGAGACGCTGAGCTCGTACTCGCGCGGGCCCGGGTCGTAGTCCACGAACGTGCCCGGCAGCGTGTGCTCGCCCCGGTGGCCGGCCGACAGCTCGATGGCGGCCTCGCCGTGCTTGGTCTGGGGGGCCGCCCGCCGGGCGCGGTGGCGGTCGAGCCGGTCGCGCAGGGCGGGCGTGCTCTCGGCCAGCGCGCGCAGCTCCTCCCACGGCAGGGCCAGCACCGTGCACCTGGTGCCGGCCTCCAGCGTGTCGTGCCGTACGGCCCGCTCGCCCGGCGGCTCGGTCCCGGCGTGGTCGCCCTCGCCGAGGGTGCCGAGCACCAGGCGGTTGCCGTAGTCGCCCGGCTGGAACCGGGTGACCCGGCCGTCGGCGACCAGGATGATCTCGTCAGCCGGCCGTCCGGCCCGCGCGATCGTGTCGCCGCGGGCGTACTCCCGCTGCTCGAACAGCCCGGCGAGGGTGTCGAGCAGGCGGTCGTCGTCGAGCCCGTGCAGCGGCGGCAGCTCGGTCAGGCTCGGCGGCACCACCCGCACCCGGGCGCCGGTGCGCGAGAAGCTCACCCGGCCACCGCCGACCATGTAGGTGAGCCGCCGGTTCACCCGATAGGTGCCGGCGGTGTCCACCCACGGAAGCATCCGCAGCAACCAGCGGGAGGAGATCTCCTGCATCTGCGGAGGCGTCTTGGTCGTCGTGGCGAGTTTCCGCGCCGCGGCGGTATCCAGGCTCAGCCGCTGATCCGACTCCGTCAACACAAACACCACCAATTCTTGGACCGGACGGACGAAGGGGCTGCTAGCCGTTCCTGCCGAGCTCGACGTCCTCCAGGACGCCGAGCGCGTCGGGCACCAGGACGGCGGCCGAGTAGTAGGCGCTGACCAGGTAGGAGATGATCGCCTTCTCGTTGATGTTCATGAAGCGCACCGACAGGCTGGGCTGGTACTCGTCGGGGATGCCGGTCTGGTGCAGGCCGACGACCCCCTGGTTCTCCTGGCCCGTCCGCATGAGCAGGAACGACGTGGTGCGCTTGCCGGTGACCGGGATCTTGCTGCACGGGAAGATCGGCACGCCGCGCCAGGCCGGGATGCGGTGGCCGTTGACCTCGCTGGCCTGCGGGTAGAGGCCGCGCTTGCTGCACTCCCTGCCGAACGCGGCGATGGCCTGCGGGTGCGCGAGGAAGAAGGCCGGCTCCTTCCAGACCACGGCCAGCAGGTCGTCGAGGTCGTCGGGCGTGGGCGGGCCGGAACGGGTGCGGATGCGCTGGCTGAAGTCGGCGTTGTGCAGCAGGCCGAACTCCCGGTTGTTGATCAGCTCGTGCTCCTGGCGCTCGCGCAGGGCCTCGATCGTGAGGCGGAGCTGCTGGTCGAGCTGGCTCATCGGCTGGTTGTACAGGTCGGAGACCCGGCTGTGCACCCGCAGGACCGTCTGGGCGACGCTCAGCTCGTACTCGCGGGGGGACTGCTCGTAGTCCACGAACGTGCCGGGCAGCGCGACCTCGCCGGAGTGGCCGGAGGCCATGTCGATCGCGGCCTCGCCGTAGGCGTTCTGGGCGTGGTCGCCGGCCGCCTGCCGGCTCTGGATGTGCTCGCGCAGCGCCGGGGACTGCTCGGCCAGCTGCTCGAAGGTCTGCCTGGACAGGGTGAGCACGGTGGTGTGCGTCTTGGCCGTGGCGGTGAAGTCGTAGGTGCCGCCGCCGGTCAGCGCCTGCTCGCCGAAGTGGTCGCCGTCGGCCAGGACGCCGAGGTTCTGCTCGTCGCCGTAGGCGCCCTGCCCGACCTTGCCGACCCGGCCGTGGGCGATCAGCACGAGCTGGTCGGCCGGGTCGTCCTCCCTGACGATGGCCTCGCCCGGCTCGACCTCGCGCTGCTGGAAGCGGTCGGCCAGCGCTTCGAGCACCTCCATGTCGTCGAAGCCGCGCAGCATGGGCAGCTCGGTCAGCTCGGCCGGGATGACCCGCACGTCGGAGCCGGTCGTGGAGAACGTGATGCGCCCGTCGCCGAGCGTGTACGTCAGGCGCCTGTTGACCCGGAACACGCCACCGGAGCACTGCACCCACGGCAGCAGCCGCAGCAGCCACCTGGAGGTGATCTCCTGCATCTGCGGGGGCGTCTTGGTGGTGGTCGCGAGCTGTTTGGCGGCCTCGGTACTGAGGCTGAGCTGCCCGTTGCCGTTCAAGGGCGCGCTGGAGTCGGTGGTTTCTGTCATGGTGCACCGCCAATCTCGGTGTGGGGTCTAGCCGGGGTTGCGGGAGGAACGGAGTTCCAGGGGGAGGGAGAAGGTGAGCGTCTCCTCGGTCACGGTCACGGGCTCCACGTCGGTGTAGCCGTGGCCGGCGAGCCAGCCGAGCAGGTCCTCGACCAGCACGTCGGGTACGGACGCGCCGGAGCTGACCCCGACCGTGCCGACGCCGCCGAGCCATCGAGGGTCGGCGTCGGCGGCCCGGTCGACCAGGTGGGCGGCGGGGGCGCCGGCGTGCAGCGCGACCTCGACCAGCCGCCGGGAGTTGGAGGAGTTGGCCGAGCCGACGACGATGACCAGGTCGCAGCGGGGGGCGATGCGGGTGATCGCCTCCTGGCGGTTCTGGCTGGCGTAGCAGATGTCGTCGCTCGGCGGGTCGGCCAGCTGGGGGAACCGGTCGCGCAGCTCGGCGACGGCGCCCATGGTCTCGTCGACCGAGAGGGTGGTCTGCGACAGCCAGGTCATGCGCGCCGCGCCGCTCGCGGTGACCTCGTGGGGCCTGGCCGGATCGACGACGTGGATGCGGCCGGGCGCCTCGCCGAGGGTGCCCTCGACCTCCTCGTGCTCGGCGTGGCCGATGAGCACGATCTCGTGGCCGGCCTCGGCCAGCCGCACCGCCTCCTTGTGCACCTTGGTGACCAGGGGACAGGTGGCGTCGATCGTGCGCAGGCCGCGGCCCCCGGCCTCCTGCCGGACCGCGGGGGAGACGCCGTGGGCCGAGAAGATCACCAGCGCGCCGTCCGGCACCTCGTCGAGCTCGTCGACGAAGACCGCCCCGCGCTCGGTGAGGTCGGCCACCACGAACGTGTTGTGCACGATCTGTTTGCGCACGTAGACCGGTGGCCCGAAGCGCCGCAGCGCCTCCTCCACGGAGAAGATGGCCCGTTCGACGCCCGCGCAGTAACCGCGCGGGGCCGCGAGCAGTACGCGTCCCATCGGAGAGCCCCCTACTTGGTACGGTGCGCGAGCTGGTCGGCCAGGACGGACAGCGCACTGCCGGCCTCGGGCCCGATCGGCGCCCGGGCCAGGGCAGCCGTGGCCTCGCCCACGCGTTCGTCGATCATCGACTCGACCTGGTCGAGCGCGCCGGTGTCGATGAGGATGGTGCGCAGCCCGACGGCCTGCTCCTCGGTGAGCGCCGGGTTGCCGTGCCAGGCGCGCAGGTAGCCGAGCTGCGCGGGCGAGGCGTGCGCCATGGCGTGCGCGATCATCACCGTGTGCTTGCCCTCGCGCAGGTCGTCTAGCGCCGACTTGCCGGTCTCGGCCGCCGACCCGAACGTGCCCAGCACGTCGTCGCGCAGCTGGAACGCCTCGCCGAGCGGCACGCCGAACCGGGAGAAGGCGTCGAGCAGCTCGGGTGAGGCGCCGGCCAGGGCGCCGCCGATCTGCAACGGCCGCTCGACGGTGTACTTGGCCGTCTTGTAGCGGATCACCGTGAGCGCCTCCGGCACGCTCGCGCCGGCGCGGAGCTGGGCGAGGATGTCGAGGTACTGGCCGCTGATGACCTCGGTGCGCATGGCGTCGAAGAGGTGGTGGGCGGCCCGCAGGCGGACGGGCTCGACGCCGCACGACGACAGCAGGGTGTCGGACCAGGCCAGGCTGAGCGTGCCGAGCAGGATGCCGCCCGCGTGCCCGAACGCCTCCGCGGACGGGCCGTCGTGGAGGTCGGCGAGGTTGCGGTGGATGGTCGCCCGGCCCCGGCGCAGCTCGCTGCCGTCCATGATGTCGTCGTGGATGAGCAGCCCGGCGTGGCACAGCTCCAGGGCCGCCGCGGCGCTGACGATCTCGTCGCAGTCGGCGCCGCCCGCGCCCCGCCAGCCCCAGTAGCACAGCAGGGGGCGGATGCGTTTGCCGCCGCCGAGGATGAACTCGGTCAGCAGCCGGTAGGCCGTCTGCACGTCGGGATCGGAGACCGGCGAACGCCACGTCTCAAGGAAGTCGGCGAGGCGTCGCTCGATCCGTGATCCGAGGTAGTGCTGAGTGAAGCTCACCGGCATCCGCTCGGCTCCTTCTGGTCGGGACGCGCACTACCAATAGTTACTACTTGAATACAGAGCGTGTAAAGTGTCTTGGGCCTTTCAACTATTCTTTTGGCTCACCGCAACACCGTCAGGGGATGTCATGACGACCCTGTTGCCGTACGTTTCCACTCCCCAAGACCTGCGCGCCCTGCCCGCCGAGCTGCTGCCCGGCCTCGCCCGCGAGATCCGCGACTTCCTGGTCGAGAAGGTGAGCGCCCGCGGCGGGCACCTCGGCTCCAATCTCGGCGTCGTCGAGCTCACGATCGCCCTCCACCGCGTCTTCGACTCGCCCGGCGACGCCATCGTCTTCGACACCGGGCACCAGGCGTACGTCCACAAGATCCTGACCGGGCGGCGCGACTCCTTCGACGCCCTGCGCTGCCGCGGCGGCCTCAGCGGCTATCCGAGCCGGGAGGAGTCCGTGCACGACCACGTCGACAACTCCCACGCCTCCGCCGCGCTCGCCTACGCCGACGGGCTGGCCAAGGCGCGCCTGCTGACCGGCGACGCCGGCCGGGCGGTGGTCGCCGTGGTCGGCGACGGCGCGCTCACCGGCGGGCCGGCCTGGGAGGCGCTCAACAACCTGGGCGCCGCCCGCCACCGGCCGGTCGTCGTCGTGCTCAACGACAACGGCCGCTCCTACGCCCCCACCCACGGCGGCATCGCCGACCACCTCGCCCGGCTGCGCACGGCCGCCGACGTGACCGTCTTCGAGCAGCTCGGCCTGCGCTACCTGGGCCCGGTCGACGGCCACGACATCGCCGCGCTCGAAGCGGTCCTGCGCGCCGCCCGCGAGCTGCGCGCCCCCGTCGTGGTCCACTGCGTCACCCGCAAGGGCCGCGGCTACGACCCGGCCGAGCGCGACCACGACGAGCACCTGCACGCGATCCCGGCCACCGACCCGGCCACCGGCCGTCCGCTCGCGGCCGGCGCCGCCACCTGGACCGACGCGTTCGCCCGCCACCTGTGCGTGCTCGGCGAGCGCCGCGACGACCTGGTGGCCGTCACCGCCGCGATGCCGGGGCCGACCGGGCTGGCCTGCTTCGGGCGGCGCTTCCCCGGCCGCATGTTCGACGTCGGCATCGCCGAGCAGCACGCGCTGGCCTCGGCGGCGGGCATGGCCATGGCGGGCCTGCACCCCGTGGTCGCCGTCTATGCGA
This sequence comes from Nonomuraea sp. NPDC004702, assembly GCF_053601695.1. Classification (NCBI taxonomy): domain Bacteria; kingdom Bacillati; phylum Actinomycetota; class Actinomycetes; order Streptosporangiales; family Streptosporangiaceae; genus Nonomuraea; species Nonomuraea sp. NPDC004702. The sequence goes on from NZ_JBSGCE010000019.1 coordinate 53,243, forward strand.
CGTTCCTCGGGCGCGCTCTCGACCAGGTGCTGATGGACGTCGCCCTGCACCGGCTGCCGGTGACGCTCGTGCTCGACCGGGCCGGGCTCACCGGCCCCGACGGGCCCAGCCACCACGGCATGTGGGACCTGGCGGCGCTGGCCATGGTGCCCGGCATGCGGGTGGCCGCGCCGCGCGACGCCCGCCGGCTGTGCGAGCTGCTGGAGGAGGCGGTCGAGCACCCCGGGCCCACCGCGCTGCGCTTCCCCAAGGCGGCCGCCGGCCCCGAGCTGCCGCGCGTGGGGCGGCTCGGCGACGTCGACGTGCTCTTCGCGGGCGGTCCCGACGTGCTGCTGGTGGCGGTCGGGCCGATGGCCGGGCCGTGCCTGGGCGCGGCGGCCATGTTGTCGGCCGCCGGGATCGGCGTGACCGTGGTCGACCCCCGCTGGGTGATCCCGGTCCCGGCCGGTCTGCGCGGGCCGGCCGGGGCCGCCCGGCTGGTGGTGACCGTCGAGGACGGCCTGGCCGCCTGCGGGGCCGGCGCCCTGCTTCGGCAGGAGTGCGGGCCCCGGCAGCACATCGTCAACCTCGGCCTGCCGCGCGAGTTCGTCGCGCACGGGAGCCGGGCCGGGTTGCTCGCCGAGGCCGGGCTCACCGGTCGGGGCATCGCGCACACCGTTCGAAGGGAGCTGGACAGGTGGCCGCTGTAGATCTCGGACTGCCGGTGCGACATCGGGCGCGCAGGGCGTCCAGGCAGGTCATGGTGGGATCCGTGCCGGTGGGGGGCGACGCGCCCGTCTCGGTGCAGTCGATGACGACGACGGTGACGGCCGACGTCAACGCCACGTTGCAGCAGATCGCCGAGCTGACGGCGGCGGGCTGCCAGATCGTCCGCGTCGCGGTGCCGACCCAGGACGACGCCGACGCGCTGCCGGAGATCGCGCGCAAGTCGCAGCTCCCGGTCGTCGCCGACGTCCACTTCCAGCCGCGGTACGTCTTCGCCGCCATCGAGGCGGGGTGCGCGGCGGTCCGGGTCAATCCCGGGAACATCAAGAAGTTCGATGACAAGGTGGGCGAGATCGCGCGGGCCGCGTCCGGCGCGGGGGTGTCGATCCGCATCGGGGTGAACGCCGGTTCGCTCGACCCCCGGCTGCTGGCCAAGCACGGCAGGGCCACGCCGGCCGCGCTGGTGGAGTCGGCGTTGTGGGAGTGCTCGTTGTTCGAGGAGCACGGCTTCCGCGACATCAAGCTCTCCGTCAAGCACCACGACCCACAGGTGATGACGGCGGCCTACCGGATGCTGGCCCGCAGCTGCGACTACCCGCTGCACCTCGGCGTCACCGAGGCAGGGCCGCTCATGCAGGGCACGATCAAGTCGGCGGTGGCGTTCGGGATCCTGCTCGACGAGGGCATCGGCGACACGATCCGCGTCTCGCTGTCGGCGCCGCCGGTGGAGGAGGTCAAGGTCGGGATCGGGATCCTGGAGTCGCTGGGGTTGCGGCGGCGCAGGCTGGAGATCGTCTCCTGCCCGTCGTGCGGACGGGCCCAGGTGGACGTGTACGGGCTGGCCGAACGGGTCACCGCGGCGCTCGACGGGTTCCCCCATCCGCTGCGGGTGGCGGTGATGGGCTGCGTGGTCAACGGGCCGGGCGAGGCCAGGGAGGCGGACCTGGGCGTGGCCTCGGGCAACGGCAAGGGGCAGATCTTCGTCAGGGGCGAGGTGGTCCGCACCGTCCCCGAGTCGCGGATCGTGGAGACGCTGGTCGAGGAGGCCCTGCGGCTGGCCGGAGAGGCGTCCTGACGGTCGCTGGAAGCGCATGGGCCGGGCGATGTCCCTGACGGAGGAGTGGGACATCGCCCGGCCGCGCGGTCCAGGTCGTGAGGGGGTATCTCCGCCCTGGACGTCTAGGGGGTCAGACGCGCTGCCAGAGAGCCGGCACGTTCGGCGGCTCCCAGCCGGGCTGGGCGGTGTGCCCCTGGAGGCAGCGGTACGTCGAGCCGCCGTACGTCACCGTCGCGCCGGCCGCGTACGTCGTGCCCGCGGCCCACGTGCCGCCGACGGTCGTCGTGACCGTCGGCGTGCTGGTCGGGCCGGGGCCGCCGCCCTGGGTGGCGAGGGTCAGGCCGTAGGTGGACAGGATCTCGTTGACCGGCTGGAAGTACGTCGTGCCGCCGGAGCTGCAGTTGCCCGAGCCGCCCGACGTCACGCCCTGGGCCTGGTCGCCGGAGATGAACGAGCCGCCGGAGTCGCCGGGCTCGGCGCAGACGTTGGTCCGCGTCACGCCGGAGACGGTGCCCTCCTGGTAGGTGACGCTGGCGTTGAGCTGCTGGACCGAGCCGCAGTGGTAGCCGGTGGTCGATCCGGCGCGGCAGACGGCCGAGCCCACCTGGGCCACGGTCGAGCCGCGTACGGGCAGGATGCCGGCGCTGTAGCCGTACACCACGCCGGTCGGGGTCCACTGGCCGTTGACCTCGACCCAGGAGTAGTCGTTGCCCGGGAAGGACGAGCCGCGGAACGTGCCCATGGCGACCCGGTTGGAGCCGGACGTGCTGGACCCGGCGGTGCCGCAGTGGCCTGCGCTGACGAAGCCGCCCTGCGAGCCGGCCTTGGTCACCGAGAAGCCGACGGAGCAGCGGGTGCCGGAGCCGATGTAGTAGGCGTCGCCGCCGCGGACGTCGTAGAACAGCGTGGGCTGCTCGGCCGAGCGCACGACCTGGACGGCGGAGGCGTCCGCGCCGCTGGCCCGCACCCAGGCGGCGGCCTTGGCGGGGTTGGAGCTGAGGACGACGACGGTGTTGTTGACGACGTCCACGTACCAGACGGGGGCGGTCTTCGGGGCCTTGGCCGACGCGGCGTCCAGCCTGGCCTTGACCCCGTCGAGGCTGCTCAGCGAGCGGGCCACCACGCGGGCCTGCACACCGGCCTTGGCGATGGCGGCCACCTGCGCCGGGTCGGTGGTGGCGGTGATCGGGGTGGAGGTGGGGCCGGTCACCCAGGAGCCGGCGTAGGAGGCGCCTAACTGGGCGCGCAGGGTGGGTTCGAGCCCGGCTGCGGCGGCCTCGTTGACCAGGCGGGCCTCGGCCTGCTGGCCGGTGATGCCGAGGTCCCGGCTCATGGCGTCGACCAGGCCCTGCGGGGGGTCGGCGACGGCTTCGGCGTTGGCGCGGGCGATGGAGTAGGGGGTCTCGTCCTGGGCCGTGGCGCCCTTCGCCGCGAAGGCCAGGGCCGGGACGCTGATCATGGTGACGGCGATCGCGATGCCCGCCGTCACGGTCTTCCTGGGGAGCATGTGCACGTCTCCTCGCGTACAGGGGGGTGTCTGCACGGTACGAGCCCGAATACGAGGAGTGGTCGTCTCAAAACACCCCTATCACCGTGTTATGGGGCAAACCGTTTGGAGCCTTATGTGGGGGTATGCGGGATTTGTGCCGTCCGAATCCCATCTGGAGGCGTCATGAAGGCCGTCACCTGGCACGGCAAGCGGGACGTACGGGTCGAGGAGGTCCCCGACCCGGCCATCAAGGAGCCCAACGACGCGGTGATCAGGGTGACCAGCTCCGGCATCTGCGGCTCCGACCTGCACCTGTACGAGGTGCTCGGGCCCTTCATGGCCGAGGGCGACATCCTCGGCCACGAGCCCATGGGCGTCGTCGAGGCCGTCGGAGCCGCCGTCACCGACATCAAACCCGGCGACCGCGTCGTCATCCCGTTCAACATCTCCTGCGGCCACTGCCACATGTGCGGCCTGGAGCTGTACGCGCAGTGCGAGACCACCCAGGTCAAGGAGCAGGGCATGGGCGCCGCGCTGTTCGGCTACACCAGGCTGTACGGCCAGGTGCCCGGCGGCCAGGCCGAGTACCTGCGCGTGCCCGAGGCACAGTTCGGCCCGATCAAGGTGCCCGAGGGCCCGCCGGACGAGCGGTTCCTGTTCCTGTCCGACGTGCTGCCGACCGCCTGGCAGGCCGTGGACTACGCCGAGATCCCGGACGGCGGCAGCGTCACCGTCTTCGGCCTCGGCCCCATCGGCCAGATGTGCGCCCGCATCGCCCGCCACCTCGGCCACCGCGTGATCGGCGTGGACGGCGTCACCGAACGCCTGGAGATGGCCCGCCGCCACGGCATCGAGGTCGTGGACGGCAGCGAGACCTCCGACGTGCCCGGGGCGATCCGCGAGCTCACCTCGGGCCGCGGCACCGACTCGGTGATCGACGCCGTCGGCATGGAGGCGCACGGCTCACCGGCCGCCAAGATCGCCCAGACGCTCACCGGGCTGCTGCCCGACGCGGTGGCCGCGCCGCTGATGTCCCACGCGGGCGTCGACCGGCTGGCCGCGCTCAACCAGGCCATCGACACCGTCCGCCGGGGCGGCGTCATCTCCGTCATCGGCGTCTACGGCGGCATGACCGACCCGATGCCGATGCTGCGCATGTTCGACAAGGGCGTCACGCTGCGGATGGGCCAGGCCCACGTGCGGCGGTGGATCAACCGGCTCATGCCGCTGGTCACCGACGACTCCGACCCGCTCGGCGTCATGGACCTGACCACCCACCGCATGCGGCTGGAGGAGGCGCCGCAGGCGTACGAGATGTTCCAGAAGAAGGCGAATGGTGCGATAAAGATCGTGCTACAGCCCTGACCAGGGGTTTCACCTTCCGGAGCGCGGGCAGCGGTGCGGGCATGAGAGTCGTGGTGGTCGGGGCTACCGGCAATGTCGGCACGAGCGTCGTACGCGCGCTCGCCGCGGATGACAACGTGACGTCGATCGTGGGCGTGGCCCGCCGCCTGCCGGGATGGCGCATCGACCGGACCGAGTGGCGGCAGGCCGACGTCGCCACCGGCGACCTGTCCCGCATCTTCGAGGGCGCCGACGCCGTCGTGCACCTCGCGTGGCTGTTCCAGCCCACCAGGGACCCGGCCGTGACCTGGCGGGCGAACGTGCTGGGCAGCATGCGGGTGTTCCGCGCGGTGGCCGAGGCGGGGGTGCCCGCGCTGGTCCACGCCTCCTCGGTCGGCGCGTACTCGCCGGGCCCCAAGGACCGGCCGGTGGACGAGAGCTGGCCCACGCACGGCTGGCCCGGGGCCGCGTACGGCCGGGAGAAGGCGTACGTCGAGCGGGTGCTCGACGTCTTCGAGCACGACCACCCGGCGATCCGCGTGGTGCGGATGCGGCCGGGGTTCATCTTCCAGCGGGCGGCGGCCACCGAGCAGCGCCGCCTGTTCGCCGGGCCGTTCCTGCCGCGCCGGCTGATCCGGCCCGGCCGCATCCCGTTCGTGCCCGACGTGCCCGGACTGCGGCTGCAGGTGCTGCACGCCGACGACGCGGCCGAGGCGTACCGGCTGGCGGTGACCAGGACGGTGTCGGGGGCCTTCAACCTGGCCGCCGAACCCGTGCTCGACCCCGCCGACCTGGCCAAACTCCTCGGCACGCGGACGATACCGGTCAAGCCCTGGCTGGCCAGGACGCTGATGTCGGCCGGCTGGCACCTGCGGCTGGTGCCCGCCTCGCCCGGCCTGCTCGAACTGGCCCTGCGCATCCCCGTCATGAAGACCGACAGGGCCAGGGACGTCCTGGGCTGGCGGCCGCGGCACTCCTCCTGGGACGCCATGCGCGAGCTGCTGGACGGCCTGCACGACGGCGCCGGCATGGAGACCCCGCCGCTGGCCCCCGACGGCGGCCCGCTGGGCCGGGTCAAGGAGCTGGCCACAGGGGTCGGCACCCATCCCTGATCCGCAGGTGTAGCGCCGCCCGGCCGGGGAAGGGGACGGTTCTCTACGCAAGGTCCAGAGGCGTGGCCTGCGTGTCGTGACGACACGAAGGAGCGCCATGGCCCTTCTCCTGACCCAGGTCTTCACCCTCCACGACGTCACCAAGCTGCGCCGCGCGGTCGCCGAGCAGGCGGAGAGCAGCGGGCTGCGCGACGGCCGGCTCGACGACTTCGTGCTCGCCGTGCACGAGAGCGTGGTCAACGCCGTGGAGCACGCGGGCGGGCGCGGGCATCTGACGTTGTGGACGGTCGACGGCGTCATCCGCTCGGAGACGACGGACCAGGGGACGGGCATCCCGCAGGCGTACCTCGACGGGGACGTCCGGCCGTCCAGCCTCTCCTACACCGGTCGCGGCATCTACCTGATCCGGCGGTTGTGCGACGTCGTGGACGTCCGCACCGGCCCGGACGGCACCACGGTCCGGCTCACCATGCGCCTGCCGCACGCGTCCGTCTCCCCGAGCTCCATGAAGCGCATCCGGGTCACCGGCGGCGGCGGGCCGCCCGGGCGCTTCCAGGTCTGAGCGCGGGCGCGCCCGACCGCCCCGCCACGGCCCCGGGTAGGCTCGGCAGGAGACGGAAGGGGCCACTACGTGAGCGGCGGAAACAATCCCCCCGAGATCATCTCTCCGGTCCGCCGCATCGGGCGGCGGGAGTTCGATTTCGAACGCCAGATCGCCATCATGGCCATCGTCAACAGGACCCCCAACTCCTTCCACGACCAGGGGCGCACGTACGAGCTCGACCGCGCGGTCGCGGCCTGCGCCCGGGCCGTCGAGGAGGGCGCCGACTGGGTGGACATCGGCGGGTTCGCCTTCAGCGCCGCCCAGGCCGCGATCGGCGTCGAGGAGGAGATCGAGCGGGTGGTCCCGGTGATCGCCGAGGTCAGGGCCGCGACCGACGCCGTCATCTCGGTCGACACCCACCGCCCCGAGGTCGCCAGGGCGGCCGTCGAGGCCGGCGCCGACGTCATCAACGACACCAACGGCCTGCGCGAGCCCGGCCTGGCCGAGGTCGCGGCCGAGACCGGCGCCAGCGTGGTCGTCACCCACAGTCTCGGCGGGCCCGGCCGGCGGGTCTTCCGCCCGAGCTACGACGACGTCGTCGCCGAGGTCGCCGGCTTCCTGCGCGAGCGGGTCGCCTTCGCGCTCAAGGCTGGCATCGCCCCCGACCGGATCATCATCGACCCGGGCCACGACCTGAACAAGAACACCTTCCACTCCCTGGAGCTGACCCGGCGGCTGGAGGAGATCACCGCCATCGGCTATCCCACCCTGGTCGCGCTGTCGAACAAGGACTTCATCGGCGAGACCATCGACCGCCCGCAGGGCGAGCGTAAGGAGGGGACGATCGCCGCGAACGTCGTCTCCATCCTCAAGGGCGCCCGGATCCTGCGGGTGCACGACGTCGCCGCGACGGTGGCGTCCGTGCGCATGACCGAGGCCGTGCTCGGCTGGCGCGGGCCGGTCGCGCCGAGCCACAACCTGGCGTGAGAGGAGCCGCGTCCGTGACCGACCGCAAGCCGGTGGGCATGCCGTTCGAGAGCTGGATCGACCGTCAGATCCGCGAGGCGGCCGAGCGTGGGGAGTTCGACGACCTGCCGGGCGCGGGCAAGCCGCTGCCCGGCCTCGACCGGCGGGACGACGAGATGTGGTGGATCAAGCAGAAGCTGGAGAGCGAGGGGCTGTCCATGCCGCTGCCCCCGACGCTGGCGCTGCGCAAGGAGGCCGAGGAGGCGCTGCGGCAGGCCCGCGGGGCCCGGTCCGAGACCGAGGTGCGGCAGATCCTCGAAGAGGTCAACGAGAAGATCCGCGAGGCGATCAGGAAGGGCCTGCCGGGGCCGCCGCTCAACCTGATGCCCTTCGACGTCGATCGCGTCGTGTCGGAGTGGCGCGAGAGCCGCTGACCCGCGCCCGGCCGAGTCGCGCCGGTCGAGGGGACGGGGCCCGGCTTCCTTCACCGGACGAGGGGCCCGGGTCAGGCGGGCCCCTCGTCCGGCGGCCGGGGGCCCCGGAGCCCCCGGCCGGCTCGGTGAGCTAGCTGACCGGCGGGTAGGCGTTCCTGACCAGCTCCTGGAACTGGGCGGAGAACCACTGGCCGGACAGCGGGGCGCCGCCGAGGGCGCCCGACATGTTGTTGCCGTTGAGGTTGTTGCCGGTGTAGGTCGGGTCGCACATCCGGTCGAACTTCTTGCCCTCGTCGTTCGGGATGTCGGTGCTGGCGCCGTCGGACTCGCCCGGCGGCTTGATCCAGACGTAGGCGTCGAAACCGGCCTCGGGGCTGGCCGTCGGCCGGGCGCCGAGGCCCGCGCCGCTCTGGTTGCACCAGTTGCCGGCGTGGATGCGCCGGTCGACGCGTGACTGGTTGACGAAGGTGTTCACGTCTGTCGAGGTGCTCGCGCCGCCCGGACGGGCGGTGCCGCCCCAGCCGTTGCGCGAGGTGTCGACCAGCATGCCGAGCCCGGACTTGAAGCCCTTGTTGACCAGCGCGGTGCGCAGAGCCGTGGCGAAGGTGGACTCGTCCACGTAGTAGTTCCAGTCGATCCACTTGGACTGGCGGACGGTCTGGCCGTTCACCAGGGTGTTGATCGTGAAGTACGGCTCCTTGGTGGCGGAGTAGTTGGCGGTGTTGACGATGAAGCCGTCCACGCTGTCCACGCCGGCCGTGGTGCCCGCGGCCATGTTGTAGAAGAGGTTCACGGCGGGGCCGAAGTTCGAGTCCCAGCCGAGCCAGGCGTGGTGGGCGGCGTCCACGTAGGTGTAGACGTTGGTGATGGCGTGCAGCTTGTCGAGCGCGTACCGGACGCCGTCCACGTAGCCGCCGGGCCCGTTGGCCTCGGCGCACTTCGGGAAGTTGTTGGTGTTGGTGATCAGGTTGGGCAGCGAGTCGGGCTCGATGATCGTGACGATGCGCAGGTTGGCGTACTTGGGGTCGCGCAGGATGTTCGCGATCACGTCGATGTACTCGGCCTTGTAGCGGTTGAAGCCGTTCTCGGCGATCAGCAGCTCGCCGTTGGAGGCCAGCGCCGAACAGTCGCGGTTGGGCAGGTCGTAGATGACGAACTGCACGGTCAGCGGGGCCGTGCCGTTGAGCGCGTCCTGGGCCACGGCCTCGTCCAGGTGGGCCTGGAGGCCCATGGCCGAGGAGGAGCCGGCGATGGCCGCGATGCGGTCCAGCCACACGGCGGTGGAGGTGTTGGCGACGGCGGCGCCGCCGGGCTCGGCCGCGGCCTTGGCCTTCCACTGCGGGTTCACGTAGCCGGTGGCGCCGGCGTACGGGTTCTCGACGTGGCCGGTGGGCGGCTGGCCGTCGTCGTCGGCCTCGGTGGCGGTGACCGTCTTGCTGGTCAGGCCGGTGGCGGCGACCGTGAAGGGACGGGTGCCGTTGGTCGAGTCGGCGTCCTGGGCGGCGGCCAGGGTCACCGTCTGGGCGGTGTTCCAGTTGGCCGTCGTGAAGGTGAGGCTGCCGCCGGCGGAGACGGTCAGGTCGGCGTCCCCGCTGCCCGCCGTCGAGGTGACGGTCACGTTCGCGGACGGCTGCGCGGCCAGCTTGACCGTGTACGCCGCCGTCCCGCCCTCGGGCACGGTCACCGACGTGGGCGTCACGAGCAGCGCCTGCTCCACGACCGCGTCGTCGTCCACCTCGGTCGCGTTGACGGTGGCCGAGGTGACGCCGGTGCCGCCGACGGAGAAGGCCGCCGTGCCCGCGGTGGTGTCGGCGTCCTGGGCGGCGGCCAGGGTGACCGTCTGGGCGGTGTTCCAGTTGGCGGGCGTGAAGGTGAGCGAGCCGCCCGCGCTGACGGTCAGGTCGCTGTCACCGCTGGTCCGCTGGGTGGTGACGGTGACGTTCGAGGAGGGGGCGGAGGACAGCTTGGCGGTGAAGGTGGCGGTGCCGCCCTCGTTGACCGCGACCGAGCTGGCGGAGGTGACCACCGCGGGGGTGGTGGGGGTGACGCCGCCGCAGGTCACGCCGTTCACGGTGAAGGAGGTGGGCGGGTTGTTGCTGCCCGTCCAGGTGCCGTTGAAGCCCATGGTGGTGGAGGCGCCGGTGGCCAGGCTGCCGTTGTAGGGCATGTTCGTCGCGGTGACGTGCGTGCCCGACTGCGTCCAGTTGGCGCTCCAGCCGGTCGGGGTGTACTTCTGGCCGGTGCCGGGGAAGTCGAAGCCCAGCGTCCACGAGGTGATCGGGTCGCCGGTGTTCTTCAACGTGATGTTCGCGGTGAAACCGCCCTGACCGGGGCTGCTCGTCCACGAGTTGGCGGAGTAGGTCACGTCGCAGTTCACCGCGGCGCTGGCGGCCGTGGTCTGGCCGACGACGAGCCCGAGGGCCGCGACGCTCGCGGCGGTCATGGTCACGGCCCATCGGCGTGGGCCGCTGTGGAGTCTCACTAGCGATCATCTCCAGAACGTCAGTTGGCTGGGAGCGCTCCCATAGTGAGACGCCCTCCCGGCCCTGTAAATGAGGGCGGCCGTGCGGCGGGCGTTCCCGGGCCGCATGCTCGCCGAATGCCCCGTAACGTGGATGAAACTTTCATCATCGGCAGCCTGGTGAGAGGAAACGCGGGGGCCGCCGGACGGGCGATCCGTTGACATACGCCGCCGGTCACCCACAATCCCCCTTGGGAGCGCTCCCATACCCCCTACTCCCATGGAGATCCCTTGAAACACAGACCTCCTTCCCGTCTTTCCCGCCTGTCGAGGCGGCTCGCCGGAGCCGCGACGCTCGTGCTCGCGGCGGGCACGACCACGACCCTCGCGGCGCTGCCCGCGCACGCCGCCGCCGCCTGCGACGTGACGTACACCGCCAACCAGTGGACGAGCGGCCCGGGCCAGGGCGGGTTCACCGCCAACCTGACCCTGAAGAACACCGGCGACCCGATCACCTCGTGGACGCTCGGCTTCGACTTCCCGACCGCGGGCCAGAAGTACACGCCCACCGGCTGGAGCGCCAACTGGACGCAGTCCGGCACGCACGTCACCGCCACCAACATGCCGTGGAACGGCAGCCTGGCCACCGGCGCCTCGACGACGCTCGGCTTCAACGGCACCTGGACGGGCAGCAACCCGAGCCCGACCTCGTTCACCGTGAACGGCGTGACCTGCGGCGGCGCCAACACCCCGCCCACGGTCGCGCTGACCTCGCCCACCGCCGGCCAGACGTTCACCGCCCCGGCCACCGTGGCCATCGCCGCGAACGCCGCCGACGCCGACGGCACGGTCTCCAAGGTCGACTTCTACCAGGGCTCCACGCTGCTCGGCACCGACACCTCGGCGCCGTACGGCTACACCTGGCAGAACGTGGCCGCGGGCAGCTACTCGATCACCGCGAAGGCCACCGACAACGGGGGCGCGACCACGACCTCGGCCCCCGTCGGGATCACCGTCTCGCAGAACACCGGGCCCGCCCTCGTGGTGAGCCCGACCACGATCTCCGTGCCGGAGAAGGGCACCGCGGGCTTCGGCGTGAAGCTCTCGCAGGCGCCCGCCGCGAACGTGACCGTCACCACCGCCCGCACCAGCGGCGACGCCGACCTGACCGTCGGCTCCGGCGGCTCGCTCACTTTCACCCCGGCCAACTGGAACACCGTCCAGAACGTCACCCTGGCGGCGGCGGACGACGCCGACACCACCAGCGGCACCGCCGAGTTCACGGTGAGCGCGACCGGCTACACCCCGGTCAAGGTCACCGCCAGTGAGGCGGACGACGACCTCGGCGGCGACAACGAGTACGTCAAGCGGTTCGTCGAGATGTACAACGAGCTGCACGACCCGGCCAACGGGTACTTCTCGCCCGACGGCGTGCCGTACCACTCGGTGGAGACGTTCATGGTCGAGGCGCCCGACCACGGGCACGAGACCACGTCCGAGGCCTACAGCTACTACCTGTGGCTGGAGGCGACCTACGGGCAGGTGACCGGCGACTGGGCGAAGTTCAACAACGCGTGGGCCTCGATGGAGAAGTACATCATCCCCTCGACCGCCGACCAGCCGACGAACTCCTTCTACAACCCCGCCAAGCCGGCCACGTACGCCGGTGAGTGGAACGACATCAAGCAGTACCCGACGCAGCTCGACTCCGGGGTGTCCGTGGGCTCGGACCCGCTGGCCAACGAGCTGAAGAGCGCGTACAACACCAGTGACGTCTACGGCATGCACTGGCTGCTCGACGTCGACAACACCTACGGCTTCGGCCGCTGCGGCGACGGCACGAGCAAGAACACCTACATCAACACCTACCAGCGCGGCCCGGAGGAGTCGGTCTTCGAGACCATCCCGCAGCCGTCCTGCGACACGTTCAAGTTCGGCGGCCCCAACGGCTACCTCGACCTGTTCACCAAGGACAGCAACTACGCCAAGCAGTGGAAGTACACCAACGCGCCCGACGCCGACGCGCGGGCCGTCCAGGCGGCGTACTGGGCGCAGACGTGGGCCAAGCAGCAGGGCAAGGAGTCGCAGATCTCCGCGTCGGTCGCCAAGGCCGCCAAGATGGGCGACTACCTGCGGTACGCGATGTACGACAAGTACTTCAAGAAGCCCGGCTGCACCAGCACCTCGTGTGCCGCGGGCACCGGCAAGGACGCCTCCAACTACCTGCTGTCCTGGTACTACGCCTGGGGCGGCGCGAGCGACACCAGCGCGGGCTGGGCCTGGCGCATCGGCTCCAGCCACAACCACTCCGGCTACCAGAACCCGCTCGCGGCCTGGGCGCTGGCCAACGTGGCCGAGCTGAAGCCCAAGAGTGGCACCGGCGCGGCCGACTGGAGCACCAGCCTGACCCGCCAGCTGCAGTTCTACACCTGGCTGCAGTCGGCCGAGGGCGCCATCGCGGGCGGCGCGACCAACAGCTGGGAGGGCCACTACGCCACCCCGCCGGCCGGGCTGCCGAAGTTCCACGGCATGACCTACGACTGGCAGCCGGTCTACCACGACCCGCCGTCCAACCAGTGGTTCGGGTTCCAGGCGTGGACCATGGAGCGGGTGGCCGAGCTCTACTACGCCTCGGGCAACGCCGACGCCAAGGCGCTGCTGGACAAGTGGGTCGCCTGGGCGATGGCCAACACCACGATCAACGCGGACGGCACGTACCAGATGCCGTCGACGCTGAAGTGGACCGGCCAGCCCGCCGGTGACTTCAGCGACCCGAACGGCATGCCGCCGCCCAACCCCGGCCTGCACGTGACGGTCGCCGACTACACCAACGACGTCGGCGTGGCCGGCTCGTACGCCAAGGCCCTGATGTACTACGCGGCCAAGGCGAACCACGCCGGGGCCAGGACCATGGCCAAGGCGCTGCTGGACGGCGTGTGGAAGAACCGCGACGCCAAGGGCGTGTCGGTGTCGGAGACCAAGACCGACTACAAGCGGCTGAACGACCCGGTCTACGTGCCCCCGGGCTGGACCGGCAAGATGCCGAACGGCGACACGATCAACTCCAGCTCGACGTTCATGTCGATCAGGTCCTTCTACAAGAACGACCCCGACTGGCCCGAGGTGAACGCCTACCTCCAGGGCACCGGGCCCGCGCCGACGTTCAACTACCACCGCTTCTGGGCGCAGGTGGACGTGGCCGTGGCCCTGGCCGAGTACGGGCGGCTCTTCCCGTGAGAAAGTCGGCGATGATCGCCGCGGCGTCGCTGGTCCTGCCCCTGCTCGCAGGGGTGGGGCCGGTGGCCCACGCGGCCGCGCCCGCCTTCGCCTACGGTGAGGCGCTGCAGAAGTCGCTGTGGTTCTACGAGGCCCAGCAGTCGGGCGACCTGCCCGCCTGGAACCGCGTCTCCTGGCGCGGCGACTCGGGCCTGAACGACGGCAAGGACGCCGGGCTGGACCTGACCGGAGGCTGGTACGACGCGGGCGACCACGTCAAGTTCGGCTTCCCGATGGCCTTCTCGGCCACGATGCTGGCCTGGGGCGGCGTGGAGTACCGCGACGCCTACGCGGGCTCCGGCCAGCTCACCCACCTGCTGAACAACCTGAGGTTCGTCAACGACTACTTCGTCAAGGCCCACCCGTCGGCCGACGTGCTGTACGGGCAGGTCGGCAACGGCGGCACCGACCACGCCTGGTGGGGCCCGGCCGAGGCCATGCAGATGAACCGGCCGGCCTACAAGATCGACGCGTCCTGCGGCGGTTCGGACCTGGCGGGGGAGACGGCGGCGGCGATGGCGGCATCGTCGATCGTCTTCCGTCCGACCGATCCGGCGTATGCCGACAAGCTGGTGACGCACGCCAAGCAGCTGTACTCCTTCGCCGACACGGTCAGGAAGAAGTACAGCGACTGCATCAGCGACGCCCAGGGCTACTACAACTCCTGGAGCGGCTACAACGACGAGCTGGTCTGGGGGGCGATCTGGCTCTACCGGGCCACGAACGACGCCGCCTACCTGGCCAAGGCCGAGGCCGGTTACGACAACCTGGGCAACGAACCGCAGACCACGACGAAGTCGTACAAGTGGACGATCGCCTGGGACGACAAGTCGTACGGCGCGTACGTGCTGCTGCACAAGCTCACCGGCAAGCAGAAGTACCTGGACGACGCCGACCGCTGGCTCGACTGGTGGACGGTCGGCGTCAACGGCTCCAAGGTCAGGTACTCGCCGGGCGGCCAGGCCGTGCTGGACCGGTGGGGGTCGCTGCGGTACGCGGCCAACACCTCGTTCGTCGCGCTCGTGCACAGCGACTCGATCAGTGACCCGGCGCGCAAGGCCCGCTACCACGACTTCGCGGTCCGGCAGATCAACTACGCGCTCGGCGACAACCCGCGCAACTCCTCGTACCTGATCGGGTTCGGGGCCAACCCGCCGAAGAACCCGCACCACCGCACGGCGCACGGCTCGTGGACCGACCAGATCACCAACCCGGTCAACAGCCGCCACACGCTGTACGGCGCGCTGGTCGGCGGCCCGCCCGACCCCGACGACGTCTACGCCGACAAACGCGACGACTACGTCATGAACGAGGTCGCGACCGACTACAACGCCGGCTTCACCAGCGCCCTGGCCCGGCTCTACAAGGAGTACGGGGGAGCGCCCGCGGCGAACTTCCCGCCCGCCGAGACCCCGGACGGCCCGGAGATCTTCGTCGAGGCCGGCGTGAACGCCTCCGGCACGAACTTCACCGAGATCAAGGCCATCGTGCGCAACCAGTCGGCCTGGCCCGCGCGGGTCCTGTCGGACGGCTCGTTCCGCTACTACTTCACCCTCGACGGCTCGACGACCGCCTCGCAGATCAGCGTGTCGTCGGCCTACACGCAGTGCAAGGCCCCCACGCTCGGCTCGGCCGGCGGGAGCGTGCTCTACGTGAACATCGACTGCTCGGGGCAGGCCATCGCCCCGGCCGGGCAGTCGCAGCACCGCAGGGAGGTGCAGTTCAGGATCACCAGCGCGGGCGCCTGGAACCCGGCCGACGACTGGTCGTACCAGGGCATCCCGGCCACGCCGGGCGCGACGCCGGTGCAGACGAAGAACATCACCCTCTACAGCGGCGCCACCAAGATCTGGGGTGAGCCCCCGGGGCCGCAGGAGCAGGACACGACAGCGCCCAGCAAGCCGGGCAGGCCCGCGGTCTCCGCGATCACGGGCACGGCGGCGAAGCTGAGCTGGACGGCCTCCACGGACAACGTGGGGGTGACCGGTTACGACGTCTACCTGGGGTCCACCAAGGCGGGCACGGCCACCGGCACCTCCTTCGACCTCAGCGGGCTCACCCCTGCCACGGCCTACGCCGTCCACGTGGTGGCCAGGGACGCGGCGGGCAACACCTCGGCGTCCTCGGACGAGACGACGTTCACCACCACGGACTCCGAGGACAAGACGGCGCCCACCAAGCCCGGCAAACCGTCCGTCTCGGGCATCACCGGCTCGGGCGCGAAGGTCACCTGGGCGGCCTCCACGGACAACGTGGGCGTGACCGGTTACGACGTCTACCTGGGGTCCGCCAAGGCGGGCACGGCCACCGGCACCTCGTACGACCTGGGCGGGCTCAGCCCGGCGACGGCGTACACGGTCTCGGTGGTGGCCAGGGACGCGGCGGGCAACAGCTCGACGCCGTCCGACGGCACGTCGTTCACGACCGCCGACCCGCCCCAGGGCGGCTGCGCGGCCACGTTCAAGGTCACCAACTCCTGGGGCGGCGCGTACCAGGCCGAGGTGACCGTCAAGAACGTCGGCTCCGCGGCCATCACGGGCTGGACGGCCGCCTGGACGTCCGCGAACCAGATCACCCAGCTCTGGGGCGGAAAGCTCACCCAGACCGGCTCGTCCGTGTCCGTCAGGAACGAGGCGTGGAACGGCGGGCTCGCCGCCGGCGCCACGACCACGTTCGGCTTCATCGCCAACGGCACCCCGTCCACCTCCGACCTCACCTGCACCCCCGCCTGAGCCCGCCGACCCCGCCCTCGCCCCGGCTGCCGAGCAGGGGCGAGGGCGGATCCACCGGCTCAGGGAAAGGCAGCACATGCGATCACTGTTCACCGCGCCGGCGCTCGCCGCCGCGCTTGTGGCCGCCTCCTTGATCGTGCCGGGCACCGCGGCGCGGGCCGCCACCGGCATCCACGTGAGCGGCACGAAGATCCTGGAAGGCGACGGCCAGGAGTTCGTGATGCGCGGCACCAGCCATGCCCACACCTGGTACCCGGCCCGGACCAAGGCGTTCGCCGACATCAGGTCGCTGAAGGCCAACACCGTGCGCGTCGTGCTCAGCGGCGGCCGGTGGAGCGCCAACTCCGCCTCCGACGTGGCCGGCGTGGTCTCCCTGTGCAAGCAGAACAAGCTCATCTGCGTGCTGGAGGACCACGACACCACCGGGTACGGCGAGCAGAGCGGCGCGTACACGCTCGACCAGGCCGCCGACTACTGGATCAGCGTCAAGAGCGCCCTGGCCGGACAGGAGGACTACGTCGTCGTCAACATCGGCAACGAGCCGATCGGCAACAACGCCACCACGCCGGGCTGGGCCGAGGCCACCAAGGCCGCGATCGCCAAGCTGCGCGCCAACGGCATCCACCACGCGCTGATGGTGGACGCCCCCGCCTGGGGCCAGGACTGGCAGAACGTCATGCGGGACAACGCCGCGTCCGTCCTCGCCGCCGACCCCGACAAGAACACGATCTTCTCCGTGCACATGTACGGCGTCTACGACACCGCCGCCGAGATCACGTCGTACCTGGACGCGTTCCGGACGGCCGGGCTGCCGCTGGTCATCGGCGAGTTCGGGTTCAACCACTCCGACGGCGACCCCGACGAGGACACGATCATGTCCCAGGCCGTGAGCCGCGGCCTCGGCTACCTGGGCTGGTCGTGGAGCGGCAACGGCGGCGGCGTCGAGTACCTCGACCAGGTCACCGGCTTCGACGTCACCCGGCTCACCTCGTGGGGGCAGCGGCTGTTCAACGGCCCCAACGGCATCGCCGCCACGGCCAGGCAGGCGTCCGTCTACGGGGGCGGCACCACCGACCCGACCCCGCCGAGCGCCCCCGGCGCCCCGGCGGCCTCGAACGTCACCTCGTCCGGCGCCACCCTGACCTGGCCGGCCGCCACCGACGACGTGGGCGTGACCGGCTACGACGTCTACACCTCGGCCGGCGTCCCGCTCGGGACCACGGCCACCACCTCGATCACCCTGACCGGCCTGTCGCCCTCGACCGCCTACCAGGTGCACGTCAAGGCCAGGGACGCGGCGGGCAACCAGTCGGCCGCCTCGCCCACGGCCTCCTTCACCACCCTGGCCGGGGGCGGCGACGGGGGCTGCACGGCCGTGGGGACCGTCCAGAGCCAGTGGGGCAACGGGTACGTCCTGCAGCCCGTCACGGTGACCAACACCGGCACGACCGCCAGGAACGGCTGGACGGTGACGTTCACGCTGCCCGCGGGCCACACCGTGACCGGCTTCTGGAACGCCGCGGTGACGGTCAGCGGGCGGACCGTGACCGCGCGGAACCTGAGCTACAACGGCACGCTCGCGCCCGGCGCCGCCACCGGTTTCGGGGTCCAGGCCGGTCGTCCGGACGGCGACTCGTCCGTCCCGTCCGGCTACACCTGCGCCGGCTAGAGAAGGAGGAGGTGAGGCCCATCAACTGATCCTGCCCGCGACACCATCCCGCCCGGATGGGACGGACGCGGCCGGCGAACCCCCAGCCGGCCGCGTCCGTTTGCACCATCCACCGGCTCGGCCTTGCCCGGCGGTCAGCGGGGATCCTGGGCGTGGGAGAAGCGTTCGCGGGCCGCGTCGATGGCGGCCTCGTCCGAGAAGTCGGCGAACGCCTCGTCGTGGTAGCGCGCGGGGATCAGCGCCCGGACCCGCTCCGGATATCCGGGCCCGGCGGCAGGCACCTTGACCTGCGGCGGCACGCCCAGGCGGACGGCGATGGGCCCCGAGGCCCGGACGGACATCGCCCAGTCACGGCTCTCGCCGACGATCGCGCACAGGTGCCGGGCGTAGACCCAGCGCACCTCGGCCAGGCCGGCGGCGTCCGGCGGGTCCGTGCCGAACGGCTCCACCGCGCACACCACCCGAGCCTCGAACCCGTGCCCGTGGTCGTGGTGCTCCTTGGGCGTGGCCCGTTCGAGGATCAGCGTCACCTGGGCGGCGAGCTCCTGGTCGAGCCGCGCCGACTCCTGGTGGGCGGCGAACAGCGTCGCCCCGGCCAGCGCCAGGCCGGCCAGGGCGACGCCTGCCGCGATCTTCCCGCGACGTGGTCCGGTCACGGGCTCGTGCAGGTCAGCGCGGGTGCGGGGCTCGGGATCGAGCCGGTGGCGTTGAAGCCGAACGTGGTGGACGCGTTCGGCGCGAGCTGACCGTTGTAGGAGGCGTTCTTGACGGAGACGTTCGGCGGCTGGGCGGACAGCACGCCGTTCCAGGGCGCGCCGTCGAAGCCCTGGCCGCCGGAGTAGGTCCACTTGACCGTCCAGCCGTTCAGTGACGTCGTGCCGGTGTTCCTCACCGTCACCTCGCCCTGGAAGTGACCGGCCCAGCCGGTGTCGGTGGCCTTCCAGGTGGCGGTGCAGCCGCCGGGGGGCGGGGTCACCGTCGGGGTGACCGTGGGGGTGGACGTGGGCGTGCCCGAAGGCGTGCCGCCGCCGGGGCCGACGCCGGTGACCTGGCCGTTGCCGCCGTCGAAGACGACGTCGGAGCAGCTGTAGAAGTTCTCGTTGCTGTCGGAGCGGATCCAGTGGGTGTAGATGATGTGCCGCCCGGTCTTGCCGGAGGGAAGCTGGGCGTTCCAGTAGTAGTAGTTGAGCCCGCCGGGGCCGCCGCTGGCGGGCGGGTTGGTGACGCTGCCGAACGACTCCAGGTCCGACCACTTGAGCGGGCCGTCGGGGTTCCAGCCGTTCTTGGTGACGTAGTAGACGAAGGTGCCGGGGTGCTGGGCCCAGTTGCTGTGCCGCATCTGGATGCTCGCGCCCGACGTCAGGTGGGTCAGCGGCCAGTCGGAGCGGACGGCGTTGTAGGCGGTGAAGTCGTAGGGGCCGCCGGTGCCGCCGCTGCAGAGCTGGCCGTCGGGGATGAAGCCGCTGGTGCGCCCGGCGCCGTCGGAACGCAGCACGGCGAACCAGTTGTAGAGCGGGGTCGCGCCGCTCTGGGCGACGGCCGCCGCGCAGGCCGGGTTGTAGGACTGGATCTGGCCGTTCTCGCGCAGGCCGTCCTGCCAGCACAGGAAGGTCCTGGCGCCGGGGAACATGGACACGCCGTGGGCCTGCGCCTGCGGCGGCGCGATCAGGACGGTGGCCAGCAGGACCAGGGCGGCGGTGAGCGCCGCCGTTCGAAAGTGTTTCATGGGGCTTCCTTCGTGCAGGGGAACACAGGAACGCCCACGATCAGCCCGCCCGGCCAGCGCATTGAACCATGGGCGGCGCCGTCCCGACAACGTGGTGTGAAACTTTCAGCCGATCTTGGTCAGCGCCTGACCCGGCGGGCGCGAGGGGCATCGATCCCGGCGAACCCCTCAGCCGGGTTCCATGGCCCGGTCGAGCACCTTGAGCCTGGCCTCCAGCTCCGCCCGGCAGGCGGGGGCCAGGCGGCCCTCCCTGGCCCGGTCGGCGACCTTGCGCCGCACCTCGGCCGTGCCGGTGACCGAGGGGCCGCGGACCAGCGAGTCGAGCACCTGCTTGAGGTCGAGCACCACGTCCGCGTCGGTCGCGTCGCACGGTTCGCCGTCTTCGAGCGTGTCGTGGAAGCCGTCCACGGCCTGCTCGACGGTGACCGGCCCGGCCGGTGAGCTCCGCAACGCCCGGGAGGCCGACGCCGCGGCCGACGGCGTGACGGACGGCGTGACGGGGGGCGTGACGGACGGTGTGACCTGCGGCGACAGCACCGGCTCCGGGTCGGACCGCTGGAACCACAGCAGCACGGTGAGCGCAAGCAGCGCCGACCCGGCCACCGTCAGCCCCCGCCGCACCTGCCGGGCGATCCCGGCCGTGCCGAGCGCCGAGGTCAGCGCGGCGACGATCTCCTCGGCCGTGGGCCGCTCCTCGGGCAGGTGCGCCAGGCAGCTCTGGCAGAGCGAGGCGACGCCGTGCGGCACGCCGGTCACCCGGGGCGGGGGATCGGTCCGGCGCGCCGCCTCGATCTCCTCCCACGTCGTCTCCGGGTACGGGGTGCGCCCGGTGAGCATGGCGAACAGCAGCACGCCCAAGGCGTACACGTCCACGGCCGGGTGGGTGGGGGCGCCGAGGAGGCGTTCGGGGGCGACGTAGGGCGGGGTGCCGCGGTCGTCGTCGGGGTCGCCGGCCCAGGCCGCGATGCCGAAGTCGAGCAGCTTGGGGCCGTCGGCGGTGAGCAGCACGTTCTCGGCGGTGACGTCCCGGTGGACCAGGCCGCGGGCGTGCCCGGCCATCAGCACGCGGGTCAGCCGCAGGGCGATGGCCGCCGCCTCGGTCCACGGCAGCGGCCCCTCGGCGATGCGCTCGGCCAGGGGGGTGCCGTCGAGCAGGGGCATCACCACGTACGCGGCCACGCCGCCCTTCGCGGTGACGGTCTCGCCGTAGTCGTAGATCTCGATCGAGTCCCGGTGGATGAACCGGGCCGCGGCGCGGGCCTCGCTGCGCACCCGCACGCGTTCGCCGTGGTCGGTGTGCAGCGAGGCGGTCAGCACCTTGACCGCGACCAGCCGCTGCAACGACTGGTCGAAGGCACGCCAGATGACCGACATGCCGCCGTGGGCCAGCGGGTCCAGCAGCAGGTACCGCCGGGCCAGCACGTCCCCCGGCTCAAGCTGACTCACGGATGACCAGTTCCGTGGGGAGGACGGGGTCGATCCCCGTCGCCCCGGTCAGGAGCAGGCGGGTGGCGACCGTGGCGAGCTCCTCGACGGGCTGGCGGATGGTGGTCAGCGCCGGGACGGTGTGCCGGGCCACGGGGGCGTCGTCGAAGCCGATCACGGCGACGTCCGCGGGCACCTTGCGGCCGGCCCGGCGCAGGGCCTGGATCGCGCCGGCCGCCATCAGGTCGGAGGCGACGAAGACGGCGTCGAGGCCCGGCGCGTGGCGTAACAGCCACTGCATGGCGTGCGTGCCCGAGGCCGCGGTGAAGTCGCCGTAGGCCACGGGCACGTCGGGCGCGCCGGCCGACTGCAGGGTGCGGACGAGCCCTTCGAGCCGGTCGCGGGCGGCGGGCAGGGAGGGCGGGCCGCCGATGGCCGCCACGTTCCTGCGGCCCTGTAACAGCAGGTGCTCGGCCGCCTGCCGGCCGCCGTCGAGGTTGTCCACGTCGGCGTAGGGCAGCTTGAGGTCGTGGGGCGGCCGGCCGATGTTGCGGACCGGGATGCCGGCGGTGGACAGCTTGATGGCCAGCGGATGGCGTTCGCGCGCGCCGACGATGAGGACGGCGCCCGACAGCGCGGGCAGCGTGGAGGAGGTGGGCGTCACGGTCGTCACCATGAGGTGGGTGCCGTGCTCGGCGATCACCGCTCCGGCGGCGGACAGGAGCCTGGCGTAGTAGGGCTCGGAGAACAGGCGGGGGAGATGGTCGCAGATCACCGCCGTGACGCCGTCGGTCAGCGTCTTGGCGGCGCTGCCCCTGGGCGCGCGTTGTCGGACGTAGCCCATGCGGGAGACGGCGTCGTAGACTTGCCGGCGGGTCGAGGTACTGACCCGCACCGAGCCCGTGAGGACTCGAGATGCGGTCGCGGGGGAAACCCCTGCAGCGGCCGCCACCTGTGCCAGTGTGGGCTGCTCGGTCATGGAGCACCTCGCGGAAAGATCCTGGGAGCGCTCCCACGTTACCAATGTTTCGCCGCTGTTAATAGGGCCTTTGCAGGGGGTGCGCCCGGGTGTGCGGACGCCCGCCGAATCTGCTCAGGTGGGGGCGGTGGTCACCGCCGGAGGTTTTCCCGCCGCAGGTCGATCACGACATATTGACCATCCGTTAGGGGTATCCGGGACGCGCCGGATACCCCTGGACGTCCGTCTCTAGCGCCTGCCGCGGCCCCGGCCGTGACCGTTGCCGTCGCCGTTCTGGTAACCCTGGCCGGGGCCGAAGTCGCCGTCGGGGTTGACGTCGGTGAGGCCCTGGTCCCCGTTGTCGTCGGGCTCCTGCCTGCGGGGGGCGCAGCCCTGGCCGCAGCCGCCGAAGCGGGAGGAGTCGACCGGGGTGAAGGCCGTCGGCGGGGTGCCCTTGAGCGCGGCCTTCATGGTGGCGTTCCAGATCGGGCCGGGGATGGAGGCGCCGAAGACCGAGGAGTAGTACCGGCCGCCGATGGTGATGCCGTTCAGCTTGTGGGTCGTCGAGCCGCGCGGGTCGCCGATGCTGACCGCGCCGGCCAGGTCGGGGGTGAACCCGGCGAACCAGGCGGTGGCCTGGTCGTCGGTGGTGCCGGTCTTGCCCGCCGCCGGACGGCCGATGCCGCCGACCGCGCGCATCGTGCCCTTGGTGAAGACGCCGGACAGGATGTTCGCCGCCGCGTCGGCGACCTCGGGGTCGAACGCCTGCGTGCACTTGGGCTTGTACTCGGTCACCTTGCCGTTGCGGTCGGTGATCTGGGTGATGGCCGTCGGCGGGCAGTACTTGCCGCGCGCGCCGATCGCCGCGTAGGCCGTGGCCACGGTCACCGGGTCCATCTCGTTGATGCCGAGCGTGAACGTCTCGAACTCCTGGAGCTTGCCGCCGTCAGAGCGCTTGATGCCGAGCGACTTGGCGGTCTCGACCACCTTGCAGAGGCCGACCTTCTGCTCCAGCGTCATGAAGAACGTGTTCACCGAGCCCCAGGTGCCGGTGGCCAGCGACTTGAAGCCGCCGCCGCCCTCGTCGTTGGTGACGGTGTGGCTCGGGTCGCCGACGTTCTGGCCCTTGCAGTTCTTGAACGCCCAGTAGTTGGGGGCGGTGTAGCCGCTGCCCACGTTGAAGCCGTCGTTGATCTTCATGCCCTGCTTGAGCGCGGTGAGCAGGGTGAACGTCTTGAACGTCGAGCCGGCCTGGAAGCCGACGCCGCCGCCGTGCACCGCGTCGGCCACCACGTTGTACGACATCTCGTGCTTGCGCCTGGAGTTGCCGTACTTGCGGCTGGCGGCCATGGCCTTGATCTCGCCCGTGCCCGGCTTGACCAGGGCCTCGGAGGCGACCGGGTTGTCGGAGGCGAAGACGTGCTTCTTGATGGCCTCCTCGGCGGCCTTCTGCATCTTCGGGTCGATCGTGGTCTTGATCTCCAGGCCGCCCCGGTTGAGGAACTGGGTGCGGGCCTTCTTGGTCTTGCCGAAGGCCGGGTTGCTCAGGATCTCGTTGCGCACGTACATGCAGAAGTAGGGATACGGGCTGGCGCCGCAGCCGCCGGGCAGCGGGGTGCCCTTGTAGCCGAGCTTCTTGGCCCTAGCCTCCTCGTGCTGCTCAGGCGTGATCTTCTTGAGCTCCAGCATGCGGTCGAGCACCACGTTGCGCCGGTTGAGCAGTTGCGCGCGCGACTCCTTGCCCAGGTTGGGGTCGGTCCGGTTGGGGTCCTGGACCGCGCCGGCCAGCGTGGCCGCCTGGGGGAGCGTCAGCTCGGCCGCCGACACGCCGAAGAACCGCTTGGCCGCCGCCTCGACGCCGTACGCGCCGGCGCCGAAGTAGGCGATGTTGAGGTACTTGCCGAGGATCTCGTTCTTGCTGTACTTCTCCTCGACCGCCATCGCGTAGCGCAGCTCCTTGAGCTTGCGGGCGTAGCTGGCTTCGAGGGCCGCGTTCTTCTCCTTCTCGGTGGTGGCCGAGTTGAGCAGCACCTGCTTGACGTACTGCTGGGTGATGGAGGAGCCACCCTGGGCGATGCCGCCCCTGCTGAGGTTCTTGGCGAGGGCGCGCACGGTGCCCTCGATGTCGATCGCGCCGTGCTCGTAGAAGCGGTAGTCCTCGATGGAGATGATGGCCGTCTTCATGATGTCGGCCACCTCGTCGAGCGAGACGTTTACCCGGTACTCCTCGTAGAACTGGGCGATCTCGTTGCCCTTGGCGTCGAGGACCGTCGTCTTCTCGGCGAGCGGCGGTTCTTTGAGGTCTTCCGGTTTGATGTTCAGTTCCTCGGACGCCGAGACGAACATCGCTCCGGTGCCGCCGACCGCCGGCAGCGCGATGGCCGCGGCCACCACTCCCGCGGCCATCGCAGCCCCGGTCAGGCGCACGATGCTCGACATTCGGGAACCCATGCGGAAAAACCTCCCCATCTCGGCTTTTGGGTGCATCCTAAACCCGCCCATGACCTGCTCTCTGTAAAAAGACGAAGCCCGCGCCGGCGGTGGATGCTTCTACCCCGGGTGAGACGCCGAAGCACGGGATTTGGTTCGCCGGGTTTCCCGTCGAATTCGTTTCCTGTGGGTCTGCGGGGATAGGGCGTGGTCATGACTTCTCACCGAGTGTTGCCACGCGAGCAGGCGCGGGTCCGTGAGCCGGTCACCGCTCCCCGCCGGAGGCCGGTCCTGGACGACACCCTGACGCTGCTGCTCGACCCGTACCGCTTCATCGGCGACCGGGCGCGGCGGCTCGGCTCCGACGTCTTCGAGACGCGGCTGCTGCTCCAGCCGACCATCTGCATGACCGGCGCGCAGGCCGCCGAGGTCTTCTACGACCCCGAGCTGTTCGTCCGGGACGGCGCCGCGCCCCGGCGGCTCCAGGCGACGCTGTTCGGCAGGAACGGCGTGCAGGCCCTCGACGGCGAGACCCACCGGGCGCGCAAGGCCATGTTCATGTCGCTGATGGGCCGGGAGGGCCGCGACCGGCTGGCGGAGCTGGCCGGCCGGCGCTGGCGCGAGCGCATCCGCGCCTGGCAGGGCATGCCGCGGGTCGTCCTGTACGAGGAGGTCAGCAGGCTGCTGTGCCAGGCGGTCTGCGACTGGACGGGCGTGCCGCTGCCGCCCGCGCGGGTGCCCGAGGTCACCGCCACCCTCCAGGCGGCCATCGAGGGCGCGGGCGGGCTCGGCCCCCGCTACCTGCGCGGCCGGTACGCCCGGATCAAGGGCGACCTGTGGCTGTCCGGCCTGATCCGCTTCGCCCGCGACGACCCCGGCCGCTTCGCCGGCACGGTGACCGGCCTGATCGCGGGCTACCGCGACCCCGACGGCACCCTGCTCCCGGTCAGGACCGCGGCCGTCGAGCTGCACAACGTGCTGCGGCCCACGGTGGCGGTGGCCAGGTTCGTGACGTTCGCGGCCATGGCACTGCACGCCCACCCGGAGTACTACGAGCGCGTCCGCGAGGGCGACGAGCAGTTCGTCGAGCACTTCGTCCAGGAGGTACGCCGGTTCTATCCGTTCTTCCCGTTCGTCGCCGCCAAGGTGGCCAAGCCCTTCACCTGGAACGGCGAGCACTTCCCGCAGGGCCGGCGGGCACTGCTCGACCTGTACGGCATCGACCACGACCCGCGCCTGTGGGACCGCCCAGGCGAGTTCCGCCCGGAACGGTTCGCCGAATGGGACGGCGGCGAGTACGACTTCGTCCCCCAGGGCGGCGGCGACCACTACGAAGGGCACCGGTGCCCCGGCGAGTGGATCACCGTGGACCTGATGAAGCTGGCGGTGACCGCGCTGACCCGCTGGATGACGTACGGCGTGCCGGCCCAGGACCTGCGCATGCCGTCGTGGCGCGCTCCGGCCGTCCCCAACAGCCGTTTCGTCATCGACCAGGTCGAGGCCGTCTGAGATTCGGGCAGCGCCCGGCAAAGAAGCGTGTTGTCGCGCGGGTACGCGCGCGAGGGTCTGGCAACGTTCACCGGGGCGATTCTTCCTGGCCTTGGTGGAGGGTTTCATGCGTCGTGTCGTGGACGACGAGGAGCAGGTCGATCAACTGGTCTCGGCCGCCAGGGCGTACTGGGGGGACAGCGCGGGCGACACGGGTTGCGTGGTGGCCGAGGCGTTCGACGAGGACGTCCGGGCGGTCGTGCGCACCGTCATGGTTGCCAAGGCCGTGTGCGGGCTGCTGTCGGCCCGGCTGGTCGTGCTCACCGACCCGCGGTGGCGGCCGCTGGCCGAGGCGTTCGGGGCCGCCGCCGATCTCGGGCCGCCCGACGCGCTGGTCACCAGCCGGATCGATCCCGGCGTGCGCACCGACATCCCGGTCGTGCACGTGCACGGCACCGGGTCGCTGCAGGCGTACGCGCTCTTCCCGGGTGAGACGCCCGTCTCCTTCGGCGAGGAGCTGCCCGGCCGGGTCGCGGAGTTCTTCGAGCGCCAGATCTGGCCCAACAGGGAGGCGATCCGGCCGAGCGCCGAGCGTACGGCCTGGCGGGCCAAGGAGGGCTACCAGGTCCGCACCGACACCGAACGCCGCCAGCTCCGCCTCTACGGCTGCTCCCGGCTGCGCCTGGACCCCGGCCGGCCCACCGTCACGGTGTTCGGCCACATGCCGGGCCGCGACACCGAGCTGTTCGAGGAGGCCGAGCGGTACGCGGCCGGCGAGGAGTCGGCCAACTGGCTGTTCCTCGACCGCCTGCGCTCCGGCCTGCTGTCGCCGAACATCCTGTGGAGCATGACCGACGTCGCCGTCACGTTCGGCGGCAGCGACCTGCCCGCCTTCGGCGTCCCCGTCATCCAGGCCGGCTGGTCGGAGGGCGCCGCCTGCGGGGCCACCCACCTCGCGCGCACGCCGGAGGAGCTGCGCGACCGGCTCGGCGAGGCCGTCGCCGTGCACGGCAAGGCGGAGACCATCCTCGGCCCGGAGCAGCGCGAGCGCGCCCGCCTGTGGTTGTGGCTGCGCCGCTGCGGCGCCGACGTGCCGACCCAGGTCCTGCCGCGCTGGGAGCTCGGCCCCGACTACCCGCGGGCCCTGGCGGTCGCCCTGCGGCACGCCGAGCCCGACGGCGACCCGCTCTTCGAGGCGGTGCGCCGCATGTGGGAGCGCCGCGACCCGGTGCTCACCCGATTCGACTTCCAGGACCTGGCCAAGACCACACTGACCCCCGCGAGGAGCGCCCGATGACCGGAACAGGACCCATCACAGAGCTCGACCCGGTGATCCTGCCCGCGATCCCGCCCGTGCACGTGACCAGCGGGCGGTTCCCCGCGCTCCAGGTGATCGACCGGCTGCACCGCGGCAGCCAGATCGTGGGCAGGTTCGAGACGTCCGGGCTGGTCGGCTTCAAGGTGTCCGCGCAGGGACGGCCGCTGCGGGTGCAGATGTCGCTGTCCATGGACGAGCGGTCGGTCAGCGGCTGGCACACCGGCAGGACGGGCCCCGACTTCACGACGCCCCGGTGCGTCCAGATCCGTTCCCAGGGCCGCCTGCGCCAGTGCGTGCTGCTGCGCGGCCGCAACCCGCACGCCCGCGTGGCCTTCGACCTGACCCCCGAGGAGATCCCGGACGACGGGCTGATCTGCGTCGAGGCCCTGGACGTCATGGAGGGCGACGGCGTCTGCGACGAGGTGCGCACGTTCCTGTCCGGCCGCGTCCAGGAGGACGGGGCGGCCGGGCTGCGGCTGAACAAGATCGTGTTCGAGGAGCCGCCCGAGGTCGACTACGACCCCGACACGCTCGACGGCTCCCGCTGCGAGCTGTCCTCGCTGATCAGCGGCGGCGGCCTGGCCAACGTCAACCGGCAGGGCGTGCGCGTCCTGCGGTCGGGCATGTTCGTGGTCAACCCGGTGCTGCGCGACACGTTCGGGGCCAGCGGGCGGATCACGCTCCGGCTGGGCACGAAGGCGGAGGCGGCCAGCATGATCCCGGCGACCTGGCGGCGGGTCAACAGCGAGCTGCGCTGGCTGCGGCACGCCACCAGGAAGCTCCTCGGCACGGCGGCCCCCACGGTGGAGCGCGTCTACAGCCTCAGGGACGGCGTGGCCGGGCCCTTCGGGCAGACCGTCCACGGGAACGTCACCGAGCTCGTCCTGCCGAGCCCGACGGTCTCGCCGTTCCTCGTGGTGATCGAGCGGGTGCCGGGCGTCCTGCCGACGCTGGAGTCGGGCACCTCGGACTAGCGGGAACTCCGGTTCCCTCGACCCGCGTGACCTGCGAGACCCGCCGTTTCGGCGGGAAAACTGGTGATCAGCTGTGATAACGCCACTCTGCGGGCAGTTGTCATGGGTGGGCGGGAACGGTTTGAGCATCGAGACGATCCGGCATCAGCAGTGCACGGTCATGCGCGCCACGGGCGAGCTCGACCACGCGGGACGGGTCGGGTTCAGCGCCCACATCAACGCGGTGTGGGACTGGTCGCCCGGACCCGTCCTCGTCTTCGACCTGGCCGACCTGGTCTTCTACGACTCCTCCGCCATCGGCGTGCTGGCCACGGCGATCCAGCGGATGGAGGCGGAGCCGGGCGGCCGGATCATCGTGGTGAGCCCGTCCGACCACCTGCTGTCGGTGCTGCGGCTGACCGACCTGCTCTCCCACGTCGAGCTGCGCGGCAGCGTCGAGGAGACCGTGGCGGAGCTGACGGTGGGCGCCGTCCCGCCGCCCGTCCCCCCGACCTGGTCCGGGGGGACGTCGGACGTCGCCTACAACCCGTAGGTCTCCAGCAGCCGCAGCCAGATCTCGCTCACGGTCGGGAACGACGGCACGGCGTGCCAGAGCCGGTCGAGCGGCACCTCGCCGGTGACCGCGATCGTGGCGGCGTGCAGCAGCTCGCCGACGCCGGGACCGGCGAAGGTGACGCCGAGCAGCACCTTCCTGTCCTCGTCCACCACGGCCTTGGCACGGCCCCGGTAGCCGTCGCCCAGCAGGTACGCGCCCGAGACCGAGCCGAGGTCGTACTCGACCGCGCGCACCCGGAAGCCGGCCTTCCTGGCCTCGGCCTCCGTACGGCCGACCGCGCAGACCTGCGGGTCGGTGAAGACCACCTGCGGCGCGCCGAAGCCGCCGGCGAGGTCGCGCATGGCGGGCAGGTCGTCGCCGTGCGCCCGCGCCGCGATCACGTCGCCGCAGATCCTGGCCTGGTACTTGCCCATGTGGGTGAGCAGCGCGCGGCCGTTGACGTCGCCGACGGCGTAGAGCCAGCCGCCCGGCACGCCGGTGGCCCGCATGCTGTCGTCGACCTCGACGGGCGCGTCGTCGGGCAGGCCGACCGTGTCCAGCCCGATCCCGTGGGTGGCGACCTTGCGGCCGGTGGCCACCAGCAGCTCGTCGGCCTCCAGCGGCGGCCCCTCCGACAGGTGCACGGTCACCTTGCCGCCCGGCTCGGGCCGCTCGACCCTGACCACGTCGGTGTGCAGGCGCACGTCGATGCCCGCCTCGCCGAACGACCGGGCCACCAGCTCGCCCGCGAACGGCTCGATCCGGCCGAGCAGCCCGCCGCCGCGCACCAGCACGGTCGTCTGCCGCGCGCCCAGCCCGTGCATGGCCTGCGCCATCTCGCAGGCGACCACGCCGCCGCCGATCACCACCAGGCGTTCGGGCACCTTCGTCGCGGCGGTGACCTCGTGGCTGGTCCACGGCTTCGCCTCGGCCATGCCCGGCACCGGCGGGACCGCCGCCGTGCTGCCGGTGGCCAGCACGACCGCCTGCCGGGCCGTGAGCACCCGCTCGCCGCCGTCGGGGGTCGTGACGACCACCCGCCGCTCGCCGTCGAGCCGCCCCCTGCCGCGGACGAACTCCGCCGGCACGCCCTCGACCCAGCTCACCTGCCCGGAGTCGTCGTAGCGTGAGACCGCCTCGTCACGCCGGGCGAGCACCGCGGCCACGTCGATCGGCCCCAGCGAGAGCCCGGGCACCCGGGACACCTCGCCGGCCAGGTCGACCGGGCGCAGCAGCGCCTTGCTCGGGACGCACGCCCAGTAGGAGCACTCGCCGCCGGCCAGCCGCTCCTCGACGATCGCGGCGCTCAACCCGCCGCGCACCGCCCGCGCGACGACGTTCTCGCCCGCCGGACCGGCCCCGATCACGATGACGTCGAACTCCTCAGCCACGCTGCCTCCCCATACTCGTCCTCGATTCGCACTCTTTCATGCCCTGCCCGCGCCACCCGAGGTGGCCACGGGCGTGAACCCTTTCGGCCCGCGACGGAGAGACCGGGTAGATGCCCGCGCCGTCCGGGGGAGCCCGCTCGGCACTCCCATGAAGGAGCTTCCCCATGCCGGCGCCGTCTCCTGTGTTCGTGCTGCCCGGAAACGCCCTGGGGCGGCATCGGGCGCTGCTGGTCGCGCTGGTGCCCGCCGTCGCGCTGCGGCTGCTCGCGATGGCGGGGTACCGGCCCGCGCTGTGGTTCTGGGCGGACTCCTTCTCCTACCTGGAGGCCGCGGCCGACCCCGTGCCCGGGACGTTCCGGCCGCTCGGGTACTCGCTCTTCCTGGCCGCGCTCGGGCCCGGGAAGAGCCTGGCGCTGGTGGCCGCCGTGCAGCACGCGTCCGGGCCGGCGCTCGCCGTGGCCGTCTACGCCCTGCTGCGGCGGCGCGGCCTGCCTGGCTGGGGCGCGACGGCCGCCGTCGCGCCGCTGCTGTACGACGAGTTCCTGATCCTGCTGGAACACATGATCATGGCGGACGCGCTGTTCACCGTGCTGGTCACGGCCGGGATCCTGGCGCTGTCGGGCCGGCTCAGCCCGGCAACGGCGGCCGCCGGCGGCGTGCTGCTCGGCCTGGCCGCCGTCACCCGCACGATCGGGGTGGCCGTCCTCGTGGTGGCCGCCGCCTGCCTGCTGCTGCGCCATCCCGGGCCGCGCGCGCTGCTCTGCCTGGTCCTGGCGGGGGCGGCGCCGCTGCTCGGATACGCCTCCTGGATGTGGGCCACCAGCGGCACCTTCGGCCTGACCAAGGCCGACGGCCTGTTCCTGTGGGCCCGCACGACGACCTTCGCCGACTGCTCGGTCATCAGGCCGGAGCCCGAGCTGGCCCCCCTCTGCCCGCGGACGCCGGTGGCCGGGCGGCCCTCTCCCGCCCACTGGATGTGGGGGCCCACCCTGGCCGCCGTCCCCGGCGACCGGAACGCGCTGGCCGGGCGCTTCGCCCGCGAGGCCGTCCTCGCCCAGCCCGGCGACTACCTGGCCGCCGTCGGGCGCGACCTGCGGTGGCTGCTGCGCTGGGAGCGCACCACGGCCAGGAAGGCGTCCGACAGGAAGATCAATCCGTACTGGTTCCCCTACGAGGAGCGCCCGCTGCGCTCGTCCGTACGGCGGATCGCCGGGGCGTACGAGGGCGGGCCGGCGGACACGCGGATCGTCGAGCCCTACGCGGGCTGGCTGCGGGCCTACCAGCGCTTCGGCTACCTGCCGTACCCGGTGCTCCTTGCGCTGCTCGGCGGCGCGCTCGCGGTGGCGGCCGTACGGCGGCGGCCGGACGCGCTGCTGCCCGGCGTGGCCGCCGCCGTGCTGGTCGTGGCGCCGTCCTTCCTGAGCGGGTACGACGTGCGGTACGTCGTACCGGCTCTCCCGCTGGCCTGCCTGGCCGCCGGGCTGGCATCGGGACGTCCGCCGGAGGTCGGGAGACGTTCACCTGCGGGGCCTAGCGTTCGCGCATGACTCCTTACCCCACGTCGGTGGTGTACCGGGCGGCGACCGAGGGTTATCACACCTTCCGCATCCCGGCGGTCGTGGTGACCGGGGCCGGGACGCTCCTCGCCTTCGCCGAGGGGCGGCGCGGGTCCGCCGGTGACTCGGGGCACATCGACCTGGTGCTCAGGCGGTCGGCCGACGGCGGGCTGACGTGGGGTCCCCTTCAGGTGGTCGCCACCGAACCGCGCCGCGGCACCGTGGGCAACCCCGCGCCCGTGGTGCTGGACGACGGCCGGATCCTGCTCGTCACGGTCCGGCAGGGCCCGTCGGCGACGGAGGAGAAGATCAGGCGGGGCCAGGTGCAGGCGGCGGAAGGGCGGCGGGTGTTCGTCCAGGTCAGCGCGGACGACGGGATCACCTGGCCGGCCCCGCGCGAGATCACCGCCCAGGTCAAGCGCCCCGAGTGGCGCTGGTACGCCACCGGCCCCGGGCACGCCGTCCGGCTCCGGAGCGGGCGCGTCGTGGTGCCGGGCAATCACTCCCTGCCCCCGTCCGGCTCGGACGACGGCACCGAGGGCCGCTACAACGGCGGCCACGCGCTGCTCAGCGACGACGGCGGCCGTACCTGGCGCATCGGCTACGTGGACGACAACCCCGACGGCTACGTCAACGTCAACGAGACCACCGCGACCGAGTTGCCCGACGGCCGCCTCTACCTCAACGCCAGGACGGACTCCGCCGCGCCGGGCACCCGCGCCGACGCCTGCTCCTCCGACGGCGGGCAGCGGCTCGACCTGCCCTTCCGCCCGCAGGCCGGGCTGGCGGGGCCGGTGGTGGAGGGCAGCGTGCTGTGGTGCGAGCCGCCCGGCGTGCTGCTGTTCTCCGGCCCGGCCGCGCCCGACGCGCGGGCCCTGATGACGGTACGGGCGAGCACCGACGCCGGGGTCACCTGGCATCCCGTGCACACCGTGTCGGGCCTGCCCGCCGCCTACTCCGACCTGGTCAGGGTGGACGGCGACACGGTGGGGCTGCTGTTCGAGACCGGCGACTTCGGGCCGTACGAGAGCATCGTCTTCCGGCGCGTCCCGGTCGCCGAGCTCGACCCCCGCCGGGCGTAGCCGCCCGTTCCTTTCCCCCAGCTCTGTGCTGACACAGGGCTGTGCTGACTACGCTGAGACGACCACTGTGCGACCGCGTGTGCGGAGAGTTCCGTATTACGCGCTAGCATTCCGATCAGCGGAACAGGCGAGGGAGAGTTCAGTGGCTGAGACCCAGTCCCCTGTGGGGAGCGTCGATCGTGCCCTGCTGATCCTGCAGGAGATCGGGAGACACAGCAGGGGAGTGACGCTCGACGAGCTGGCCACCAGGCTGCGGCTGCCGAAGAGCTCGCTGCACCGCCTGCTCGGGGCGTTGAAGCACCGGGGCTTCGCGGCCCAGCCGGAGCCGAGCGGGCCGTACTTCCTCGGCACCGAGATGCTGGCCACGGCCTTCCGGTTCTACGAGACGATGGACCTGCGCACGCTCGTCCGGCCGCTGCTGCTGCGGCTGAGCGAGGAGTTCTCCGAGACCGTGCACATGGCCATGCTCGACGGCGGCGAGGTCGTCTACCTGGACAAGGTCGAGGCGGTGCGGTCGATCACCATGACCTCGGTGGTCGGCGGGCGCAACGCGGCCCACTGCACGGGCGTGGGCAAGGCGCTGCTGGCCTGGACGTACCCGACGGACGAGTCGGTCAAGGCGTGGGCCGAACGCCACGGGCCGCTGGCCGCCAGGACCAGGAACACGATCACGAACCCCACCAAGCTGGCCACCCACCTCGACCAGGTCAGGCAGCAGGGGTACGCGCTCGACCTGGAGGAGAACGAGCCGGGGGTGCGGTGCGTGGCGGCGCCGGTCTTCCTGGGCAAGACCGCGCCGGTGGCGGCGGTGAGCGTGACCGCGATCAAGGACCGCATGTCCGTCGCCCGCCTCGAAGAGGTCGGCCTCGGCCTCCGCCGCGCCATCTCCGCCCAGGTCTGACCCCCCACCCACAAGCCCCCGCCCCCGCGCCGCCTCCGTCCCCACGCCGCCTCCGTCCCCGCGCCCGCGCCGCCCCCGCGCCCGCGCCGCCCCCGCGCCCGCGCCGCCCCCGGGCCGCCGCATCGGGCGGTGGCGCCGGCTCCTTCCCCCTCTCCCCAAAGGGACCTCGACCGGCTACGGTCGGAAAGAACGCGGAACAGCATTCCGTATCACGGACCAGAAGGACGCAAGGCATGAAGCTGGAGCAGGTCCCCGTCCCCCGTGCCGCCCTCGCGGAGGGCCCGAGGTGGGACGCCGCCACGGGCACCCTGCTGTGGGTCGACATCCCCGCCGGTCACGTGCATCGGCTCGACCCGGCCGGCGACGAGCGGGAGACCATCGAGCTGGGCCAGCCGGTCGGCGTCGCCGTGCCGCACGCCTCCGGCGGCCTCATGCTGGCACTCAGGGACGGCTTCGCCCGCCACGCGGACGGCCGCACCGAACTGGTCGCCCGGCCGCCCGAGCCCGAGGGCAACCGGATGAACGACGGCGCCTGCGACCGCGCGGGCCGCTTCTTCGCCGGCACCAAGGCCGAGGACGACACCCCCGGCGCGGGCTCCCTCTACCGCCTGGCCCAGGACCGTACGTGCGACAAGGTGCTGGACGGCGTCACGATCTCGAACGGCGTCGGCTGGAGCCCCGACGAGCGCCTGATGTACTACGTGGACACCGCGACCGACCGGATCGACGTCTTCGACTACGACCCGGCGACCGGCACGCTCGACGGCCGCCGGGAGTTCGCCGCACTCCCGAGCCCCGACGGCCTGACCGTGGACGCCGCCGGCCACGTGTGGGTCGCGCTGTGGGGCGGCGCGGCGGTCGTGCGGCTGCGGCCGGACGGGCGTACGGACCTCACCGTGGACGTCCCCGCGGCCAACGTGACGAGCTGCGCCTTCGGCGGCCCCGACCTCGACGTGCTGTACGTGACCACCGCCTGGGACGGCGGCGCCGGCGGGGAGCTGTGGCGCTGCCGCACCCCCCACACCGGCCTGCCCGCCAACCCCTACCGCGGCCTCACCCCTTGACCGCCCCGGTCAGCGCCTGCACGAACCGGCGCTGGCCGAACAGGAACACGGCCAGCACCGGCAGCGTGGTCAGCACCGTGCCCGCCATGATCGCGGGCCAGTCGGCCCGGTGCTGGCCCTGGAACGTGGTCAGCCCGGCCTGCACGGTGTAGTTCGCCTCGGAGTTGATCACCACCAGCGGCCAGAAGAGGTCGTTCCAGGCCGTGATGAACGTGATCACGGCGAGCGCCGCCAACGCCGGCTTGGCGACCGGCAGCACCACCCGGAAGAACAGCGCGACCCGCGAGCACCCGTCGATCCGCGCCGCCTCCTCCAGCTCCCTCGGGAAGGACTGGAAGAACGACGTCATCAGATAGATCCCGACCGACGAGCTGAGCTGCGGGATGACCAGCGCCCCGAGCGTGTCCACCAGCCCGGCCTGGCTGAACATCAGGAACGTCGGGATCACGGTGAGCTGGAACGGGATCAGCGCGGTCGCGATGATCAGGACCAGCGTCAGCCGGGAGCCGATGAACCGGATCCGGGCGAAGGCGTACCCGGCCATGCTGCAGAGCACGACCTGGGCCGCCACGATGGCGCTCGACACCAGCACGCTGTTGAGGAACCAGCGGGGGAACTCGGAGCGCTCCATGACCGTGCGGTAGCCGCCGAGGTCGATGCCCTCCGGCAGGATCGGCGGCGGGAACCTGTTCAGCTCGGCCTGCGTCATGACCGAGCTGAGCACCAGCCACACGAACGGCAGCAGCGTCACCACCGACATCGGCGCGAGCACCAGGTGCCACTTGCTGGGCAGGCGTCGTCTCATCGCACGGCCCCCCTCCGCCGCGCGACCACCAGGCCCGCGACGATCAGCAGCAGCGTCCCGGCGAAAAGCGTGTACGCCACGGCCGCGCCGTACCCGGCGGCCGAGTAGCGGAAGGCGAGCTGCCAGACGTAGTAGACGATGGTCACGGTCGCGCTGGCCGGGCCGCCCTGGGTGGTGGTCATGACGAGGTCGAAGAACTGCAGCGCGTCGATCACGCCCCAGACCGCGAGGAAGACCGTGATCGGCCGTACGGACGGGACGATGATGTGCCGGAACGTGGCCCACCGGCCCGCGCCGTCGATGGAGGCCGCCTCCAGCACCGCCTTGTCGATCTCCTGGATGGCGGCCAGGT
Organism: Nonomuraea sp. NPDC004702; assembly: GCF_053601695.1. Classification (NCBI taxonomy): domain Bacteria; kingdom Bacillati; phylum Actinomycetota; class Actinomycetes; order Streptosporangiales; family Streptosporangiaceae; genus Nonomuraea; species Nonomuraea sp. NPDC004702. The sequence goes on from NZ_JBSGCE010000019.1 coordinate 89,037, forward strand.
AGATCACCACCGCGAAGCCGAACCGGGTCCAGAAGAAGATCAGCGTGAGCACGTACATGGCCTGTGACGGGCTGCTCAGGAAGCCCTGGAGCGGCAGGCCGAGCCGGCCGAGCACACCGTTCATCAGGCCGAAGTCGCGGTCGAAGATGTAGCCCATGAGCAGGCCGGCCGAGGTGGCCGAGGCCACGTACGGAACCAGGAAGGCGGTCCGGTAGAAGCCGATCCCGCGCACCTTCCTGTTCAGCAGCACCGCCACCGCCAGGCCGAAGACCAGCGAGGCGGGGATGTAGAGCACCAGCAGCAGCCCGGTGTTGCGCACCGCCTGGAAGAACACCGGGTCCTGGAACAGCGCCCGGTAGTTGTCCAGGCCGACGTTCTCGGGCGTCTTCATCAGGTCGGAGTCGGTGAACGACAGCGCCAGCGCCCACGCCATCGGCACCAGCGCGAACCCGAGGATGATCAGCGTGGCGGGGCCCGCGAACGACCAGCCCGCGACGTGGTCGCCGAGCCCGCGGGTCTTCCTGGCGTGCCGGGCGGCGGGCGCGCCGACGGCGGCGCTGCTCATGAGCCCGGCACCGCCAGCACCGCGTCGGACCTGGCCGCGGCCTCGTCCAGGGCGGTCTTGGCGTCGGCCTTGCCCAGCAGCGCCTGCGCGATGGCCTCGGCGACGAAGGACGACACGCGGGGGTACCTGGTGGTGGGCGGCCTGACCCGCTTGGCGTTGGCCAGGTTCTCGGAGATCACCTCGATGCCCGGATATTTCTGCAGATAGTCCTGGTAACCGGACAGCTTGGTGATCGACTCCCTGATGGGCAGCGAGCCCGTGTCGCTCATCCACACGAGCTGCTGCTCCGCGGCCGTCAGCCAGCTCAGGAACGTGGTCGCCGCCTTGACGCGGCGCTCGTCGTGCTCGAACACCACCCAGTTGTCCGGGCCGGAGACGGTCTCGTGGTTGCCGTTGGTGCCGGGCAGCCGCGCGACGCCGTAGTCGACCTTGGCCGCCTGGAGGTCGGGCAGGACCCAGGGACCGGACAGGAACATGGCCAGCCGTCCGGACTCGAACAGCTTCTGGCCCTTCTCGGCCGGGCTGGAGTCGAGGTAGACCGACTTGTCGTCCACGGCCATGCTCCGGACCAGGCCGAGCGCCCGCTGCCCGGCCGCGGAGTTGAACGCCGACTTCTTGTGGTCGGGGGTGAGGATGTCGCCGCCCGCCTGCCACAGCAGCGGCCAGAGCCCCCAGACGGCCTCCTCGCCGCCGCTGATCGCCCAGGTCGTGCCGAAGACACCTTTCTGCGCGTCGGTGGTCTTCCTGGCGATGTCGCGGAAGTCGTCCCAGGTCCAGTCGGGGCCGGGGGCCTTGACGCCCGCCTTGGCCAGCAGCTTCTTGTTGTAGAGGACCACCATGTTGTCCACGACGGCGGGGAAGCCGATGACCTTGCCCTGGACGGTGACCGCCTCGCGCTCGTTGGCCCAGAAGTCGTCCCAGCCGACGGCCGGGTCCTTGACCAGGGAGGTGAGGTCGGCGGTCTTGGGGTTCCTGGCCACGTTGGGGGCCCAGGAGCCGTACAGGTAGGCGATGTCGGGGTAGGCGTCCGAGGTGAGGGCGGCAGTGATCTTGGGTAGCATGCCGTCTGCGGTCGCGCCGCCGGACTCGGTGCTGACCTTGACGTCGGAGTGACTCTGGTTGAACCGGGCGACCAGTTTCTCGATCGACTTCGCCGAGGTGTCCTCCTGGCCGTGCCAGATGGTGATCTCGACCGGGCCGTCCGCCCGTTCCTGTCCGCCGCCCCCGCAGCTCGCCGCGGCCAGAGCCAGGGCGACGACGGCCAGCGTCGTGCGGGGCCTCATCGGGCGGTCTCGCGGATGTGGTGAATGAGTCGTGCCATGGGGTTCCCTCCACAGAGCACGGCGGGCGTGGCGGCCCGCTGCGTGCGGCGAGTATAGTCACGCATCCACGATGCAGACTAGAGTTCCACCAGACGGAATGAGGGGCGCGAACGTGCGAACCATGACTCTCTTAGCCCGGCTGGCCGCGGTCGCGGCCCTGAGCTGCGCGCCGCTCGCGGCGCTCGCCGCACCGGCCACGGCCCGGACGGGGCAGGCGGCGCAGGCCGCGCAGGCGGGGGTGTGGAAGCCGCCGCTGCAGAGCCGCTGGCAGTACCAGCTCCAGGGCAACGCCAAGTACGCCGCCACCGGCGGCGTCAACGTCGACATCTGCGTGGTCCCCCAGTCGGGCGGCGCCTGCGTCCGGCCGGCGGTGTTCGACATCGACCTCTACGCCGACGGCGACGTGGTGGGCAACAACACCACGCTCAACACCGCGGCGGTGAAGGCCATCCATGCCCGCGGCGCGAAGGCCGTCTGCTACGTCGACGCCGGCTCGATCGAGGAGTACCGGCCCGACTACCAGCAGTTCGTCGCCTGGCACAAGAGCCACGGCAACTCCCTGCTCGGCAAGCCGTTCAGCGCGGAGTTCCCCAACGAGCGCTGGGCCAACGTCAACAACGACCAGGGCCAGCGGGACTTCCTGCTGAAGATGATGGAGGCCCGGGTCGACAAGTGCGTCCAGGCCGGCTTCGACGGGGTCGAGTTCGACGTCGTCAACGCCCACGAAGAGGGCAAGTCGGTCACCGGCTGGACCGTCAGCCCCGCCACCCAGCTCGTCTACAACAAGGCGCTGGCCGACCTGGCCCACCGCAAGGGCCTGTCCGCGGCGCTCAAGAACGACCTCAGCCAGGCGGCCGAGCTGGTGTCCAGCTTCGACTACGCCGTCAACGAGGAGTGCTTCCAGTACGACGAGTGCGGCCAGTTGAGCGTCTTCGTCAAGGCGGGCAAGCCGGTGTTCCAGGTCGAGTACGAGACGGCGCCGTCGGCCTTCTGTCCCAAGGCGGCCAAGCTCGGCATCAACGCGATCAAGAAGGCCGTGGACTACTCGCTGAAGGACACGCCGTACAAGCCGTGCAAGTGACAGCGACCCCGCCCGTCGCGGGCTAGGGCCTCGGTGGGGGTGTCACGGTCGTCCGGCCGTGACACCCCCACCCGATGTGGTCACAGAATGCAGTTCCGAAATCCCCGCCATAGCCCTCTGGTTCCGTAGAACGGAACGCCAGTGCAGGATGCGGAACCAGTGCTATTTTCTGATGACCCGACGGGCAGGCCACCACAGGTCTGCGCGTCGCGGCACGTTGAGGAAGGACGGCGTCATGCGCGGACTGGCCGGGAAGCGGGTGCTGATCAGCGGGGGCAGCAGCGGCATCGGAGCCGCCACCGCCCGCAGGTTCCTGGAGGAGGGCTCCCGGGTGGTGCTCACCGGGCTGGACGGCGACGAGGTCGAACGCACCGTCGCCGAGCTCGCGCCGCTCGGCGAGGTGGACGGGCTGACCGGCGACGTCAGCTCGGAGGACGACGTCGCACGGCTGGCCGCGGCCGCGATCGAGGCCATGGGCGGCGTGGACGTGCTGATCAACAACGCCGGAACGGCCTGGCGGGAGCCGTTCCTGGAGATCACCCCCGCCCACTGGGACCGGATCATCTCGGTGAACCTGCGCGGCATGTTCCTGATGGCCCAGACCGTCGCCCGCCACCTGGTGGACCGGGGGACGGGCGGCGTGATACTCAACATGTCCTCGACCAACGGCCTCGGCGGCGAGGCCGACTACGCCCACTACAACGCCTCCAAGGGCGGCGTGCTGCTGCTGACCAGGACCATGGCCGTCGAGCTCGGCAGGCACGGCATCCGGGTCAACGCCCTGTGCCCCGGCTACATCCGCACCCCGCTGAACGCCTCGATCTCGTCGGGGCTCGCCGACGACTTCGTCTCCGCCTACGAACGCGACCACATCCCGCTGGGCCGGGCCGGGCTCGCCGAGGAGGTCGCCGCCGCCTACGCCTTCCTGGCCTCGGACGACGCCGCGTTCGTCCACGGCACCGAGCTGGTGATCGACGGCGGTCAGCTAGCGATCATGTGAGTCGCCGGGGCGCGGCACCTTCATGGCGATGATCAGGCCGCGCCCGGAGTCGTCGCCGGGACGCAGGCGGGACAGCTCGACGGTGAGCCGCGTCGGCCGGCCCCGGCCGTTGACCACGTCGAGCGCGACCCTCCTGGCTCCGGCCCTGGCCGTGCCCCCGGCCGGCGTGTCGCGCACGAGCGGGACGATCCGCTCCACCGGCAACCCCGTGCCCAGCGAGGCCAGCGGACGGCCCACCGCCTCCCCGGCCCGCACCCCCCACAACTCCTCGGCCCCCGCCCCCCAGATGAGCACCCGCATGTCGGCGTCGAGCACCACCGCCGCGTCGCCCAGCCCGTGGACCAGCGAGGCGGTGATCCGGCCGACCTCGTCGAGCTCGGCCGTGCGGGCGGCCAGCGCGTCGTTGGCGCGGCGCAGCTCGGCGGCGCGGGCGGTGAGCGCGTCGTTGGCGTGACGCAGCTCGGCGTTGGCCGAGCGCAGCTCGTCGTTCGCGCGTTGCAGGTCAGCGTTGGCCGAGCGCAGCCGGCCGACGATCGCGGACCAGCGGCCGGGTGGCGGCAGGTTCTCCTGGCGGTCGGGGGTGATGGGCGTCTCGTCCCGTTGCGGCCGGAGCCGGCGGGTGCCGTGGTGCTGCTCGGAGCGGGGGTCGCGGGCCCGGCGGAAGCACGCCAGGTGGCGGCTGACCGGCCTGGGCGGGCCGGTCTGCTCGTAGATCTCGACGCCGGTCCCGGCCAGGGCGTCGGGCATCGTGCTGAACAGGGGGATCGCGGTGCCGCCGTGCTCGGTCATGAGCGCGATGAGGCGGCACAACGCGGGCTGGGCCTCGGCGACGGCCAGGTGGCCGCCCTTCTCCTGCATGGCCCGGTGGGTGATCGCGAGCTGTTCGAGGCCGTTCAGGTCGCAGAACCAGAGGTCGCCCGCCGCGACGATCACGTGTTTCACCCGCGAGCGCGGCAGGGGGTCGAGGAAGGCGGCCAGGATGGGGCTGGTCGTCGAGTCGAGCTCGCCCGCCAGGGCGACCACCAGGGTGGTGTCGCCCACGGGCACGAGCCGTACTGAGAGCTGCATCATCGGATTCGCTCCTTCCCTGAACTCTGCGTGATCGAAGATCGACGCGCAGCAGGGTCCGGCTGCATGCCCCATACTCCTCCTCCTTCGGGAAAAGAGCCAGGCGCTCACCGTGCGTGAGCGAGGGTCCAGGACGCTCCCTGGGTGAGGGGGTTGGGCAGCGTCGTCCAGCTGTCGCCGGGCGGGGCGCCCGCGAGCTGGGCGAGCAGGTGGGCCTTCACCCGGATCCGCTCGCCGAACAGGGCCGCGCGGTCGGCGCGCACGTCGGCGGTGTCGGGGAGCGCGTCGAAGGCCCGCCGCGCGGCCCGCGCCACGACGGCCCACAGGCGTGACTCGGCGGCACGGTCGCCCTCTCCCAGAAGGGAGACCAGACTGCCGAACGTGGTGCCGACGAGCGAGCCGAACAGCTTGGCGTGCAGGACGCCGGGGTCGTCGCTGAGCAGCCGGGGGCTGACCGGCGGCGTCCCGAAGCCGTTGCGGGCCAGCCGGGCCGGGCTGATCCGGACGTCGGCCAGGTCGCGGTAGACCACCTCGACCGGACGGCCCCGCCGGTCCAGCACGACCAGCAGGTTCTGGCCGTGGGCCTCCAGCGCGACCCCGAGGGCCAGCAGGCCGAGCGCCGCCGCCGTCGCCACGCCGGCGAAGGCCGCCAGCCACTCGCCGGCCTCCTCGCCACGCGGCGCGTCCCACTGGGCTGCGGCGGTGAGGGCGGCGACGGGCAGCACGGTGTGGCCGGGCACGCGGGGCGTCGGATCGCGCAGCATGACGGACAGGTCGGCGGTGTGCTCGCCGCGCACGGCCCCCGCGGCCCCGGACAGGTAGCGGGCGATGCGCGGACGGCCGCCGAGCCGCGCCGACAGGGCGGTGAGCAGGTCCGACAGGGGGACGCAGTCGCGTACCGAGCCGGGGGAGATGTCCCTCACGCCGGAGGTCATCCTGGTGGTGAACGCCGTCTTGAGGTGCGGGCCGCCGTCCAGGGGAGCGAGGGTCCGTACGGACATCAGCGGATGGCACGGCAACGCCCCGATCGCGTAGGGGCGCACCCCCAGCCCGGCCAGCACGTGCCGGGTCTGCCAGGGGTGGACGGGCAGCAGCAGCCGGTCGCCGTCCATGAGCGAGCCCGGCCACGGCCCGGTGACCAGGCATTCGGCGGCGGGCACCGCGACCAGGTCGAGCGCGACGACGGGCCGGTGCTCCGGCATGTACGCCAGTTGCTCGGCCACCGACACCCCCGGCCGGTTGCGGCAGCCCGGATGGTAGGGATGGCCGTCGACCACGCTCTGCTCGTACCGTTCGGGGCCCGGCTCGCGCAGCGGGGAGGCCGCCCCCGCCCGGGACAACGCCAGGGAGGCGACGCTGTTGTCCAGGTCGGCGACCAGCCCCTGCGCGCCGGGCAGGCCGAGCGCCGCCAGCAGCTCGGCCGGGTCCGGGTACGGGACGCCGTCCAGCCGCAGCACCGGCTCGTCGGCCAGGTCGTAGGGCAGCCGGGCCCGTCCGGTCAGCTCGCGCCCGTCCGAGAGCCGTACGCACAGGTCGCCGCCCACGGCGACGGGCTCGGCGAGACCGGGCAGAGGCTCGCAGAGCAGGCCCCGCCACAGCCGTCCCATGACGGCGGCCCGCGCCCCCGGCAGGGCCGCGGCGTAGCCGGGCGTGAGGTCCGGGCGCACGGCGGCCAGCTCCCTCGCGAACCGCGCCGCAGAATGCCGCATGAACCCCCCCGATGTCAGGAACATGCCCAGGTGAGCACCCTGTGGACACTGATCGGTACAAAAGGGTAGGACAGGTCGCCATGGCATATATCGACGGCCTCCTCCCACCGGCCGGTCCGGCACCCGAGGCACAAGACCACCAGGCCGCGGACGAGGCCACGGCCCTCGCGGTGACGGCCCTGCTCAACTGCCTGCTCCGCGAGGTGGCCGAACCCGCGTCCGCCGAGGACGACGTGTGGGTGCTGCCCGCGACCGGGCAGGTCCTGCACGTCCGCCCCGGACGGTACCCCGGCGCCCCCGCCCTGCGCACCCCCGACGGCCCGCGCCCGCTCTCCCTGGCCGGACTGGTGGCGCTCACCGAGGACGAGCTGCGGACGCGCACCGGCCACGCCAACCCGTCCCTGGCCAAGGAGATCACGGAGAGCAGGGACGTCATGGCCGCGCTGCTGTCGGCCCAGCGCGCCACCACCCCGCCCGCCGACCTGTACCTGCGCTCGGAGCAGGCGCTCGTCGCCGGCCACCGCTACCACCCGGCCCCCAAGGCGCGCGGCGGATCAGGCCCGGACGCCTGGCTGCCCTACTCGCCGGAGGCGCGCGCGAGCTTCGCGCTGCCGCTGCTCGGGGTGCCCGCCGAGGCGCTGGTCGAGCAGGGCGACGCGAGCGCGCTCGACCGGCTCGGCCCGCCCGCACCCGACGGCCTGACGCTGCTGCCCGCCCACCCCTGGCAGGTGGAGCTGCTGGGCGGGCTGAAGGAGCTGCGCCACCTCGGCGTCACGCCCGCGCGGGCGGTGGCGACGGCCTCGATCCGCACGGTGTACCTGCCGGAGGCGGACCTGTTCTGCAAGTTCAGCCTGGATGTGCGGATCACCAACGACATCCGCCGCCTGTGGCTGCACGACCTGCGCTGGCTGGGCCTGATCGACGACCTGCTGGGCGTGGCGTTCGACGACCTGCCCGCGCACCGGCCGCGGCCCGCCGTCCTCGGCGACCGCGGTTACCGCAGCCTGGAGCTGGACGGGGACGGCGGCGAGGCGCTGGCGGTGATCGTCCGCGACGGGCTGGGCGGGCACCTGCGGCCGGGGCTGACGGCCCTGCTGGCCGCCGGGGTCAGCGAGGGCTTCCCCGGCAACCCGCTGGACGGCCTCGACGCCGCCGAGGCGCTCGGATGGTGGCGGCGTTACCTCGACCACGTCGTGCCACCGGTGCTGCACGCCTACTTCCGCCACGGCGTGGTGCTCGAATGCCACCTGCAGAACGTGCTCATCGGCGTGGACGAGCGGGGCCTGCCCGGCCAGGCGATCTTCCGCGACCACGAGGGCGTCAAGCTGACCGCGGACCGCCACAGCCTGCCCGGCGCCCGCACGCCCGTCGTGAGCCCCGCCTACGGCTGGGAGCGGCTGCTGTACTGCCTGGTCGTCAACAACCTCTGCGAGATCGCCGGAGCCGTGGCCGAGCGGCACCCGGAGCTGCGGGCCGAGCTGTGGGCCGCGGCGAGATCGGTGTTCGCCGGCTGCGCCGAGGACCACGGCGGGCCCGAGGAGCTGCGCGAGCTGCTCGCCGGCGCGTACGTGCCCGCCAAGGCCAATCTGCTGCTGCGCTGGCTGGAGGCGGACGGCGCCGACATGCGCTGCGTGCCCATGCCCAGCCCTTTGCGACTCTTTACGCCATAAGCTATCCTTCCCGAGGACAACAGTTTACGGTGTATCGAATTCACGGAGGCTCCCGATGGCCACGGCGACGCTGCACGACGGAAGCACCATCGAGACAGAGGTCCACGGCTCGGGCCCGGTCCTGCTCCTGGCCGTCAACCCCAAGCCGGTCGAGGGCGAGGCGGCCGAGGAGATGCGGAAGTGGGGGGCCGACCCCGCGCTCGGCCGCTCGCTCATCGACGGCCTCTCCGACGGCTTCCGCGTCGTGGCCTTCGACTACGAGGGCCACGTCCTCGCCCATCCCAAGCCGGACACGCTCACCCCCGACAACGTGGCGGCCGACATGCTGGCGGTGGCCGACGCGGTGGGGGCCGACCGGTTCGCCTACTACGGCTACTCCTGGCTGGCGCTCAGCGGGCTCCAGCTCGCCCTGCGCACCGACCGGCTCTCGGCGCTGGTCATGGGCGGCTTCCCGCCGCTCGGCGGGCCCTACGCCGAGATGCTGAAGGTCACCGAGGCCACGTACCGGATGGCCGTCGAGCCGAAGACCGCCACGCCGCCGGCCACGGGGACGGGCGAGCCGGGCGACTGGTCCTCGACCGAGGTGACGCTGAGCGAGGGCCAGGCCAGGCAGTTCGCCACCCTGTACCGGGCGCTGCGCGGGTTCGACGACAGCCGGGTGCGCCTGTCCTGCCCCCGCCTGTGCTTCGTCGGCTCCGCCGACGAGATCGTCTACGACGAGCGGTGGGGCGGCGCCCACGTCAGCATCGCCGGCCCGGTGATCCGCGAGCGGGCCGCCATCGAGGCGCTGGGCTGGGACGTCGAGGTGCTCGACGGGCTCGACCACGCAGGGGCCATGCAGGCGGCCAACGTGCTGCCCATCCTGCGGCCCTGGCTGGAGAGGGCGCTGTTTCTCCCGGCCTGAGCTGGGCAGATGCCCGGCGGATCGGGGAACGGGGGGACCATGGCGAAGGGGAACGGCCGCGACGGCGTTCAGCCGGTCGATCAGCCCATCGGGAAGCTGGAACTCGTGCACGCCTTCGAGTCCGGCCCGATGCCGACCGGCGTCACGGTCTCCCGTGCCGGCCGGATATTCGTGAACTTCCCCAAATGGGGTGACGACGTTCCGGCGACCGTGGTCGAGCTGCGGGACGGCGACGCCGTCCCCTATCCCGACCAGGAGTGGAACACCGAGGCCGACGAGCCGTCGAAGTGGCTGGTCTCGGTGCAGAGCGTGGTCGTCGATCCCCTGGACCGGCTGTGGATCCTCGACACCGGCAGCCCGATGTTCCGGCCCACCAGGAAGGGCGGCCCCAAGCTCGTCTGCGTGGATCTGGAGACCGACACCGTGGTCAAGGTCATCATGTTCGACCGCGGTGTCGCCCTGGAGACGTCCTATCTCAACGACGTGCGGTTCGACCTGCGCAAAGGGGTCGCCTACCTCACCGACTCCGCCGACAAGGGGCCCAACGGGATCATCGTGGTCGATCTGGCCAGCGGGCAGGCGTGGCGCCGGCTGCACGACCACCCGAGCACCAAGGCGGCGCGGCCGCCGGACTTCGTGCCGGTCGTGGAGGGCCGGCCGTTCATGGAACGGCCGCAGGACGGGCCGCCGTCGCCCGTCCTGATGGGCTCGGACGGCATCGCGCTCCCGGCCGGCGGCGAGCGGCTCTGGTACTGCCCGCTGCTCTCCCGCCGCTGGTACAGCGTGTCCACGGACGCCCTGGTCGACCGCACGCTGGACGACGCCGAAGTGGCGGCGACGGTCAGGGACGAGGGCGACAAGGGCGGCTCGGCCGACGGCCTGGAGGCCGACGACGCCGGGCGCATCTACCTGACCGACTGGGAGCACAACGCGGTGCTGCGCCGGACGCCCGACGGCACGATCGACACCCTGGTCCACGACGCCCGCCTGCTGTGGCCGGACACGCTGTCGGTGGCCGACGGCCACCTGTACGTGACCGCCAACCAGCTGCACCGGCAGGCCAGGTTCCAGGAGGGGCAGGACCGGCGGCGGTATCCGTACGCGCTGTTCCGGGTGCCGATCGACGCCGGACCGGTCCGGCTGGTCTAGCGGCGCGGGCGCGCAGGGTCTGGGTCATGGTTTGCCGCCTTCGCCGACGCGGTATGCCCGCTACGTAGAGGTAGTGATCGGATACCGAACGACGCCATGGCTGAACCTCTGCAATGGCCACTTGGGGGGCTTAAGGCCGATGAATGCCGCTAAATACGACTGGTTTCCTGACGGCGTGACCGTCCTGGGGGCGTCATGTCGCTGAACGCACGCATCGGCAGGATCGAGAGCCTGCTCGAACGGGCCGAACCGCCCGCCGTCGAGCTGGCCCAGGCCCTGCTCGACCTCTACGGCGAGGGCCTGACGCGGATCATGGCCGCGGCCGACGACGACCTGGCCGCCCGGCTGGCCGCCGACGACGTGGTCGCGCACCTGCTGCTGCTGCACGACCTCCACCCGATCGACGTGCGGACCCGGGTCGAGGACGCGCTGCGCGGCACCGCCGCCGAGGTGATCGCCGTCGAGGGCGACCTGGTACGCCTGCGGCTCCCGGACGACGACGGGAACTCGGCGGACGCGGTGCGCCGGGCCGTGCGCGACGCGGCCCCCGAGGTCGAGCAGGTCGAGATCGTCCGGTCGGCGCCCGGCGTGGGGGCCGGCAGATGGACCACGTGAGGCGCATCGCCCGCGCCGTCCTCTACGGGGGCTACCTGCTGTGGCCCAGCCGCCACTCCGCCCCGCCCGATCGGCGGCGCTGGAACTTCGGCGGCGTGCACCCCGAGTCCTACGGCCGGGCGCACGAGGGCAACCCGTGGCTGACCCAGACCCAGTGCCTGCTGGAGGCCGGCGGCGACGACGTCGTGGACGTGCACGTGCGCTTCCTGCACCTGGTCACCTGCGAGGTGGCCGTGCGGCGCGAGGGCGAGCTGGTCCGCGTGCCCGAGCTGACCGTCGGCGGCGCCCGCCACCTGCCCAGGGAGGAGGCCAAGGAGCGCGAGGTGGCCGAGACCGGGCTGCGCCTGGCCGACCTGCTGGCCTGCCCGACCGGCATGGAGATCCACGTGCCGCCGGGCCAGCGGGCCGAATGGCTCGACGGCGAGGGCGTGCTGCTGCGCGGCTGGGAGGCGCTGAGCGGCCGGGCCGAGGTGTTCGCCGAGCGGCTGCGCGAGGGCCTGTTCCGGCTCACCGTCCGGGTGGCGAACACCAGCCCGTGGCAGGGCGACTCGCGCGCGGAGGCCATGAAGCACACTCTGATCTCCGCGCACACGGTCGTGAGCTCGCCGGGCGGCCGGTTCGTCTCGCTGACGGAGCCGCCCGACGCGCTGCGCGCGCTCGCCGCGGGCTGCCACAACATCGGCACCTGGCCGGTGCTGGTGGGCGAGGAGGGCGACCGGCACACGATGTTGTCGGCCCCGGTCATCCTCTACGACCATCCCAAGGTCGCCCCTCAGAGCGGCACGTTCGACGCCATGGAGATCGACCAGCTCCTCGACCACTGCGCCGCGCTCACCCCGGAAGAGCTCATGCGCCTGCACGGCACCATGCGGGAGACGTGACATGGACACTCGGTACCCGACGGAACGGCCGGCCCCGGCCGAGGCGATCGTCGACGGCGTGCGGCTGGCCCCGGGCAGCCGGGTGCGCCTGCGCCCGAAGAGCCGCGCCGACATCCTCGACCTCGCGCTCGACGGCCGCCTCGCGGTCATCGAGAGCGTCGAGCGGGACGACGTCGGCGGCTTCCACGTCGGCGTCACGCTCGCCGGCGACCCGCTGCGCGACCTGGGCGAGTCCAGGCTGCCGTGCCACCGGTTCTTCTACTCGGCCGAGGAGCTCGAACCCGTCGGAGGGGGCTGCCGCCCGCGCGTCCTGGTGGCCGGGATCGGCAACGTCTTCCTCGGCGACGACGGCTTCGGCGTCGAGGTCGTGCGCCGCCTGGCCGACGACGACCTGCCCGCCGACGTGCTCGACTTCGGCAGCCGCGGCCTCGACCTGGCCTACGCGCTCCAGCGCGACTACGAGGCCGCGATCCTCGTGGACGCCGCGCCGCGCGGCGAGCCGCCGGGCACGCTCACCCTGCTCGAACCCGACATGCTCGAACCGGACATGCCCGGCCCGGGCGGCCCCGGCGGCATCGCGGCCGAGAGCCACGGCCTCGACCCGGTCAAGGTGCTGCGCATGGCGCGCGAGCTCGGCCGGGTGCCCGCGCGGGTGCTCGTGCTGTGCTGCGAGCCGGCCCGGCTGGTCACCGACGACGTGCTGGTGGAGCTGAGCGAGCCGGTGCGCGGGGCGGTCGAGGAGGCGGTGCGGATGGTGCGCTCGCTGGTCATGGACGTGCTGGCGGAACGGGCCTGACCCCGTCCGGCAGAACGGGCGTGGCACCGTCCGGGGCGCCGGGCACCGAGCGCATGCGGCCGATGATGGCGGTCGTCGAGCGGTCGGGCAGGTAGTCCAGCACCAGCACCTCGCCGCCGAGCGAGCGCACCAGCGGCGCCTCCGGCAGCATCTCCGGGGTGTAGTCGCCGCCTTTGACGTAGATCTCCGGCCTGATGAGCCTGAGCAGGCGTTCCGGGGTGTCCTCGTCGAACTCGGTCACGTAGTCCACGTCGTTCAGGGCGGCCAGCACCGACATGCGGTCCTCGCACGGGTTGAGCGGGCGGCCAGGGCCCTTGAGCCGGGTGACGCTGGCGTCGCTGTTGACCGCGACCACGAGCACGTCCCCGAGCTGCCCGGCCTGCTCCAGGTAGCTGACGTGGCCCCGGTGCAGCACGTCGAAGCAGCCGTTGGTGAACACGATCCGCTCGCCCCTGCGCCGGTGCTCGTCCAGGAGCTGGGCCAGGCGCTCGGCCGCCTGCACGGTGCCCTCCTGGCGGCGCAGGGCGCGCAGCAGCTCGTAGCGGGTGCAGATGGACGTGCCGGAACGGCGTACGACCACCCCGGCCGCGGCCTGGCCCGCCTCGGCGGCCTCCTCCGGCGTCGCGCCGGCGGCCAGCCAGAGCGAGAAGGCCGCGGTGTAGGTGTCGCCCGCGCCGGTCGCCATGTGCTGCGGCGCGGGCCGGGCGTAGGTCCGGTACGGCGGGCAGCCGGCCCGGTGCAGCAGCGTGCCCTCGCCGTCCAGGGTGGTCACCACGATCCCGGCCCCGGTGGCGGCCAGGATCTGCGCGGAGCGCGCCATCAGGTACGCCGGCCGGTCGGCCGCGGCGTCCACCTCGCCGAGCAGGCTCACCACCTCGGCGTAGTTGGGCAGCACCGCCGCCGGCGCGCACTCGACCCAGGGCGCGACCGCGTGCGCGTCCACCACGAGCAGCGGCAGCCCGGCCAGCACCCGGCGCACCGCCGGGGTGAACACGCCGCCGCCGTAGTCGCAGGCCACGACGACGTCCGCGCCGGTCACGGCCGCGGAGACGCGGGCCAGCAGCGCGCGTTCGGCCTCGGGCGGGATGACGTCGAGGTCCTCCTCGTCGTAGCGGGCGGTGAGCTGGCCGCTGGTGACCAGCCGCCGCTTGTGCGCGGTCCGCCGCCCCGGCACCGCCTGCAGGTCCGTCTCCACGCCGAGCAGCCGCAACGCCTGGACGAGCTGCTCGCCGCAGGCGTCGTCGCCCACGACGCCGACGAGCCGGACGCGGGCCCCGAGCGCCGCCAGGTTGGCCGCGGTGTTCCCGGCGCCGCCCGGCGCGTCCTCGACCGCCTCCAGGCTCATCACGGGCACCGGCGCCTCCTGGGCCAGCCGCTTGGCCGAGCCGTGCAGCCACGAGTCGAGCATGACGTCGCCGACGACGACCGCGCTGACCGTCTCTTCCCTCAGGGTGCCCATAGAGGGCGAGTACCTGTAAAAGCCCAGCTCAAACGCATACCAGCTCAAATAGGTTCGTCCGAAACCGAAGTTACGGGCCATCCCTGCCGGGTAGCCCGGCCGCTATGTACGGCCCTTCGGACACCGGGCTGCCGCCCAGGCGGGCCTGCCGCCTGGAGCTGCCGACCACTGTCGCGGACAGGAGCGCGGAATGCTACGACTACATGCCGGGGACCCCATGACGGCCCGGCCCGGCCTGGTCGAGGGCGTGCGGAGCATCGCCGTCCTGCGGGCCAACGCGATCGGCGACTACCTGCTCGCGCTGCCGGCCATCGAGGCGATCAAGCTGGCCTACCCCGACGCCCGGCTCACCCTGCTCGGCACGCCGTGGCACGCCGAGTTCCTGTCCGGGCGGCCGGGACCGGTGGACGACGTGGTGGCGCTGCCGCCGATCACGGGGGTCTCGACGTCGGAGACCGGCTACCCGGTGCCCGGCGGGGCCCGTGCCGAGCTGCGGGAACGGGCGTTCGACCTGGCGGTGCAGATTCACGGCGGCGGGCGCTTCTCCAACCCGTTCGTGCGCTCGCTCGGGGCGCGGGTGACCGCCGGGCTGCGCTCCCCGGACGCCGAGGAACTGGACCGGTGGGTGCCCTACACGTACTTCCAGCACGAGACGCTGCGTTTCCTCCAGGTCGCCGAGCTGGTCGGCGGGGTCGCCGAGCGGCTCGAACCGCTGGTGGCCGTCACCGCCCGCGACCGGGCGGAGCTGGCCGAGTCGTTCGGCGAGCCGCCGGCCGGGCTGGTGGCGCTGCATCCCGGGGCTACGGACCCGCGGCGGCGCTGGCCCCCCGAACGTTTCGCCGAGGTGGCCGACCGGCTGGCCCGGCCCGTCGCGGTGACCGGGAGCTGGGCCGAGAAGGACCTGGTGGAGGCGACGGTCGCGGCCATGCGCGGGCGGGCGCACCCGGTGCTCCCCGTCGTCGGCACGCTCACCCTCGGCGGCCTGGCCGCCCTGTACGAGCGCTGCGCCCTGGTGGTCGCCAACGACACCGGCCCGCGCCACCTCGCCGCGGCCGTCGGCACGCCCACGGTCGCCGTCTACTCGTGCGTCAACGTCA
Source organism: Nonomuraea sp. NPDC004702 (assembly GCF_053601695.1). Taxonomy (NCBI): domain Bacteria; kingdom Bacillati; phylum Actinomycetota; class Actinomycetes; order Streptosporangiales; family Streptosporangiaceae; genus Nonomuraea; species Nonomuraea sp. NPDC004702. The sequence goes on from NZ_JBSGCE010000019.1 coordinate 104,353, forward strand.
TCAACGCCGGGCCGCTCAGCAGGACCGCGCACCGGCCGCTGATCTCCTGGACCACCCGGTGCCCGGCCTGCGGCGCGAGCGGCGTGGACGTGGAGGCCGAACGCTGCGAGCACGACGGGACGTGGGTCGCCGACGTCTCGGTGGACGACGTGACAGAACAGGCCGAAGACCTACTGAAGGGATATCGCGATGACTGACCAGGCCGTGCTGGACGAACTGCAGGAAGCCCTGGACGAGGCGTTCCAGGGACGGGACCGGGTGGCGATGCGCGAGGTGTACGCGCGGGTCTCCGCGCACGTGCACATCCCCGCCGACATGCTGGCCCATCTCAACGAGGTGCCCGAGGGCAGCTACTCCAGAGAGGAGATGGCCGAGGCGATCAACGACGTCATCAGGCGGCGCGGCGAGCAGGACAGCCTGGGCCTGCTGAGCATCCCGCGGCAGCGGCCGGTGGAGGAGACCGCCGCCGCGGAGCGGGCCGTCGCCGACGACACGCCGCTCGAATACCTCAACCCGCCCCAGAACCCGCCGGACGACGGCCAGGCCCCGGAGTTCCGCGAACCGTAGAGGCTCTTTGAATTAGACCGTTCGTTCTTGAATGTGGTAGCTTCGCCGCGTGGCACGCAGCAAGGAGTTCGATCCCGAGGTCGCGCTCGACCGGGCGCTCGACCTGTTCTGGGAGCGCGGTTACGAGGCGACCTCGATGGCCGACCTGGTGGAGCGGCTGGGGCTGGCGCGGGCCAGCATCTACGGCACCTTCGGCGGCAAGCGGGAGCTCTACGTCAAGGCGCTGGAGCGCTACCTGGCCCGGCGCAACGTGGTCGAGCCGCTGGCCCAGCCGGGGCCCGCGGTGCCGGCCGTGCGCGCCTTCCTCGACGCGTACGTGGCCGAGATCCTCGCCGACGAGCTGCGGCGCGGCTGCATGGTCGTCAACACGGCCGTGGAGTTCGCCTCGCGCGACGCCGAGCTGGCCCGCCGGGTGACGGCGAGCTGGGCCGAGCTGGAGACCGCGCTCGCCGCCGCGCTGGTGCGCGCCCGCGCCCAGGGGGAGATCCCCGAGTCGAAGGACCCCTACGCGCTGGCCCGGTTCCTGCTCGTGCTGCTCCAGGGCCTGCGCGTGCTCGGGCGGGCCGACCCCGACCCGCGCCGCCTGCGCGACGCGGTCGAACAGGCCATGATTGCCGTGCAAATTTGAGACCGATCGTTCCAGGAGCTTGTCGTGTTCGAAGGAAAAGTCGTGCTTGTCACCGGGGCCACCGGGGTCGTGGGCCGGGCCGCCGCGCTGGCGTACGCCAGGAAGGGCGCGTCCGTGCTGGCCGCCGGGCGGGACACCGCGCGGCTCGGCGCGGTGGTCAAGGAGATCGAGGCGGCGGGCGGCCGGGCCACCGGATTCACCGCGGACGTCACCGACTCGGCCTCCGTCGCCGCCATGGTGGAGGCCGCCGTCACCCGTTACGGCGGGCTCGACGTGGCGCTGAACGCCGCCGGCGTCTTCGGCATGCTGGCTCCGGTGGCCGACTACGACGAGGACACCTGGGACACCGTGCTCGCGGTGAACCTCAAGGGCGTGTTCCTGTCGATGAAGCACGAGATCGCCTACATGCGCGAGCACGGCGGCGGCGTGATCGTCAACGTGGCCAGCAACCTCGGCGCCCACTGGCGACTGCCCGGGGCCGCCGCCTACGCCGCCTCGAAGGCCGCGGTGAGCCACCTGACCCGCACCGCCGCCCGCGACCACATCGCCGACGGCGTCCGCGTCAACGCCGTCAGCCCCGGGCCCATCGACTCGCCCATGTCCACGCGTCCCGGCGAGACGACGGCCGAGCGCGACGAGCGCATGCGGCACGCCCTGCCCATCGGCCGCGTCGCCACCCCGGAGGAGATCGCCGCGGCCGCGTTGTGGCTGTCCTCGCCGGAGTCCAGCTTCGTCGTCGGCCAGGACCACGTGATCGACGGCGGCGCCACGGCCTGACTCAGCCGGCGGCCACGGGCGGGCGGGTCTCCTTCATGGCCAGCACCGCCACCAGGCTGATCAGCCCGACCCCGGCCATGTACGCCGACACCGACAACGACGTGCCGGTCGCCTCGTGCAGGGCGGTCGCGACCAGCGGGGCGAACCCGCCGCCGAGCAGCGCGCCGACCGCGTACGAGAAGGAGACCCCGCTGTAGCGGTAGCGGGGCTCGAACATCTCGGCGAACAGCGCCGACTGCGGCCCGTACGTCGCGGCGAGCCCCACGTTGAGCACCACCACGGCGACCACCATCAGCGCCGCCACCCTGGTGTCCACCAGCAGGAAGAACGGCACGGCCCAGACCACGAGGAGCACCGAGCCGGCCAGGTAGACCGGCTTGCGGCCGATCCGGTCGGACCAGATCGCCGTGGCCACGATCCCGGCCAGCCAGGTCAGGCTGCCGACGATCACCACGACGAGCATGAGGTTCCTGCTCACCTTCAGCACCTGGGTGCCGTAGGACAGCAGGTAGGCGAGGAACACGTAGCCGATCGCGGTGTTGGCGACGAAGCTGGCCGAGGCGAGCAGCAGCGCCCGCGGCCGCTCGCGGAAGACGTCGAGGACGGGCCGCCTGCTGCGGGCCTGCTCGGCGGACAGCGCCCGGAACACCGGCGTCTCGGTCACCCGCAGCCTGATGAACAGCCCGACCGCGACCAGCACGACGCTGAACAGGAACGGCAGCCGCCAGCCCCAGCTCGCGAACTGCGCCTCCGACAGCCCGGCCGTCACCGCGACGTACACCAGTTGCGCGAGGATCAGCCCGGCCGGCACGCCCACCTGGGAGTACAGCCCGTAGCGGCCGCGCCTGCCGGGCGGGGCGTGCTCGACGGCGAGCAGCGCCGCGCCGCCCCACTCGCCGCCGGCGCTGAGCCCCTGGAGCAGCCGCAGGACCAGCAGCAGGATCGGGGCAGCCACCCCGATCCGGTCGTAGGTCGGCAGCAGCCCGACGCCGACCGTGGCCGCGCCCATCAGCAGCAGGGACGCGACCAGCATCGCCTTGCGCCCGAGCCGGTCGCCGAAGTGCCCCCACACCAGGCCGCCCACGGGCCGGGCCAGGAACCCGACGCCGAGCGTGGCGAACGCGGCCAGGGTGCCCGACGCGGGCGAGAGCGGGGAGAAGAACTGGGAGCCGAAGACCAGCGCGGCGGCCGTGGAGTAGATGAAGTAGTCGTACCACTCGATCGTGGTGCCGACCGCGCTCGCCATGGCGACGCGACGGAGTTGGGCGGGATCCGGCTCTGCTGCCTCGTGGGTCATGGCGCCTCCCTCGACGCCAGAGTAGATCTTCCTCCGCCCGCTTCCCAGGGGCGCGGGGCAGGCGTCCCTAGAACGCCACCCCGCACCGCAGGATCACGTTCGCGTACGGCGTGGCCTCTCCGGTGCGGACGGCCAGCCGCACCCCCGCCGACAGCCGCTTCAGCTCCTCGTGCGGCACGTACGCCAGCCCCGGCAGCCGGGCCGCGAGCAGCTCGGCGCAGCCGGGGTTGCCCGCGCGCACCTCCTCGGCCGCCGTGGCCCCCTCGACGACGAGCTCGGTGAGCAGCCCGTCGAGCACGTCGGCGAAGGCCGGGATGCCCGGCAGGAAGGCCAGGTCGACGACCCGCACGCCGGGCGGCACGGGCATCCCGCTGTCACAGACCAGCACCTGGTCGGTGTGGCCGAGCCGGGCCATGGCCCCCGCCAGCTCGGCGTTCAGAATCCCCGCGCGTTTCACTGGAAGTCCGCGACGTTCTCCTTGGTCGCCACCTTGACGGGCACGGCCACCGTCTTGTCGATGGTCTCGCCCTTGGCGGCCTTGACCGCGGCCTGCACCGCCTGCTGGCCGAGCAGCGACGGCTGCTGGGCGACGCTGGCGGCCAGCGTGCCCGCCTGCACCGCCTTCAGGCCGTCGGGGGTGCCGTCGAAGCCGACGACCTTCACCTGCTGGCCCGCCTTGGCGCCCAGCGCCTTGATCGCGCCCAGCGCCATCTCGTCGTTCTCGGCGAAGACGCCGGTGATGCCGGGGTTCGACTGGAGCATGTTGGTCATGACGTCCAGGCCCTTGGTGCGGTCGAAGTCGGCCGGCTGCTTGGCCACGACCTTGATGTTCGGGTACGCGGCGATGCCCTCGGCGAAGCCCTGGCCCCGGTCGCGCGAGGCGGACGTGCCCGCCGTGCCCTGCAGCACGACCACGCTGCCCTTCTCGCCGAGCTGCTTGGCCAGCTCCTGGGCGGCCAGCTTGCCGCCGGCCACGTTGTCGGAGGCCACGGTCTGGGCCACCTCGGCGCCGTTGACGCCGCGGTCGGCCGCGATCACCGGGATCTTGACCCGGTCCGCCGCCTTGACCGCCGGGGCCGCCGCGTCGGAGTCCACCGGGTTGACGATGATCGCCTTCATGTTCTGGCTGGTGAAGTTCTGGACCTGGTTCACCTGCTGGGAGGCGTCGTTCTGGGCGTCGGTGACGGTCAGCGTGACGCCCTCCTTCTTGGCCTCCGCCTCCGCGCCGCTGCGCAGCTGCACGAAGTAGGGGTTGTTCAGGGTCGACACCGACATGCCGATCTTGATGTCCCCGCCCCCCGAGGACGAGCCTCCGGAACCGCCGTCGCCGGAGGAGCCGCAGGCGGCCAGGCCGAGCGTGAGCGCGGCGCCGGCCATGACAATCGCGGGAATCCGCATGATCTTTACTTCCTTTTCCTAGTTCGTTCCCCTGCGCCGCAGGGTGTCGACGAGGACCGCGAGCGCGATCACCACGCCGATCACGACCTGTTGCCAGAACGCCGAGACGGACAGCAGGTTCAGCCCGTTGCGCAGCACGGCGAGGATGAGCGCGCCGACGAAGGTGCCGAGCGCCCTGCCCTTGCCGCCGGACAGGCTCGCGCCGCCGATGACGACGGCCGCGATCGCGTCCAGTTCGTAGCCCGCCGCGGCCTGCGGCTGCGCCGAGGCCAGCCGGCTGGCCAGGACGATGCCGGCCACAGCCGCGAAGGCGCCGGACAGCGCGTACGTGATGAGCTTCTGCCGGTTGACCTTGATGCCGGACAGCCGGGCGGCCTCCTCGTTGCCGCCGATGGCGTACATGGCCCGGCCCGGGTACGTGCGGTTGAGCACCACGGCCGCGATCACGCCCATGACCAGCATCACCAGCACCGGGATCGGCAGGTAGTCGCCGAGCGTGTCGCCCAGGTGCGAGACCGAGTCGGGCATCGCGATCGGGCTGCCCTGCGAGATGACCAGCGCCAGACCGCGGGCGATGCCCAGCATGGCCAGCGTGGCGATGAACGGCGGCAGCTTGCCGTACGCGATCAGGGCGGCGTTGACCAGGCCGCACACGACGCCGACGGCCAGCGAGACCACGACGGCGACCGGCCACGGCAGCCCGGCGCTGGTGGCCGTCCAGGCCAGCACGATCGCCGACAGCGCGGCGACCGAGCCGACGGACAGGTCGATGCCGCCGGTGACGATCACGAACGTGGCCCCGAAGGCCAGGATCGCGGTGACGGCCGCCTGGACGCCGACGTTGAGCAGGTTCGTCACGCTGAGGAAGTCGGAGGACAACAACGACAGCGCCACGACCAGCACGACGAGCGCGGCGAGCGCGCCGTTCTCGGCGAACCAGGCCGCGGCGGGCGACCGGCGGCCGGTGAGCTTGTTCGGAACGGTGCTACTTGGCACGGGGACCCTCCACATCCGTGACCGCGAGGGCCATGACGTCGTCTTGCGTGGCCCCGGCCGCGGGCAGCTCGCCGACGAGCCTGCCGCGGGCCATGACCAGAATGCGGTCGCTCATGCCGAGCACCTCCGGCAGATCGCTGGAGATCATGAGCACGGCGTGCCCGGAGGCGGTGAGCGCGTTGATGAGCTGGTAGATCTCGACCTTGGCCCCGACGTCGATGCCGCGGGTCGGCTCGTCGAGGATGAGCACGCCCGCGTCGGCGACCAGCCACTTGCCGATGACGACCTTCTGCTGGTTGCCGCCGGACAGCGTGCGGACCTCCTGGTCCAGGCCGGTCATCCGGATGCCGAGCTGCTCGGCCACCTTCCCGGCGGCCCTGCGCTGGCCGGCGCGGTCGACGAAGCCGGCGCGGGTGGCGGCGCGCATGGTGACCAGGCCCAGGTTCTCGGCGACGTCCGCGCCGAGCACCAGGCCCTGGCCCTTGCGGTCCTCGGGGACCAGGCCGAGCCCGGCCTCCATGGCGGCGTGCACGTCGCCGGGCGCCAGGCGGGTGCCGCGGACGACCACCTCGCCGGTGTCGTAGCGGTCGGCGCCGAAGACGGCCCGCGCGACCTCGGTGCGGCCGGCGCCGACCAGCCCGGCGACACCGACCACCTCGCCCGCGCGCACCTCGAACGAGACGTCGTCGAAGACGCCCCTGCGGCCGAGGCCGGAGACCTTGAGCAGGGCCTCGCCGCGTTCGGCGGCCTGCCGCGGGAACTGCTGGTCGATCGGGCGGCCCACCATGAGCCTGACCAGCTCGTCCTGGGCGGTGTCGGCGGGGATCTCGGTGACGGACCTGCCGTCGCGCAGCACGGTCACCCGGTCGCCGATCTCGGCGATCTCCTCCAGGTGGTGGGTGATGAACACGATCGAGACGCCCTCGTCGCGCAGCTGGCGGACGATCGTGAACAGCTTGGCGACCTCGCCGGAGGTGAGCACGGCGGTGGGCTCGTCCATGATGAGCACGCGGGCGTCGAGCGCGAGCGCCTTGGCGATCTCCACCATCTGCATGCGGGCGATGCCGAGCCGGGAGATCGGCGTCGCCGGGTCGACGTCCACGCCGACGCGGTCGAGCAGCGCCTTGGCCTGCCGTTCCATGCGCTTCTTGTCCACCAGCCCGAAGCGGCGCGGCGGGCGGCCGAGCGCCAGGTTCTCCGCGACGGTGAGCTGGGGGACCAGGTTGAACTCCTGGTAGATGGTGGCGATGCCGAGCCGCTGGGCGTCGCCCGCCGACCGGATGTCCACCGGCTGCCCGTCGACGGTGACGTGCCCGCCGTCCGGCCGGTACGCGCCCGACAGGATCTTGATCAGCGTGCTCTTGCCCGCGCCGTTCTCGCCGAGCAGGACGTGCACCTCGCCGGCGCGCAGGCTCAGATCGACGCCGTCGAGTGCCACGACGCCGGGGAAGACCTTGCGCAGGCCCTCGGCCTTGAGTATCTCCGCGGTCACTCCATGATCCCTTTCCGCTCGCATGATCGGCGAATCACCAGGCGCGCCGGCAGGACGTGCGAGTCGGCCGCCTGCCCGCTCTGGATCCGGCCGATCACGAGCCGCACGGCCAGGCGCCCCATCTCGGCCGTCGGCTGGGCGATGGCGGTGATCGGCGGGGCGGTGTGCTTGAACCAGGTCACGTCGTCGAAGGAGGCGACGGCCACGTCGGCGGGGATGCGCAGGCCCCTGGCCTGGATCTCCTCCAGACCGCCGAGCGTCATCAGGTTGTCGCCGAAGAAGATCGCCTCGGGCGGCTCGGGCAGGTCGAGCAGCTCGGCGGTGATGCGCCGGCCGCTGCCCTCGCGGAAGTCGCCGGGCCGCACGTACTCGGGGCGCACCTCCAGGCCCTCGGCCGCCATCGCGGCGGCGAAGGCGGCCGTGCGCTCGCGGCCGGTGGACAGGGTGGCCGGGCCGGAGGCCAGGGCGATCCGCCGGTGGCCCTGCTCGCGCAGGTGGCGGACCAGCTCGGCGATGGCGGCGGCGCCGTCGGAACGCACGGAGGGCACGTCGAGCCCGGAGATCGTGCGGTCGAGGAACACCACCGGCCGGCCGGCCTCGGCGAGCTGCTGCACCAGCGGCGTGACCTCGGCGGTCGGGCAGATCAGCAGCCCGTCGACGCGCTGCTCCAGCAGCGTGCGCACGTAGTGGTCCTGCTGGTCGGCGCGCTCGTCGGCGTTGCCCATGACGACCGTGAAGCCCTCGCGCCTGGCCTCGTCCTCGACGCTCCTGGCCAGCTCGGTGAAGAACGGGTTCAGGACGTCGCCGATGATCAGGCCGATCGTCCTGGTCGCGGTGGTGCGCAGGGAGCGGGCGACGGCGTTCGGCACGTAGTTGAGCGCGCTCATCGCGTCGTAAACTCGGCGCCGGGTCTCCTCGTTGACCGAGGGGTTGTCGTTGAGCACGCGGGAGACCGTGGCGACGGAGACACCGGCCTGCGCGGCGACGTCCTTGATCCTTGCCATCGTTCCTCCGTGTAATCGATTACACGGCAGCTTATGAAATCGATTACATGATTGGCAAAGTGAAATGGCTCACACCCCCGGGGGAGAGGGTGTGAGCCGGTTTCGGTGGCTAGGGCCTTCCGGACCTGCCCGGGACCTGCCCGGACCGCGCCCGGACCGCCGGGCCCGGGCCCGTCAGACCTTGCTGATGCGGACCGCGTCGGCGATGACGAGGCCCGTGCCGGCCGTCCACCGGCTGACGCCGACGACGTTGTAGGTGCCGGCGTTCAGCGAGAAGGTGCCGATGCTGCGCCAGCCTCCGCCGCCGGAGCGCTGGTCCACGAAGACGGTCTGGTTGCCGCCCGAGGCCGCCACGATGTACGGCGCCGAGCTGTTGTAGCCCGGATCCGACGGGTACCAGACCTCGACCTTGTACGTGCCCGCGCTGGGGATCGCGGCCTGGTACCAGGCGGGGTCGCTGGCCGCGACCGGGTCGGAGAAGCGGTAGTCGGCGCCGTAACGCTGGCTGGAGTAGGCGGAGGTGCCCCAGTTGGCGCTGGCGGTGAACTGGCCGGAGGTGGCGTTGTCCACCGTGGTGGACCACGAGGGCGTGCCGCCGCCGGTCACGTAGTTCATGTACGTGGTCCAGTTCCAGTACGGCCCCGGATCGGTGTGGTCGGCCCCGGGAACCTCGTTGTGCCCGATGATGTGGGCGCGGTCCTTCGGGATGCCGTACTTGTCGCAGATGGCCTTGGTCAGGGCCGCCGACGCGCGGTACATGGCGTCGGTGAACCACGAGGACTCGCTGACGTAGCCCTCGTGCTCGATGCCGATCGACCTGGTGTTGTACGTCCAGTTGCCGGCGTGCCAGGCGATGTCCTTCTCGCGCACCATCTGGGTGATGGCGCCGTTGGACGACTTCACGACGTAGTGCGCCGACACCTGTGCGGCCGAGTTCTGGAACCAGGAGATCGTCCCGGCGTACGAGCCCTGCGTCACGTGGATGACCACGCGGTCGATCGCGTAGCTCGACGGCCGGCTGGAGGCGGTGTAGTTGCTGGAGCTGGCCGGGACCCAGGCGGCCGGCCCGTAGTCGGTGCTGAGCACGCCGACGTCGCCCTGGGCGCTCAGGTCGCGGGCCTTGGCGTAGTCGCCGCGGTCGGCGGTGACCTCCTGGGGCTTGACCGTCACGCCGCGGGCCGTGATGCCGAGGCCGAGCTGCTCGTAGACCGAGTCGGCGTACAGCCGGGCGATCTCCGGCGAGGAGGCGTTGCCGTACTTGGCGACGGCCTGGTACCAGCGGCCGGCGTCCTTGCGGCCGGCGTCGTCGAGGCCGAGCTCGTCGGCGTAGGAGCGGAGCAGGGCGGCGCCGCCGAGGATGTTGGCGGCGTTGTCGGAGCGCAGCTTCTCGACCGGCAGGCTGGTGAGCTGGGCGGCCTTCTCCAGCGCGTGGGTGGTGGGGTTGCTGACCAGGTGCATCAGGCCGTAGCCGCCACTGGCGCTGGGCTTGCCCTGGTGGTCGTCGAGGTGGGTCTCGGCGTAGGCGAGTGCGACCAGCAGATCGCGGGGTACGTCGCTGGCCGAGGCGGCCTTGGCGAACGCGGCAGGCAGCGCGGGCTCCCGGGCGGCCTGGGCGGCGGGCTGGCCCGCGGTGATCAGGGCGACGGTCAGGGCGGAGGTGGCGAGGGCAGCTAATCGCGTGCGGGCGAGAATCATGGGGGTGCTCCTCGTTGGGGGGTGACGGGTGGAACGCGGGCGCGGGTCCGCGGCCCCGCGTTTGGCCGCCGAATGCGGCCCAAGGTATGTCACCCCTGACACAATGTCGATAATTGACATTACAGACGTGTTAGGTGAAACTTTCCGCCCGCCGACCGGAGGGTGGCCGGAAAGTTGGGCCCCTGAAAACTATTGCGCTCCGCGATCAGGGGACTGAAACTTCCTTTCGTGACCGCGCTCCTGCGTACCGTCCTGGCGGCGCTCACCGCCGCCGTCGTCACCGCTGTCGTCACCGCCGTGGCTCCCGTCCCCGCCTCCGCAGCCCCCACCTCCTCTTCCGCAGCGGCCGCCTGCGCGACCGATCCCGCGACGCCCAAGCGGCAGCTCCGGGCCATGTGGATCTCCTCGGTCGCCAACATCGACTGGCCGAGCCGTACCGGGCTCAGCGTCTCCGCCCAGCAGGCCGAGTTCCGGGCCTGGCTCGACCTGGCCGTCGCCAAGCGCATGAACGCCGTGATCGTGCAGGTCAGGCCGACGGCGGACGCGTTCTGGCCGTCGCCGTACGAGCCGTGGTCGCAATGGCTGACCGGCACCCAGGGGACGAACCCCGGCTACGACCCGCTGGCGTTCATGGTCGGCGAGGCCCACGCGCGGAACCTGGAGTTCCACGCCTGGTTCAACCCGTACCGGGTCGCCAACAACGACGACCCGACCAAGCTGATCTCCACGCACCCCGCGCGGCAGCACCCCGACTGGCGCTTCGCCTACGGCGGGAAGCTCTACTACAACCCGGGCATCCCGGCGGTCCGCGACTTCATCGAGGACGCGATCATGGACGCCGTCACCCGCTACGACGTGGACGGCGTGCACCTCGACGACTACTTCTACCCCTATCCCGTCAGCGGCCAGGCCATCCCGGACTCGGCCGCCTACGCCCAGTACGGCGGCGCGTTCCCGAACATCGCCGACTGGCGGCGGGACAACGTCAACCTGCTCGTCCGCGAGCTCGGCCAGCGCATCCACACCGCCAAGTCGTGGGTGTCGTTCGGGATCAGCCCGTTCGGGATCTGGCGCAACTCCTCGACCGACCCGCTCGGCTCGCGCACCTCCGGCCTCCAGTCCTACGACGCGATCTACGCCGACAGCCGGCAGTGGGTCAAGCAGGGCTGGATCGACTACCTGGCGCCGCAGATCTACTGGCACATCGGGTTCTCGACGGCCGCCTACGAGGTGCTCACCGCGTGGTGGTCGGACGTCGTGCGCGGCACCGGCGTGCAGCTCGTCGTGGGGCAGGCCGCGTACCGGGCCGGCGCCGCGGGCCAGGAGGCCGCCTGGCAGGACCCGGCCGAGCTGAGCGACCACCTGTACGACAACAGGAAACATCCCGAGATCGCCGGTGACGTGTACTTCAGCGCCAAGGACATCAAGGCCGACCGGATCGGGGCGATCACCAAGCTGGTCGCCGACCACTACGCCAAGCCCGCCCTGCTGCCCGCCAGGGGCTCAGGGGCCGCGCCCGCCGCGCCCGCGATCACCGCGGCCACCGCGGGCTCGAACGGCGTCCAGCTCACCTGGACCGGCTCCGGCACGGCGTACGCGGTCTACCGCGTGGCCGGCACCCCGCCCTCGGCCGATCCGTGCTTCTTCGCCGACGCCCGCAACCTGATCGGCACGACCAGGCAGAAGTCCTACACCGACCCCGGCGGCGGGGCGTCCACCTACTACGTGACCGCGCTGAGCAGGACCCACCAGGAGAGCGCGCCGAGCGAGGGCCGGTCGGCGGGCGGCACGGGCGGCTTCAGCGTCGTGATCGACAACGCCGACGCCGGCTTCACGGCCTCCTCCTCCTGGGGCACCTCCAGCTACTCCACCCAGGCCAACGGCGCCGACTACCGCTTCGCCGACCCGGTCGCGGCCAGCGACCCGGCCTGGTTCCGGGCGGCGATCCCGAGCGCGGGCAGCTACCGGGTGGAGGTCTGGTACCCGGCCAACGCGGGCTACAACGGCTCCGCGCCGCACATCGTGGCGGCCTCGGGCGGCAACCAGACGGTCAACGTCGACCAGCGCACCGGCGGCGGGGCGTGGCGGGTGCTGGGGACGTACACGCTGGCGGCCGGGACGTACAACGTGGTCGGGGTGAGCCGGTGGACCTCGGCGACCGGCTACGTGATCGCCGACGCCGTGCGCATCACCAAGGTCTGACCCGTCAGGAGCGGGCCTTCGCCCAGGCGGGGCTGTCGATGAAGTGGTTGTCGAAGCGGTCCTGCGAGGCCAGCAGCTCTTCGAGCGTGGCCTCGCCGGTCTTCAGCCGGGCCAGCAGGCGGAAGTACTCGAACCGCTCGACGCCCGGCGTGATGACGATCAGCAGGTCGGCCTCGGCGCCCGGGGCCGCGGCGAAGGCGTGGGCCACGTGGGGCGGGACGACGGCGACGTCGCCCTGCTCCAGGGTGATCACCTCGTCGCCGGCCAGCACCTGCGCCCGGCCGTCGAGGACGTAGAACATTTCGGAGGCGGTGGTGTGGGTGTGCGGCACGGCGCCGTCGGCGCCCGCGCCGAGCGTGATGCGCACGGTGCTCAGGGCGCCGCCGGTGGCGCTGGAGTCGAGGAGCATGCGGCCGGTGCTGGGCGGGCCGCCGACGACCTCGGCGTCGACGGAGCGGATGACGGCGGTGCTGCGGGGGTCGATGAGCGACATGGTGCTATCCGTTCTCGGAGAGGGCGCCGCGGAGTGCTGTCTCCACGAGGCGTTCGGCGTAGGCGCGGCCGACGGGCAGGCCGGTGATCAGGACGCGGTAGTACAGGGCCCCGGCGAGCTGGTCGAACAGGGCCTCCACGTCGAGGTCGGCGCGTAGCTGGCCGCGGTCCCTGGCCCGTTCGAGCAGGGCGCGGGCCAGGGTGTTGCGGCGGGCGTACATCTGCCGCTCCAGCTCGCCGACGTCGGCGTGGCGGGCGGCGGCGGCCACGAGCTCGGCCACCGTGCCCGCCGACCCGTCGTCGTCGCCGGGCGCGCGGCCCGCCGCGCGCATCCGGTTGAGCCCGGCCGCGATCTTCTCCAGGTACGCGGGCAGATCGCGGCGGATGTCGCCGGTGTCGGTGATCTCGTCGTGGTCCTGGAGCCGGTTGACGACGGCCAGGGCCAGGTGGTCCTTGGTCGGCCAGCGGCGGTAGAGCGTGGTCTTGGCGATGCCGGCCCGCTCGGCGACCTCGTCGGGGGACAGGCCGGCGTAGCCGCGCGCGAGCAGCAGCTCGGTGGCGGCCCTGAGCACACCCTCGTCGACGTCACTCCTGCGCGGCCGTCCCACCATGCCCTGCCTCCTTTTCGCTACCTGAGTAGCGTAATCCCGGAGGGCGACATTTCGCAACCCGAGTATCGAAACTCCCCTACCGGCGCAGCAACGCCCACACGACCCGCTCCCCGGCGTCGCCTCGATGGGTGCCCCACAGTCCGCGGCTGAGCTCGTGCACCACGCGGAGCCCGCGCCCCGACTCCTCCGTGTCCGCGGGTGTGCGGGGGCGCGGAACCAGCCCGTTCAGCCCTGGATCGGTCACGGCCAGCCGCCAGAACCCGCGCTCCGGAGTGAGACGCATCCCCACCCAGTGCGCCGCCGCGTGCTGCAAGGCGTTGGCAATCAGCTCCGTGGCGACCAGTCGCAGATCGTCCAGGGCCTCGTGGTCCGGCCGTAGCCATGTCCTCAACTCGGCACGTGCCAGGCGGGGCAGCATCGCCGGATCGTCGAGCTCGTCGACCATCCACACCCTGACGCCCGCGTACGGGGGGTTCGGAGACCCGTGAGCTCTCGATGAAGGGACGGTCATTTCGCCCTCGCGTAAATGAGTGGATTGTCGCGTTGATCCGTCTTGAGAATTGTCATGAAAACCCCAGGCGTGCCACAACACTGTCGCCCTCGTGTCATGGGCTTGTTCGATGCGGAACTTTGACATTCAGTTTGCCCACGGAGATGCTTTAGTCGGAGCAGAATCCCGCTCACAATCGAGACCCAAAAGGCTCCAGAACGTGGGGCATTCTGTCAACTGTTGTCAAGTGTCCGCCGAGCCGAAGGAGTCGAGCGGGTGAGGGGCCACCATGTCGAACGACCTTGATCCACGGCTGACTCCCGTGCAGCGCTTCGGCAAGGAGCTGGCGCGAACCCGCAGAGAGCACGACCTCACGCAAGTCGTGTTAGGCAGACGCCTCGGCTGCTCCTCCTCCCTGATCGCGCACATCGAGAAGGGGGACCGTACGCCGAAGCCCGATTTCGCCGCAGGCTGTGATCAGGTGTTCGCGACCGGCGACCGCTTCGCCCGCCTGTGCCGCAGCATCACGTCTCCCTCCGGCCCTGGCTGGTACCTGAGATGGACGGACGAGATCGAGCCGGCGGCGACCGTGCTCAGAAGCTGGGATCCGCTTCTGATCCCTGGCCTGCTCCAGACCGAGGACTACGCGCGGGCGGTCTTCCGCGGCGACCTGGCGGGCACCTCCGAGCAGGACGTGGACGATGGCGTCAACGCCCGTATGCGCCGCCAGCTGATCCTTGACGCCGACACACCGCCCACTCTGTGGATCCTTCTCGACGAGATGGTCCTGCGCCGCCCTCTTGGCACCCGGCAGGTGATGGCCGCGCAGCTCGACCACCTGGTCGAAATCGCCAACCGGCCGTACGCGACTGTGCAGCTGGTGCCCTTCGAAACGCCCTGTACCGCCGGCCTGCTGTCAAGCTTCATCATCGCGGAGCTGCCCGACGCCCCCACGGCCGTCTCTGTGGATTCCGCGGGCCGAGGCGAGGTCTCAGCGAGTTACGAGGTCGTTGCGCCTATCTGGAAGAGATATGACAGGATACGGGCAGAGGCATACCGTCCCGGACAGTCGCTGGAAATGATTGAGGAAGCCCGAGACCGATGGAAACTCCAGACCTGATCCACGCGGACCTCTCGCAGGCGGTATGGAGAAAGAGTTCCCGTAGCGGTGGTAATGGCGGGAACTGTGTCGAGGTCGCGACGAATATCCCCGGAATCATCGCCGTCCGTGACAGCAAGGACAGAAGCGGCCCCGTACTCCGTTTTGCTCCTGCCGAATGGCGCGCATTTCTCGACGGAGTGAGAGACGGTGAGTTCGACCACTGAATCGTGCCATGGGAGGCCCTGTGATGAGTGACGCGAGCGGTCTCCGTACGGGCGTATGGGTCAAGGCGACGGCGTCGGGGGGAAACGGCGGGAGCTGTGTCGAGGTGATGCGGCAACCGGATGACGGCGTTCTCGTCAGGGACACCAAGGACCGGGGTGAAGGCCCGGTTCTGGCCTTCACCCGGGACGAATGGCTCGCCTTCCTCGACGGTGCCGCCAAGGGGGAGTTCGACCTGTCCTGAGCGCCGGGAGGGTGTCCAGGACGGCGTTGACCATCGGATGCCTCGGCGCCTGCGAGGTGCCACCCTCCTGGACAGCCGGCCCGATCACGCCGTGCCAGTTCAGTGTGAGCGCTTATTGTGCGATGGGAGGCCCTGTCCGGCATGGCGTATCCCGTGGACAGGAGCCGCGAGATCATCCGTGAGGTGATGGAGAGCTATGAGTGAGGCGAGCGGTCTCCGTACGGGCGAATGGACCAAGGCCACGGCGTCGGGCGACAACGGCGGGAGCTGTGTCGAGGTGATGCGGCGGGCGGATGACAGCGTTCTCGTCAGGGACACCAAGGACCGGGGTGAAGGCCCGGTTCTGGCCTTCACCCGGGACGAATGGCTTGCCTTCCTCGACGGGGCCGCCAAGGGGGAGTTCGACCTGTCCTGAGCCCGTCAGGAGGCGTACATCACCGACAGGAAGCGGAGCAGGAGGGCTTCCCTGGTCTCGGCCGGGAGGGCGTCCAGGACGGCGTTGACCACCGCCATGCCCGGCTGGCCCGCGCCCGGACGCAGGTCCACGCCCACCGAGGCGGCCAGTTCGGCGAAGGTCGCGTCGTCCAGGGCGTCCAGGTCCAGGTCGGCGATCAGCTCGACCAGGCCGTCAGGGACCACGGCGGGGCCGCGCAGCCGGGCCGCCTCCGCCGCGTCGGCGATCACCCTGAGCATCGCCTCCACGCCGTTCAGCGTCACGCCGGTGACCGTGACGTGCAGGTTCGCGGGGATCCCTGCGTAGGAGAGCTGCGGTTGCAGGAACCAGCCGCGCTCGCGGGCCGCGTCGGCCAGCACGAACACGTCGAGGTCGTCCCCGGCGAAGGCCACCAGCGACGACTCGGGCGCGCCCAGGACCCGCAGGCCGGGGATCGCGGCGATGCCCTCCCTGAGCCGGGTCGCCGCCTTGAGGGTGGCGCGGCCGAGCTCCACGTAGCCCTCCCGGCCGAGCGCCTGGAGCGTGGCCCACGCGCCGCCGAGCGGCCCGGCCGACCTGGAGCTCTGCACGGTGGCGTTGATGATCGTGTAACCCGGCCAGGCGGCCGAGGCGAAGTACGCCTTGCGCCGCGTCGCCGGGTCGGCGAACAGCACCACCGAGGCGCCCTTCGGCGCGTAGCCGAACTTGTGCAGGTCGCAGGAGAGCGAGGTGACCCCCGGCACCGACAGGTCGAACGGCGGCACGTCGGCCCCCGCCTCCCGCAGCCACGGCAGCAGCCAGCCGCCCACGCACGCGTCCACGTGGCAGGCCACGCCCGCCTCGGCCGCAACGGCGGCGACCTCCGCGACCGGGTCGATCACGCCCTGCGGGTACGACGGCGCCGAGACCACCACCAGGACCGTGTCCTCGTCGATCGCCGCCGCGACGTCCGCCACCCGCACCTTGTACGTCTCCAGGTCCACCGGCACGGCCTTGACCCGCAGGCCCAGGTAGTGGGCCGCCTTGTGGAAGGCCGGATGGGCGGTCACCGGCAGCACGAGGTTGGCGCCGGGCCGCCCGGCCGCGTCCCTGGCCGCCTTGACCGCCAGCATGATCGACTCGGTGCCGCCGCTGGTGAAGACGCCGTGGCCGCCGCCGAGCAGGTCGGCGACCGCGCCCACGACCTGCTTCTCCATCTCGACGATGCTCGGGAACGCCGTCGGGTCCAGGCAGTTGACCTCCAGCATCTCGGCGTACGCGCGGGCCGCCGCCTCGTGCACCTCGGGCCGGCCGGTGTCGTAGACGTACGCGGTCACCTGCCCGCCCCGCACCGGCAGGTCGTGCTGCTTCATCCTGGCCACCTCGGACAGCAGGTCCTCGGCGGTTCTTCCGGACAGGGGGAGGGTCACACGTTCTCCTTGGCGGGGGCGACGGCGGGGTCGAGGGCGAGCCGGCCGTAGCGGACGACGAACGGCAGGCTGATCAGCATGAGCAGGGCGGGCAGCGCGGTGAAGCCGAGCAGCAGCCCGGTCAGCGCGCCGGCCGGCTGGGCGACGGGCGACTCCACGGGCGCGGAGACGAACCCCGACAGCGCCAGGACCAGCGCGAACAGGCCGGGGCCGAGCGCGAGCCCGGCGGTCTCGCCGGCCGTCCACAGGCCGGTGAACGCGCCGGCCTGGGCGTGGCCGGTACGGGCGGCGTCGGCGTGCACGGTGTCGGGCAGCAGCGACAACGGCAGCAGTTGCAGCGCGGCGTAGCAGACCCCCGCCAGCGCGGTCAGCGCCAGCGTGGCGGCCAGGCTGCCTGCCGCGATGGCGGGGACCAGGGCGAGCGCCACGACGGCGAACCCGGCGGAGGAGGCCAGGTAGCAGCGCACGGTCCCGTACGCGCGGGCCAGCCGGGCCCAGGCCGGCACGGCGAGCATGCTCGGGCCCACCAGGCAGACGAACATCACCGAGGTCAGCCCGTAGTCGCCCAGCCGGTACGAGGCCACGTACGGGGCGCCCGCCAGCATCACCGCCACCCCGAGCGCCTGCGTGACGAACGCCGCCAGCAGCGCGAAGAACGGCCGGTTGCCCCGGGCCAGCCGGAAGGCCGCCGCCGGGCCGAGCTGCCGGGGCCCCGGACGCGACGACACCCACCGCGTGCCCAGCGTGGCGGCCACCAGGGCGGCGGCCATGACCAGGCCGATCGCGACGCCCATGACCGCGTACCCCGGCCGGCCGCCGCCCGCCAGGTCCACCACGGCGGGGGCCAGGCCGCCCGCGACCAGGATGCCGACGGTCAGGCAGACCACCCGCCACGACATGATCCTGGTCCGCTCGGCCGGGCTCGCCGACATCTCGGCCGGCAGCGCCACGTACGGCACCTGGAAACTCGCGAAGGCGGTCGCGGCCAGCAGGAACGCCACCCCGGACCACGCGGCCCCGCCGACGCCGCCCGCGACGCCGCCGGGCACGGCGAACATCAGCGCGAACGCCACCGGCAGCGTGGCCGCGCCGACCGCCAGCAGCCGCGTCCGGCGGCCGGTGCGCACGGCCTCGCGGTCGCTGGCGGCGCCGACGAGCGGGTTGAGCAGCACGTCCCAGATCTTCGGCGCGACCAGGACGGCGCCCGCGACGGCGGCGGGCACGCCGAGCATGTCGGTCAGGTAGTAGAGCAGCAGCAGGCCGGGGACGGCGGAGAACACGCCGGTGCCGACCGAGCCGACGCCGTAGCCGAGCAGCCGTCCGCGCCCGAGCCGGCCGATGTCCGCCGCGGTCATCGCGGGTCGCCGGGCAGGGGGTTTCCGGAGGCGCCAGGCAGAGGGCTGTCGGGGGTGTCGGGCAGAGGGCTTTCGGGGGTGTCGGGCAGGGCGGTTCGCGGGTCGCCTGGAAGGGTTCGCGGGTCGCCTGGAAGGGGTCGCGGGTCGCCGGGGAGGGCGAGGGTGCGGTGGAGGGTGAGGTGGAGGTGGGCGCGGAAGCGGCGCAGCGCGGCCCGGTCGCCCGCGCCCCTGCGGCGGCCGTCGGCGTCGAGCACGCCGCCCTTGGCGAAGCCGTGGATCGACCAGATGACCGTCCACATGGCGTACTCCAGGTCGACCGTGCCGTCGATCACGCCGGCCTCGACCGCCGGGCGCAGCGCGCCGGTGACGGCGGAGACCAGGGGCTGGACGTACTGGCGTTCCAGCTCGGTGATGTCGCTCGCGTCGGAGAGCCAGCGGTGCATCCACAGCGCGGGGATCTCCGGGTTGTCCGCGCAGAAGTCGAGGTAGTCGTCCACCAGGCGGTGGATGGAGGCGACCGGGTCGTCACCGGGCAGCTGGGCGAGCGCCTTGTCCAGCGCCGCCTTCTCCGCCCGGTGCGCACGTTCCATGACGGCCAGGTACAGCTCCCGCTTGCCGCCCACGTGGTAGTTGACGGTGGCGATGTTCATCCCCGCCGCGTCGGCGATCTGACGCGTCGAGGTGCCGTCGTAGCCGAGCGCGGCGAAGAGCTGGGTGGCCGCCTTGAGGATCACGGCCGGCTGTCCGCTGTCGGCAGGTCTCATACGACCGACCGTAGTTCCGTCCCGCCCCCTTGGTCAATCGCTTGATGGAGAGGGTTTACGGTCAGTCCGGAGCCCAGTACTTGACGAGGACCTTGTCCAGGTGCGCCACCACCGGCTTCCACGTGCGGGGCAGCGTGTACCGCGTGGCGTGGTGGCCCTTGTGGGTCAGCGTGTACTTGAGGAAGTCCGCGCCCTGCGGCGGGCGTTCGGACCGGCCGATCCTCAGCTCCTTCAGATAGCCGCGCAGCTGGCGGTGTTCCCTGGCCGTGAGGCATTTGGTCACCACCGGGCCGGTGCGGCGGCTGAGCCGGAAGCAGCCGTCGGTGTAGACCGTCACGCGGTTCAGCAGCCCCGCGAAGCCGCCCTCCTCGCGCAGGTCGACCAGCACCTTCCGCTGCGTGGTCACCGCCTCGGCGGGCAGCGCGGAGGCCGTGACGGCCAGCGCGAGCGCCGGCAGAAGCACGATTCGCCGAATCTTCATACCTCTATGACGTACGGGAGCCCCGAACGGCTCACTTCCCGAGCCCCGCGTCGCGGGCGCGGACGATGGCCTCGGCGCGGTCGGCGACGTGGAGCTTGGCGAAGATGTTGGAGACGTTGTTGCGCACGGTCTTCGGCGACAGGAACAGGGCCGAGGCGATCTGCGCGTTCGAGCGGCCGGCCGCCACCAGCGACAGGATCTCCCGCTCGCGCGGCGTGAGCTGCGGGAAGACCGGGTCGCCGGAGGCCGCGGCGGCCCCCTGGAAGAACTCGGCGACGCGCAGCGCCACCGCCGGGCCGAAGATCGCCTCGCCGTGCGCGACCGCGGTGATCGCTCGGACGATCTCGCCCTGGCCCGCGCCCTTGAGCAGGTAGCCGCGGGCCCCCGCGCGCATCGCGGCGAACAGCGTGGCGTCCTCCTCCGACATGGTCAGCACGACGACGGCGACGTGCGGGCTGTCGGCCACGATCCGCCTGGTGGCCTCGATGCCGTCGAGCCTCGGCATGCGGACGTCCATCACCACGACGTCCGGCTGGAGGTCGGCGGCGCGCTCGACCGCCTCGGGGCCGTCGGCGGCGGTGCCGGCCACCTCGATGCCCGGGATCGAGCCGAGCAGCAGCGCGAGCCCGTCGCGGTAGACCGGATGGTCGTCGGCCAGCAGGACCCTGATCGGCTCCTGGTCAGACATCGGCGGCCTCCACCCGCATCGGCTCCCGGCTAGACATCCGCCGCCTCCACCCGCATCGGCAGCCGGGCCAGGACCAGGGTGCCGCCGCCGGGCGGGCAGCTCACCTGGCAGTCGCCGCCCAGCTCGGCGGCGCGCTCGCGCAGCGAGAGCATGCCCACGCCCGCCGCCACGTCGGGGCCGATGCCCGAGCCGTCGTCGCGTACCGCCACCTCAAGCGCCCCCTCCCGCGCGGTGAGCGTGATGTCGCAGCGGGCCGCGCCCGCGTGCCTGGCCACGTTGGCCAGCGCTTCGGACACGATACGGTAGGCCGCCACCTCCACCGCCGCGGGCAGCGCGCCCTGCGCCCCCAGCGGGCCGTCGCCGGTGACGCGGACGTCCAGGGCGGCGGTGCGGAACCGGCCGGCCTGCTGCTCGATCGCGCGCAGCAGGCCCAGCTCGTCGAGCGCGGGCGGGCGCAGGTCGTGGACCAGCCTGCGCACGTCCGCCAGCACCCCGCCGACCTCGGCGGCCGTCTGCTCCAGGATGCGGTCGGCCTGCTCGGGCGCGCCGGCGGCCAGGTTGCGGGCCGCCTCGATGCGCAGCGCCACCGCGCCCAGGCTCGGGCCGAGCCCGTCGTGCAGGTCGCGCCGGAGCCTGCGGCGCTCCTCCTCGCGGGCCAGCACCAGCCGGGCGCGGATGCGCTGCAGGTCGGTGCTCAGCTCGACGGCCCGCGCCGCGGCGGCGGCCTGGCGGACGAGGTCGCCGAGCAGCCGCTGGTCCCGCTCGGTCAGATCGGTACGACACAGCACCAGCCGCCCCACGGTCTCGCCCCGGTAGGCCACCGGCAGCGACACCGACGGCCCGCGCGGCGACCCGTGCTCCACCACGGAACGTTCGCCGCCCGGCCGCTCGATCTCCACCCGCACGTAGGCCAGCCGGAACGCCTCCGCCAGCGTCGTGGCCACCGCGAGCAGCTGCTCGTCCGGGTCCGTGGCCAGCTCCAGCCGCTCGGCCAGCGTCGAGACCGCGGCGTACGGGTCGTCCCTGGAGCCGCGCACCAGCCGGCGCACCGCCCGCCACAGCCAGGTGCGCAGCGGGGCGTACAGGACGGCGACGATCGCGATGGCGGCCAGGGCCGAGTCCCGTTCCCCGAGGACGCTGCCCACCAGCGTGAACACCACCACGTCCATGAGCACCACGAGCGCGGCGAGCAGGCCGTAGGCCACGGTGGCCGACAGCAGCCGGTCGATGTCGTACAGGCGGTACTTGGTCACCGCCACCACCACGGCCGCGGCGGTGAACGCGATGGCCAGCGTCAGCAGCACCGCCGGGATCTGCGGGGACAACGACAGCGGCAGCAGGAGCACGATCATGTCCACCAGCGCGGCCCACATCAGCCAGCGGATCTGGGCCCGCCGCTCGGCGTCGGCGACCACGTACCTGCGCACCATCGACGCGAACGGCACCACCAGGCTCACCAGGACGGACGCGTACGCCAGCGCCAGCGCCGGCTCCCAGAACCCGTACGGCAGGTCCACGGACAGGAAGTCGAGGCCCAGCCGCGCGATCTCCGGCGGCATCGCCCGGTCGTGGTAGCGCTCCATCACCGCCGTCGGCGCGGTCACCAGCAGGGCCGTGAGCAGTCCGGTCAGCACGAGGCTCGTCACCGACAACGCCCGCCACACCCGCCCCGGCGGCAGCCGGCCGTCCGGGAACAGCAGGATCAGCAGCGGCAGCCCGAGCAGCAGCGACGCCCCGAACCGCGAGTAGGACCAGTACGCCGCCGCGGCCCCCGGCAGGCCGGGCGAGACGTAGGTGGCGTACGTCGCCCAGCTTCCGGTGAGCCCGTCCAGCAACCACAGCAGCCCGAACACCGCCAGGACCCAGGCCACCGGATGCCGCGGCAGCCGGCGCAGCAGCAGCGCGCCCGGGACGAGCTGCGCGAGCCCGGTCAGCGCGGCCGGCCACCCGGGCTCCAGCTCCGACGTCGGCGGCAACCGCACGTCCCCGGCGGCGACGTCCAGCGCCACGGTGGCGACCGCGATCCCGGCCCCGGCCACGGCCACCCCGGCGGCCCACCACCCGCGCGCCGCGGCGGGGGACGTCGCTGCCGCTGGAAGGGCGGAAGGTCCGGTTTGTGTCACGGGACGTATTACACCCGACGCCGTGTCCTCATGTCCCGGGACAGGAGTCCCGTCGGAGGCGGGACCGGCGGCTCTGCCGGCCCGGGGCGGCCCGCCGGAAGCCTGGAGGCACGACATCCCCGCAAGATCCCCGCAAGATCCCCGCAAGGAGAAAGGACCTCCCGTGGACGGCAAGATCACCACCACCCCGGCCAGGGCCCGCACCGACGTGCCCGCCACCCCGCCCTCATCCGCAGGCCCCGCCATCGCCCCGGCCGCCGTCCGCAGGCTCGGCCTCGCCCTCAGCGCCGGCACGCTCGCCTGGACCGCCAGCATCTTCGTCTACGGCACGCAGGCCCAGGGGTTCGGCGAGCGGGTCGGCGACCTGACCGGGCTGCTCTTCCAGCTCGGCCTCTTCGCCCTGCTCGCCGTGCAGATCCGGACCCGCGCGACGGGCACGTCCGGCTTCGCCAGGATGATGCTCAAGGTCGAGCTGGTGCTGCTCGGGCTGGCCGGTGTCTGGTCCCTGCTGCACGGCGTCCTGCCCGACGACCTCCAGGACGGGACGGTGATGCAGGTGCTCGACGTGTTCTGGCCGGTGTCCATGCTGGGCATGATGGCCATCGGCATCAAGATCGCCTTCGCCGGGCGCTGGCGCGGGGCGCTGCGGTGGTGGCCGCTCGTCGCCGAGAGCTGGGCCGTGGTGACGGTGCCGGCGTACATCGTGTTCGGCGAGTCGATCTCGAACTGGATCGGCGGCTTCCACCTGATCGTCGGGTACGCCACCCTCGGCGCGCTGCTCGCGCTGCGTCCGAGCCTGACCTCCTAGGCCGGCGGCGTGAGCGGCAGGACGGCGGTCACCTCGGTGCCGCCGCCCGCCCGGGGGCCGATCGCGCAGGTGCCGCCGATCTCGGCCGCCCGCTCGCGCATCGACGTCAGGCCCACGCCCGGCGACGGCTCGTCGGGCAGGCCGGTGCCGTCGTCGGCGACCGACACCCGCAGCTCCCCGGCCTCCCGCCGTAACGTGACCAGCACCGACGTGGCCTGGGCGTGGCGGCGCACGTTCGTCAGCGCCTCCTGCGCGATCCGGTACGCGGCCGTCTCCACCGCCGCCGGCAACCCGTCGAGCAGCCCTTCGGAACCGTCGGCGGACGCGGGCACGGTGACCTCGACCCGGGGGCCCGGGGCCTGGCCGAAGGCGCGCAGGGCGCCGGCCAGGCCCAGCTCGTCCAGCACCGGCGGGCGCAGGCCGTCCACCAGCTCGCGCACCGACATCAGCGTGCCGGTCATCTCCTCGCGCACCCGGACCAGCAGCTCCTCCACCGACTCGGGGTCGCGCTCCAGCCGCCGCCGAGCCTCGTCCAGGGTCATCGTCACGCTGGTCAGCGTGGGGCCGAGCCCGTCGTGCAGCTCCCTGCCCAGCCGGCGCCGCTCCTCGTCGCGGGTGGCGCTGATCCGCTCGTGGGAGTCCCGCAGGTCGGTGCTCAGCCGTACGGCGTGCGCCAGCTCGGCCAGGTGCTTGGCCATGACGTCCAGCGGCTCGCGACCCGGCCGCGCCCCGGCGATCCGCAGCCGCCCGACCGGCTCGCCGTGCCAGGTCAGCTCGACGGACCGCGATCGGGCGCCCAGCTCGCCGTCCACGAACGACAGCGCGGGCTCGCCCGGCACCTCCACGCCCACCCCCCGGGCGACCAGCGACGTGCGCACGACGGAGATCGCCTCGGCCAGCGCCCCCGCCGGGTCCCCGGCCCGCTGCACGGTACGGCTGAGCAGGTCGGCCGCCCGGTACGGGTCGCGTTCCACGTTGAACAGCCGGTCCACCGAGCGCTGGAGGCGCAGGCGCACGGGATGGAAGGCCGCGCCGGTGACCATCGCGGAGGCGAGCCCCGCCGCCGCGCCGTAGCCGTCCGCCAGGCTGTTGGACGCCCAGATGAGCGCCGAGTACGTGAGGCCGGCCCCGACCGCGAGCGTGCCGTACACCAGCGTGCGGTTGAGGATGAGCCGGATGCCGTAGAGCTGGTGGCGCAGCACGGCGGCGATGATCGCGATGGGGATGCCCGCGGCCAGGAAGACCCGTACGGCGATGATGAAGGTGTCCTGGTTGCCCGCGCTGGCGATCCAGTAGACGACGAAGATCACCATGGCGTGGAAGTACCAGGTGATCTGGCGGCGCACCTCGGGCGTCGCCGCCCGGTACCTGAAGCCCAGCGAGACCACGCCGAGCAGGCACAGCAGGATCATCGGGGGCCCGATCCACGACTCCACGACCTCGGGGACCCTGCCCAGCGCCGCCACCCCGAACGGGTTGCCCACCGGCACCCCGAGCTCGAACGACGGGTCGGGGGACAGGCCGAGCAGCAGCGAGTGCCCGGCCATGAGCACCAGGTTGCCGTAGAGCACCGGCCGCCAGCGCCTCGACGGCAGCCGTCCGTCCGGGAAGAGCAGCGGCATGATCCCTGTGAACGTGGGCACCGGCAGCAGCCACAACCAGATGGCCGGCCAGGCGACGTAGGGCAGGAGCGGGCCGGGCGCGTGGAAGTACATCCAGCCGGTCAGCGCGAACAGCAGCGAGTACGCCGACCAGACGACGCCCGTCGCCCACATGAGCCAGGGGACCAGCAGCCGGGGCCGCCGGCTGATCAGGAACGCGCCGGCGGGCGGGAACATCAGCCCGATCGGGTCGAGCCCCTGCGTCTCGGCCAGCCCGCCGAGCTGCGCCGCCAGCACCGCCGCCGTCACCACGGCCGCGAGCGAGGCCCCGGCAGCCGTCCACACCACCGCCAGCACGAGCCGCCACCGCCGCACCCGCGTGCCGCCGGGCCCGTCCGCGCCGGGACCGTCCGTGCCGGGACCGGGACCGGGACCGGGATCGTCGTGGTCGTCAGGGGTCATCGTGGCTCCTTGACCGGCAGTTCCGCGACGACCTCGGTGCCGCCGCCGGGGCGGACGTCCAGCCGGCAGACGCCGCCCACCTCCTCGGCCCGCCCGCGCATCAGGGCGGCCCCCTGGCGGCGCTGCTCGGGCAGCCCGATCCCGTCGTCGGACACCGTCAGCCGGAGCCCGTCGCGCCGCTCCACCCTGATCAGGGCGGTGGTGGCGCGGGCGTGCCGGCGCACGTTCGCCACCGCCTCATGGGCGATCTTGTACGCCGCCACCTCCACCGCGGCCGGCAGGTCGGCCAGCGAGCCCGAGACCACCACGTCCACCCTCGGGCCGGGCGCGTCGGCGAGCAGCCGTAAGGCGCCCTCCAGGCCGAGCTCGTCCAGCCCGGCGCCGTCGAGCGCGGGCGGACGCAGGCCGTACACCAGGTCGCGGACGTCCACGATGGCCTCGGTCATCTGCCTGCGTGCCATGCTGAGCAGGGGCTCGACCGAGCCAGGGTCGCTGGCCAGGCTGAGCCGGGCCTGGTCGACGCTCATCGCCAGGTTCGTCAGCGCCGGTCCGAGTCCGTCGTGCAGGTTGCGGCGGAGTTCGCGGCGTTCCTCCTCGCGGGTGACCATCATGCGCTCGCGCGAGCGTTGCAGGTCGGCGCTGAGCCGTACGGCGTGGGCCACCTCGGCGAGCTGCCTGGCCAGCATGTCCAGCAGCGCCCGGTCGCGCGGCTCGCCGCTGACCGACAGCCAGCCCATCGACTTGCCGTGCCAGACCAGGCGTTCGACCGAGGGGGCCGGGCCCATCTCGCCCGCGACGACGCTGCGCACCCGTCCGCCGGGCAGGACGACCTCCACCGCGACGCCGGGCGCCCCCAGGGCCAGCCGGACGGCGTGGGCCGCCGACGCCAGGGCCTCGGCCGGCCCCCTGGCCTCCTGCACGCTCCGGCTCACCCGGTCGGCCAGCCGGTACGGGTCGCGCTCCCACCGGAACAGCCGGTCCGCGGCGCTCTGCAGGCGCAGCCGTACGGGCTGGAACAGCGCGCCCGCGGCCAGCGCGGCGATCAGGTCGGACCACGAGCCGAGCAGGGCGTCGAGCGCGCCGACCCCGAAGTAGACGGCGCCGACCACGGCGGTCAGCGCGAGGTAGACCAGGGCGCGGTTGAGCAGGAGGAGGGTCCGCTCGCGTCCGCGCAGCCCGGACAGGACCGCTGCCTTGACGAGCAGCGGTCTGACCGCTCTGAGCAGCACCCGCCGGGCTTTTTTCGCCATATGTCGGGCACATCATAAGTGGCGGAACCGCTATCGCAGAGAGTCCACCGGCTGCATCTTCGCCGCCCGCAGCGCCGGATAGAGCCCCGCCAGCAACCCCACCACCGCCCCGGCCGCCGGCGCGGCCAGCGCGAGCCGCGCGTCGAGGAGCGGCGTCCACTCCCTGGCGGCCGAGACGGCGACCACGGCGACCACGCCGAGGCTCGTGCCGATCACGCCGCCGGCCAGCCCGACCAGCGTCGACTCCAGCAGGAACTGGGCGGCCACGTGCCGCCGCGCCGCGCCGAGCGCCCGGCGCAGCCCGATCTCGGGCACCCGTTCCAGCACCGTGACGAGCGTGACGTTGGCGATGCCGACCGCGCCCACGACGAGCGAGACCAGGCCGAGGATCAGGAACAGCGCGTTGACGTCGTCCTGGGCGGCGTCGCGGGCCCGGGTGGGGCCGGGCGGCGCGACCACCTGGAGCAGGTCCTCGTTGCCGGGGCTGAGCGCGACCGGCGTCTGGCCCGCGACCAGCGCGGTGGCGCCCAGGCCGGTGTTGACCAGCACCCTGGTGACCGTCCGCAGCCCGAACCGGGCCCCGGCGGTCGGCGGCACGAACACGGCCGCGCCCAGGTCGCGCTCCCGGCGCAGCCCGCCGAGCACGCCGATCACCGTGTACGCGTGGCTGCCGATGAAGACCGCGGGCGCCCCGTCGAGCCGGGTGATCCCGAGCAGCCTGGCCGCCTGGTCGCCGAGCACCGCCACCCGGTCGCCGCGCCGGACGTGCCCGGCGTCGTAGAACCTGCCGCGCAGCATCGTGCCGCGCAGGGCTCCGGGAAGGCCGGTGGTCGCGGCGACCACGGGCAGCGACTGCGTGGTGATGCGCGCCGGATCGACGATGTCGTTGGAGCGCACGGACAGGTTCGCGGTGTCCTCGCTCTCCGACAGCGCGGCGGCCGACTCCACGCCGCGCAGCCTGGTCAGCCGGTCGACCGCGTCCCAGGTCACCAGGGGGGCGCCCGGCATGCCGGGCACCTCGACGGTGATGGCCGTGGCCACCAGCGCGTCGAAGTGGCCCACGACCTGGTTGCCCGCGGTGGCGGCCACGCCGAGCGTCACGACGAGGGTGGTGATGCCGAGCACGGTGCCGAGCGTGGTGAGCGCCGTGCGCAGCGGCCGGGCCAGCAGGCCGGCGACGGCCTCGCCGGCCAGGTCGCGCAGGTCCATCACTCCTCCACCAGCACGCCGTCGGTGATCCGCACCCGCCGCTCGGCGCGCGCGCCGACCTCCTGCTCGTGCGTGATGACGACGATGGTCAGGCCCTGCCGCCGCAGCTCGTCGAACAGGTCGAGCACCGCCTCGGTGTTGCGGCTGTCGAGGTTGCCCGTCGGCTCGTCGCACAGCAGCAGCGACGGGGAGCCCATGAGGGCCCTGGCGATGGCCGTGCGCTGACGTTCGCCCCCGGACAGCCGGCCGGGCGCGAACCCCGTACGGTGTCCGAGGCCGACGCGGTCGAGCGCCGCCAGGGCCCGCTCCCGCCTGCCCTTGCGCGGCCGCCGGGTGTAGAGCTCGGCGAGCATCACGTTCTCCACCACAGTGCGGTGGGCGAGCAGGTGGAAGGACTGGAAGACGAAGCCGATCCGGTCGCCGCGCAACCTGGTCCTGACGCCGTCGGGGAGCGTGGTGGTCTCGGCGCCGTCGAGGCGGTAGCTGCCGGAGTCCGGCCGGTCGAGCAGGCCGAGCACGTTCAGCAAGGTGGACTTCCCGGACCCGGACGGGCCCATGACGGCCACGTGGTCGCCGCGGCCCACCCGCAGCGAGACGCCGTCGAGCGCGCGGACCGGCGGCTGCGCGGCGTACAGCCGGCACACGCCCGTCAGCTCGATGACCGGCTCGGCCCGCCGCTCAGGCATCGCCGACCACCACCCGGTCGCCCTCCTTGAGCGCGCCGGTGACCTCGACGTTCCCGTCGGCCGACAGGCCGGTGCGGACCTCGACGTCCCTCGTCCTGTCGGTGGCGTACTCGACCCGGACCCGGGCCCTGCCGTCGGCCGAGGTGATCACGGCCGCCACGGGCACCACCAGGACGGGGTCCTTCGTCGCCCCCACGGTGATCCGCGCCGTCACCGCGGTCCCGGCCTTGAGCCCCCTGGCCGGGCCCGGCGTGATCAGGACGGGCTGCGCCCCGCCTTCGGCCGCCGCGGAGCCCGGCACCCTCGCCTTGTCGCCCACGGCGGTCAGCCGGGCCGGGTACGACCGGCCGGTGTCCAGCTCGACGGTCGCGGGCATGCCCGCCCGCAGCAGCTCCGACTCCGCCGCCTCGACCGACGCCGTGACCGCGAACGACGAGCTCGTCACGGTGGCGACCTCCCCCTCGACGCGCTGCCCCGCCTTCACCGACACCTTGCGCACGCGGGCCGGCAGCTTCGGCAGGAACACCACCTCGCCGGGCGGGATCGAGACCCCGTACGTGCGGGAGTACTCGGCCAGCATCTCCTCGGCCGCCGCCACGTCCGCGCGGGCGCCGGTCACCTTGAGCCGGGCGGGGGAGAGCTGCCTGGCCTGGCGCAGCGCCTGCTCGGCGGTCGCCAGCGTCTCCTGGGCGGTGCGCACGGCCGCGCGCAGCTGCTCGACCCGGGCCGCGCGGGCCTGCTCGGCCTCCTTGACGATCAGGTCGCGGGCCTCCTGGGCGGCCGACAGGTCGGCGCGGGCGTTGGCCACCCGCAGCTCCAGCAGCCGCGTGTCGGCGGGCGAGGCCGTGGGCTGGGGAGCGGCCGTGGCGGCGGGCGCGGGCGCGGGCGTGCCGGTGGGGGCCGCAGTGGGGGCAGCGGTGGCGGCATTGGTGGGGGCATTGGTGGGGGCATCGGTGGCGGCCGCCGTGGGCGCGCTCGTGGGGCGGGTGCGGGCGGCGGCGAGGGCCTGCTCGGCCTCCAGCAGCCGCTCCTCGGCCGCCCGCACCGCCGAGTCGGCGGCCGACAGCCGGGCCTCGTCGGCCGGCGGCAGCTCCTGGGACCGGGCCTCGGCCAGGGCGCGGCGGGCCGCCGTGAGCCCGGTCCTGGCGTTCTTCAGCCTGAGCTTGAGCGGCAGCACGTCACGTCCCCGGTCGAGCGCCTGCTGCTCGGCCGCCAGGGTCTCCTTGGCGGTCCGTACGGCCTTGCGCAGCGTCTCGTAGGTCTGCCGGTCGGCGAGGGTGGGCCGCTGGGCCTGGTACCCCTTGGCCGCGTAGAGCCGGGTGAGCGCGGCGACCGTGGCCCGGTCGAAGACGCCGGTGGACGGCGCGCGGTGCCCCAGCCTGCGCAGCGCCCGCTGCAGCTGGGTGACGTCGTCGCCCTCGCTGCCCGGCGTGATCGTGCGGTGCATCGGCACCGAGCCGCGCAGGACGAACACCGGCCGGCCGTTGACCTCCATCAGCACCCCGCCCTCGGCGATGCGGCCGGGACGCGGCGCCCTGGTGGCCCGCTGCAGCTCGGACGCGCCGCCGACGGCCCCGGCCAGGCCGACCGGCAGCGGCGAGCCGTATTCGAGGGTGCCGTTGACCACGACGGTGCTGACCAGCCTGCGCCGCTCGACGGCGGCGGTGACCAGGGACGGTGTGGGCGCGGCGCGCCTGCTCGCCTCGTCGGCCGGCGAGCGCAGCCGGGTGCTCACCGCCCACCCGGCCAGGGCGACGAGCACGACCCCGGCGAGCACGACGGCCGCAAGCCTGCGTGGGGATCTCATGAGGACGTCAGAACGCGAACCGGTCGTTGATCTTCCGCTGGACGGCGGTCTCCTTCGGCGTGTAGGCCGCGTAGAAGTCCTTGCCGCACTCCAGGTCGTCCAGCGCCGCCTTGACCTCCTGGACCAGGTACGGCCGGGCGGCGTCGGGGGTGAGCGCCGGCATGTGGAACTGCTCGGTGTCCTTGGTCATCTTCGGGGCTTCGGGGAGGTTCTTCTGCTGCTGGCGGCCCAGCTTGTCCTGCCGGCGCATGAACTCCCGCTCCCCGCGCTGGTTGAGCGCCGACGGCTTGGCGTCGGCCACCGAGTAGCCCTTGCCCTTGAGGCAGGCGGCCATGGGGCCGGCCAGCTCCACCAGCTCGGGGTCACCGTCCAGTTCGGTGGCCTTCGCCCGCCTGTGGGCGATGGCCATCTGGGAGAAGTAGTCGATGTTCGACTTCAGTGTGAGGCCGAGGACCTGCTTGGCGGCCGTGACGACGCAGGCGTCCTTGGCCTTGTGGTAGGCGGTGAGCTGGGCGGTGGAGAGGTCTGCCTGGATCTTCATGTTGGGGTCCGGGTCGTTCTTGCCGCCGGGGCCTTCCAGCTCCCCGGGGTAGACCTGCAGGGCGAAAACGCCGAATCCGTATTTGGCGCGATATTTCTTCATCGCCTGGTAGTCGCCGGAGTTGCGCTTGCGCTCGTCCTCGCTCTTGTCCTCGGGCTTCACGTACGGCATGTACGTGAAGCCCTTCTGCTTCATGCAGTCGGCCTTGGCCGCCTCGAACTGGTGCTTCTTGTCCTTGGCGGCGGCGGCCTGCGACGGCTGGGCGGTCTCGGCGCCGCCGGTCGGCTCGGCGGCGCCCCCGCAGCCGCAGAGCACGGCCGCCGAGAGCGACATGGCGATGGCCAGGCGGGATCTCTTGAGCATGGCGGAGACCATACTCCGTTTAACGAAGTATGGTCAATCCAGGCAATGCCGCCGCTGGCGGAAGGGCGCGAAGGCGGCCCCCACGACCAGCAGCGCGAGCACCCCCCAGTAGGCCAGGTGCTGCCGGGTCAGGGCGTCGGAGTGCAGCACCAGCTCGCCCGACGCCGTCGCCAGGTAGATCGCCGCCGCCAGCGTCCACCGGTGGTCGCGGGCCAGGTAGGCGCTCCCCGCCGCCAGCCCGAACGCCGCCGCCTCCACGACCAGCCTGCTCAGGCTGAGCGGGAACCTCGTGGAGTCCTCCATCCACTCGGGGCCCGCCCAGCTCGCCGCGACGACCGCCGCCCACCACCACCACGACCTCGTGCGCGGCGCCCGCCGCAGCACGAGCAGGCCGGCCAGCGCCACCGCGTAGGTGCCCGCCACCAGGTAGGGGTCGCTGTCCATGAACAACGGCCGGACCTGGAGGAACGTCGGATAGACCGGTAACAGCGTCGTGTCGAACGGCTGCCACCACCCGCCGGCCAGCGCCACCGCCTTGGCCCCGGTGAGCAGCGTCAGCGCCGCCGCCGTGCGCAGCCGTCCGCGAGCGGTCGCCAGCAGCGTGAGCGCCGACAGCAGCGTCCAGAGCGGCAGCGTGCCGGCGTAGGGCAGCAGGGCGGCCAGGTTCGCCGCCGCGATGGCGGTGACGGCGAGGTGCACGCCGTCCTGCCAGGGGCTGCCGCTCGCCAGGTGGACGATCCGGCTGCGCACCCCGCCCCTGAGCAGCCCCCACGCCTCGCGCGGCACCGGGACGCGCCGCCCCGGCGCGGCCGATTCGAGCAGCACGTCGAGCAGCTCGTCACCATGGGCCGCGCGGTAGGTCCTGGGATAGGCGAGCAGGAGCCTGCGGTAACGCCGTTCGAGCGCGGACGCGGCTCGCGCGGACCCGACGGCCGTCATCCGGCCGACGGCCGCAGGACGAGCGAGGCGGCCGCCTGCATGCGTCTCGCCTCCGCCTCCACCAGCGCCTGGCCCTCGTCGGTGATCCGGAAGTAGCGCCGGTTGCGCCCGTTCACCGTCTCCTCGCGGTCGACGGTGATGACGCCGCGCTCGTTGAGGCGTTCCAGGATGCCGTAGAGCGTGCCGACGGAGGGCTGCACCCGGCCGCCGGACAGCTCCTTGACCGACTTGCTGATCGCGTGGCCGTGCAGCGGGCCGGCGCGCAGCGCGGCGAGCACGAAGTACATCGGCTCGCTGACTTCTGAGGTTCCCCTGGGCATGGGGGAGACAGTATTCCGTTCAACGGAGTGTGGGCAACGCGGGCGGACCCCCGCAAGGGCCGCCCGCGTCGCGCGTCACCGGCAGCGGTCGCCGTTGAGGCGGAAGACCTCCGGGGCCGGGTTGGGGCCCGAGGCGTGCGTGCCGACGAAGCCGAACGTCACGGACCCGCCGGGCCTGATCCGGCCGTTGTAGCCGAGGCTCCGCGCCGTCACCACCGCCCCGGACTGGGCGAGCTCGGCCCCCCAGCCCTCCTTGATCCGCTGGCCGCCGGGGAACGACCACCTCAGGGTCCAGCCGTTCACGCTCTCCCGGCCGGTGTTCTCGATCACGATCTGGCTGGTGAAGCCGCCGGGCCACGAGCCGTGCGCCGAGTAGCGCACCCGGCAGGCGGACCGCTCGCCCTTGTCCGCCAGGAACGCCGAGACCCACGCCAGCGGCGAGTTCCAGTTGATGGTCAGCTCGTTGGTGGACCAGGACTCGATGTCGTCGACGTAGCAGAACTGCGGCTTGCAGCCGCGCAGCAGCCGCTGGGCGACCGGGTCCTGGATGGCGGAGTTGGGGCCGCCGGCCAGCGAGCCGCGCGGCGGGTGGGGCAGTGCGTGGTCGAGCTGGTGGGCGTACCAGCGGCTGTGCTGGTTCTGGGCGGAGACCTCGCCGTAGCCGGTGACGTAGGAGATGTTGAGCGCGTTGCGGCCGAGCAGGTAGTCCATGCCCTCCCGGACGGCGGCCCGGTACTTCTCCTCGCCGGTCAGGTCGTAGGCGGTGGCCATGACGACCAGGTTGTTGAGGACCAGGTTGTTGGAGCCCCAGTCGAAGTCCGCCGGCGCGTACGGCAGCCCGTACGGGTGCGCCCGCTGCACCGCCAGGTACTTGTCGGCCCCCTCGACGACCGACTGCCGCACCTTGTCCCGGCCCGGCAGCGCGTTGGGCACGGTCGCCAGGCCCAGCCGGCCGAGCTGGGCGGTGTTGCCCCAGTCGAAGCCGCGCTCGCGCCAGATGTCGCCGGTGTGGTGCGGCGAGGCCAGCACGAAGTCCGCGAACTCCTTCTCGCCCGTCGTGAGGTAGAGCTCGGCCGCCGCCCAGTAGAACTCGTCGGTCACGTCGGCGTCGTCGTAGGCGCCGCCGCCCACGCCGTCGGCGGGGCTGGCGTACCGGGCCGGGTTCGCCTTCGCCGCCGTCCACGCCTTGCGCGCCGCCTTGAGGTTCCGCGCCGCGAACGCCGCGTCGTAGGGCGCGAACAGCCGGGCCGCCTGCGCCGCCGTCGCGGCCAGGTTGAGCGTCGCGGCCGTGGACGGCGGGTGCAGCTCGCGCTTCTGCGGGTCGAGGTGCGGCAGCAGCGGCAGGCCGGTCCAGTTCTGGTCGTGCACCTTGTGGTGGGCCATCCCCGCGTACGGTTCGCCGTCCGGCACCTGCATGCTCAGGATGAACTCCTGCTCCCAGCGGGCCTCGTCCAGCACGTCCGGGACGCCGTTGCCGCTCTCGGGGATCTTGAGCTGGCCGTCGGTGAAGGCGGCCCGGTCGCGCTCGTAGGCCGCCATCAGCTGGTGCACCGCGATGCCGCCGTTGACGACGTACTTGCCGTGGTCGCCGGCGTCGTACCAGCCGCCCTTGACGTTCAGGGTGTAGTCGCAGCCGCCCGCCTGGCAGGGCACGTCCGTGTCGCCCTGGTTGGGGGACGTGCCCGCGTGGCCGGCCGGGCGTCCGTAGCCGGGGCGCAGGCTGTCGAGGATCTCGATGCCGCTGCGCTGGGTGTAGTAGAACTTCAGCGCGTCCGTGGGGAGGGAGTCGTACACGTCCGCGCCGATGTCGAACGGCCTGCTGGTCTCGCCGTCGGCGGTCAGCGTGTAGCCCTGGCCGGGCTTGGCGTAGGCGCCGAAGTCGATGATGTGCACGTTCTGGCCGGAGCTGGCGTCCATGCCCTTGGGGACGGTACGTCCGTTCGCGACCCTTTCCTGCGCGGCGTTCCGCAGCTCCCAGTCCAGAGGTGTGGTGGCCTCGGTGACCAGGGTGGCCTTCTTGGGGCCCGAGGGCAGGTAGCCGACCATGTTCACGCGGACGCGCGGGCCCGTGTCCGGCTCGTAGACCTCGGGCTCGGCGCCGCCCTTGAGCGACACGTCGTCCATGCAGAACCTCCAGGGCTCGGCGCTGCCGCCCAGCTGGAACGCCACCTGGGCGTTCGGCAGCGAGACCGGGGCGGTGAAGGTGTAGGAGTAGTCGTCGCCCGAGACGCTCAGCTCCGGGGCGGCCGACAGGTACTGCGTCCACGGGTCCACGGGGAGCTGGATCAGGGCCTTGCCGACCTTGGCGGGGGTGGCGGAGGCCGAGAACCTGTAGGCGTAGGTGTCGCCGGCGACCAGCGGGACGCCGTCCTGGCCGATGATGACGTCCCAGGGGTTGGCGGTGCCGCCGGGGACGTCGGCGCACAGCCTGCCGCCGTCGATGGTCAGGGTGGTGTTGCCGGTGCTCCACCAGGGGGCGGTGCCGGCGTCGAAGGTGCCGTTCACGATCTGCTCGGGTCCCTCGTCGGCGGCGCGGGCGGACGCGGCGGGGGACAGGGCGACCATGGTGAGGAGGGCCAGCAGCGCGGCCCGGCATCGGGTCATGGAGGTCCTTCGGGGGGTTGGGAGCGCTCCCAATGGAGCGAACCCGATCCTCCTTGCCCACCGCCGCCCCGTCAACGGCTGCACCCGATCAGTCCCGAACACCCTGAAACTTTCACGGCCGGGGCCGCTTCACCTGCCGGGGGATCGTGACAGCCCTGCCTCACGGGCCGGATCGTGACAGCTCCGCCTGTCACGGGCCGGGGAGCGTGACAGGCCGGATGTCAGGTGGTGGAGGAGGTCGGTGGCCCTGCGGTGGTCGTAGGCGGTGGCCAGGCGGTCGGCGGCGGCCACCGCCTGTTCGGCGGCCCGGACGGCGGCCCGTCTCCTGCCCGCGGCGGCCAGCGCCAGGGCGCGCGCCCACCCGATCCTGGCCGCGGCGCCGGGGTTGCGGGCCAGGTAGCGGGTCAGGTGGGCGTGGAGGCGGCGGGCGGTCGCGCGGTCCACGTGGTCGCGTACGTGCCACAGCAGCTCCGCCAGCCCCGACCAGCACTCCAGCATGCCGGGCTGCGCCGACGGCAACCCGTCCGCCATCACGAGCGCCCGAACCAGCGCCCCCCGCACCTCAGCGACGGCAACCGCCACCAGAACCCCCGAGGCCGCCCCACCCTCCGGGACCTGCGCGGCCGTCGCCCCTTCCGGTGCCGCCGCGCTCACCGGTGCCGCTGCGGTCATCGCCGGCTGGTGGGGAAGGGTGGTGAGGCGGGTGGTGGCGGTCAGGAGGCGTAGGGACTGGATGGTGTGCAGGGACGGGCTGTCATGGAGGCCGAGCCGGGCGGCGAGGGCGCGCCGCCGTGCCACGGACGCGCGGGCCGCCGCCAGCACCTCCGCGATCCGCTCGGCGGGCACGTCGTCGAGCCGCAGCAGCGCCTCCGCGCGGCCCGCCAGGCACCAGTGGCGGCCGATGTCGTCCCCGCCGACGCGTCCGACCGACAGCTCCTCGGTCTCGGCGAACAGCTCCGCCGCCTCGGCGAACTTCCCCTCCCACAGGGCGGTCTCGGCCAGCATGCCCGCGCAGTTCTCCGCCATCCGGGGGTCCAGCGTCCGGGCCCGTCCCTCGGCGAACGAGCGGCGGGCCGCCCCGAACGCGCCCGAGTGGAGCTGGTCCAGCCCGCGCGCGAGTCGTGCCCGGCTGGCCGCCTCCGTCGGGTGGGGGACGCCGTCCAGTGCCCGGTCGGCGAGTCCGCCGTAGCGGGCGGCGAGTCCGTGGCGGCCCGCGATCCGGGCGATCGTCGCGAAGTTCGCGTACGCCTCGGCCCGCAGGGCGGGGTCCGGCGCGCGTTCGGCGGCGTTGAGCTGGCGGAGCGAGGCCACCAGCATCGTCGGCAGGTCCTGCTGGTGGTAGGCGAGCCGGGCCAGCAACGTGAGCGCCTGGGCGGCCTCCGCGCCGGCCGCGTCCGTCCGCCGCGGCGGCGCCAGGCGATGGACGACCTGCCGCACGGCGGCAGCCGGCACACCCACGACGGCCCCGGCCGGGCCGGTGGGGAGTGGTTCGCCGAGGGTGGTCAGTGCGGCTCTGGCCAGGTGGGCCGCCTCCCCCTCCCGGGCCAGCTGGTACGCGCTGACCCCCGCCATCCGCGACCACCGCGCCCGCAGGCACGGCACGTCCACGCCGCTCTCCAGCCGCCGCCCCACGACGGCCGCCGACTCCTCGTACAGGCGTAACCGCAGGCACAACGTCCAGTAGTGGTCGAGGAAGGCGGGGTCGCCCGAGGCGGCCCAGGCCGTCCTGATGTTGTCCAGGTCGGCGCCGAGCACCCGGACGGCCTCGGTGTCCGACGCGTCCTGCAGCGCCGTGGCGTGCCGGTCGAGCAGGCGGGCGAAGCAGGCGGCGTGCCGCCTCCGCACCGCGTCGCGGGTGGCCGGGTCCTCGGCCAGGCGGGCGGCGGCGAACTGCTGGACGAGCGGGTGGACCGCGTACCGTCCGGCCGGGGTGAGGTGCAGCATGCTCTGGTCGACCAGGCGGACCAGCACCCGCGGGGTCGTGCCGGCGACCTCCAACGCGTGCGGCAGCGTACAGCCGCCGCCGAACACCGACAGCGCCGCCAGCGCCGCCCGCTCCGGCGGCCCGAGCAGGCTCCAGGACGTCTCGAAGACCGTCCTCATGCACGCGTGCCGCGGACGGACGGCGGGACCGCCGGCCGTGAGGAGCTCCAGGTCCACGCCGAGCCGCCGGGCCAGCTCCGCGCACGGGACGGCGCGCAGCAGCCCGGCCGCCAGCTCGATGGCCAGAGGGAAGCCACAGGTGGCGGCGCAGATCGCGGCCACCATGGCGGCTTCGGCGTCGGGGTCGAAGGACGGCTGCGCCTGCACCGCCCTGGCCGCGAACAGCGCCTCGGCGGCCGGCCCCGGCAGCCCCGCCACCTCGACGGCCACCTGGCCGGGCAGGTCGGGACGCCGCCGGCTGGTCGCCAGGACCCGTACGCCGGGCGCGGCGCGCAGGATCTCGCCCACGACCGCGTCGAAGCCGGGAAGGTGCTCCAGGTTGTCCAGGACGAGGAGGAGCCGGCGTCCGGCGAGGGCGGACAGCAGGAGGTCGAGGGCGGGACGCGGCGGCGAGAGGTCCACGCCGAGGCGGCGGGCCAGCGTGGTGACCGCGGCCTCGGGACGTACGCCCACGAACGAGACGAACGCCACCTCCCGGCCGTCACGAACGGCGGCGGCCGCGACGGCCAGCCGGGTCTTGCCGACCCCTCCGGGCCCGACCAGCGTCACCAGCCGCCGCCCCGCCACCAGCGCGCGCACCCGCCGGACCTCGTCCGCGCGCCCGACCAGCGCGGAACCGGGAACGGGCAGGGCCGCCCGCCCAGCCCCGGCCGGGCGGGCGGGGCCGGGGCCGGCCGTCGCGGCGGTGGTGCGGCGGGGGAGCAGGTCGCGGCGCAGGGCCTGGGTCTCCGGGGCGGGGGCGACGCCCAGTTCGGCGGCCAGCCGGTGGCGCAGGTCGTCGTAGCAGGCCAGCGCCGCCGCCCGGTTCCCCGCCCCGGCCAGGGACGCCATCAGCAGCCGGTGCGCCTCCTCGTCGAACGGGTCCAGCGCCGCCACGATCCGCGCCAGCCGCACCACCTGCGCGGAACCGTCGGCCCCGGCCTGCGTGAGCAGGTCGCGCAGCAGCGCGCGCACCCGGCCGCGCTCCTCCGCCAGCCAGCCCGCGAAGGCGGGGGCCTCGACGCAGACGCCGTCCAGGAACTCCCCGCGCCACAGGCGCAGCGCCTGCTGGACCGTCGAGGCCGCCATGAGCTGCCGGTGGTCCACGAAGCAGCCGTCCCGGTCGCCGAGGAAGCGGACGTGGTCGCGGGTGATGTCGAGCCAGCCGCCCACCTCCCTGCGCAGCTCCGACAGGGCCAGCCGCAGGCTGCCGCGCGCGTTGGCGTCCGGGCGCTCGCCCCACAGCAGCGCGGCCAGCTCCGGCCGCGACCGCGGCCCGGTCGTGGTGGCGAGGTAGCACAGCAGCGCCCTGGACTTGGCCGCACGCAGGCCCACCGGCGCGCCCCCGACGGCCAGGTCGGGCGGCCCGAGCAGCAGCAGGGTCAGCGACTCTCCCATGGCGGACGACAGTAGGCGCGCCCGCCCGGACAGACCGCGCCAAAAGCCACAGACAGCGCGTGTTCCGCGCCACTGACCTGTGCTCTCACGATGTGCTCACGACGCCGTCCGCACTCTGGGACCGGCTTCGCGAGAGCCGCGAGGCACGGACCGAAGGACACGACAGCATGCACGCTCACCGACTGATCGCCACGCTCGCCCTGGCCGCCGGCGTCGCCGCCCCCACGGCCCTGACCGCGGGCCCGGCCACCGCCACGGCCACCGCCACGACCGCCGCCACCACCGCTTCCTGCGTCATCACCCTGTACGACATCGACGCCAACAACGTGGCCGAACGCGACGGCAAGGACGAGCTCCGCTTCAAGGTCGACGGGAACCTGTTCCCCAGGTTCAGCGCGAACTACTTCTCGATGAAGACCGGCGGCGACGGCGACCCGGCCGACTTCGAGTACCCGTCCACGCTCCTGGTGGGCAGCGAGGACGTCAAGTTCGACCTGCGCGAGGTCACCCCGCCGATCGTGGGCGAGGGCGACAGCCTGGGCAAGGCCACCGCGCGCGGCTCGGTCTGCGCGGGCCTGGCCGTCGGCGCGGACACGACCGAGACGACCATCGTCGAGGGCACCGACGAGACGGACTACACCTACACCGTCCGGCTCAAGCTGACCAGGCAGTGACCCCAGGCGGCCTGACCTGCGCAGGGCCCCGCCGCACGCCGGCGGGGCCTTCACTGACGCCGGATGTTCTGGGAGGGTTTCGAACGTGGTCCCTGCCCTCACCCTGGCCGGGTGCGTCGCGCACGAGTTGCTCGAACGCCAGACCGCCAAGCTGGCCAGGCAGCTCGTCCGCGGCTTCGCCGAGGAGATCCCGCTCTACCGGCGGCTGCCGAGGGAGGAGCTCGACGGCGAGATCACCGTCATCACCGAGCACAACCTGCGGCTGATCGCCCGCATGTTCCGCGACCGCCGCCCGCCCACCAGGGCCGAGCTGGCCCCGCTGCGCTCGTCGGCGGCCCGCCGGGCCCAGGAGGGCGTGCCGCTGGAGGCCCTGCTGGCCGCCTACCACCTGGGCGCGCGCAAGGTGTGGGAGCACCTGTTCGCCGCGGCCACGCCCGCCGACTTCGAGGACGTGCTGGCGGCCAACCGCCTGATCCTGCTCTACACGGAGTCGGTGACGGCCGCCGTGTGCACCGCGTACCTGGAGGAGCGCGAGGGGATGCTCAGCCACGAGCAGCACGCGCTGCACGCCGCCGTTTCCGCGCTGCTGGGCGGCGACCGGGCGGCTCTGGCCGGGGTCCGGCTGGCCCCGCGCTACCTGGTGCTGGCGCTCGCCGTGGGCCGGCATCCCGACGAGGAGAGCGACGAGCCGGGCGGGTCGATCGCGGGCCGCCGCAAGCTCCACCGGATCAGGACGGCGCTCCAGCGGGGCGCGGCCGAGCCGGTGCTGTCGGTGCTGGACACGACAGGCGGCCTGGTGTTCGTGCCGATCACCGGCGAGGACCCCGACTGGTACGAGGTCGGCGAGACGGCCGCCGCGATGGCCAAGGCGGCCGGGGTGCCGGTGTGGGCGGCGGCCGAGATCGCCGCGCCGCCCGGGGTGCCGGAGGCGGTCAAGCTGGCCGAGGAGGTCCTGGAGGTGGTGCGGGTCTTCGAGCAGCCGCCGGGCGCCTACCGGCTGGCCGACGTGCTGCTGGAGTACCAGCTCACCCGGCCGAGCCAGGCCACCGCCGTGCTCGCCGGGCTGCTCGACCCGCTGCTCGACAACCCCGACCTGCTCAGGACGCTCACGGTCTACCTGGACACCGGCCTCGACCGCCGCCGTACGGCCGAGCTGCTGCACGTGCACCCCAACACGGTCGACTACCGCCTGCGCAGGGCCGTCAGCCTGACCGGCCTCGACCCCGTGGACCCGGCCCACCTGCAACGCATCGGCGCCGCCCTGGCCGCCAGACGCCAGCACCGCAAGTGACCGGGAGCCGCCCCCGGGCGGGGACGGCTCCCGTCGCGCGATTCGGAGCGTTCAGACCCCGGACACCGCGGCGGTCACCACGGTGGCGAAGTTGCGCATCCCGAGACCGTTGGGGTGGAACGGGGCGGCGGGCGAGGCCGGCACGTACGGCTCGATCCAGCGCACGCCGGGAGCCTTGCACGGGTCGTGGCCCACGCTCGGCGTCTGCAGGTCGACGAACGACACGCCCGCGGCGGCGGCCTGCTCGGCCAGCATCTGGTTGAAGTACTGGAGCGTGGCGCGGATGTAGTTGGCGTCGGCCTTGATGATCGGGACGGTCGGGTAGCAGCCGTTCGGCGGGGCGTAGGTGGCGTAGCCGACCATGAAGATCCGGGCACGCGGGGCGCGGGCGCGGATGTCGGTCACCAGCGTGGTCAGCTTGGGCCGCAGCGCGTCGGTCTTGACCCGCCAGGAGTCCTGGCCGTTGACGACGTAGTCGTCGTTGCAGGCGTCGCCGATGGGCGGGGGCAGCAGGTTGAGGCAGTCCTCGATGAAGCCGGTCAGGCCGACGTCGTTGGCGCCGATCTGCACCGTGACCAGGGTGGTGTCCGAGCTGAGCGCGTCGAGCTGGGGCGCGACGCTGCCGAGGTCGGTGCCCTGGGAGTTGTACATGTCGCGGGTCTTGGCGCCGGAGCAGGTGACGTCCCTGAAGGTGGCGGCGCCGATGGCCTGGGCGGTCAGATGGGCGTAGTTGTGGTCGGAACGCCAGCACCCGAGGTCGGGCACGACCTGGTTGGGCACCAGGGGACCCGACGCGGCGGAGTCGCCGAGCGCCACGTACACCTCGCCCTGGGCGGCGTGTGCGGGCGGCACGACGCCGAGCGCCAGGGCGGTCGCGGAGAGCAGGACGAGCAACCGTCGGACCATGGAGGACTCCTTCGGCGGAGGGTGGGGGGTGCGATGGCCGTGCCGGTCAGCGGCTCCGGTGACGGAGGCCGGGCCGGTCAGCGGCCCCGGTGGGGTGAAGCCGTGCTGGTCAGCGGCGGAAGGGCCCGGTCACCTCGTACGTGATCCCCCCGGTCCCGGCGGTCTCGCCGCTGGTGCCGCGCTGGGAGGAGAAGTAGAGCCGGGTGCCGTCGGGGGAGAAGGCGGGGCCGGTGATCTCCGACCTGGCCTGGCCGTCCAGGCGCATGACGGGGGCGACCACGCCGTCGGGGGTGATGATGTTGATCTCCATGTTGCCGCCGTCCTCGGCCACGTACAGGTCGCCGGACGGGCGGCCGGTGATGTTGTCGACGCCGTCGAGGGTGCCGCCGCCCTCGTAGATCGCGGTGACCGTCTGCCGGGCGGTGTCGTAGGCCCAGACCTTGCGGTCGCCCTTGGCGGTGAAGTAGCAGATCCCGGCGGCGTAGTGGCAGCCCTCGCCGCCGCTGAAGTGCCGGGCCGCGGAGACCTGGTGCCTGGTCTGGGTGTCGAAGACGCCGGGCGTCGCGTCGGGCACGGGCCGCCACTCGACGCTGTCGCCGCCGAGCCCGCAGAGCACGTCGAGCCGGCCGCTGGACAGGTCGCCCCAGGTGGTGGGGGTGAAGCGGTAGAAGCAGCCGTCACCCTCGTCCTCGGTCAGGTAGACGACCTTGTGGTCGGGGTCGCAGGCCGCGGCCTCGTGCTTGAACTTGCCCATCGCGGGGCGCTGCTGGGCGGAGCGGTTACCGTACGGGTCGGTCTCGTAGACCTTGCCGCGGAAGATCTCCTCGCAGGACAGCCAGGTGCCCCACGGGGTCGCGCCGCCCGCGCAGTTGAGGTTCGTGCCGCTCAGGATCCGGTACGCCCGGTCGATCGAGCCGTCGGCCCTGAACCTGATCGCCGAGGTCCCGCCCACGAGCGGCACCTCGGAGTTGGACACGTAGATCCAGCCGGAGCCGTCGGCGAAGCACGCGCCGCCGTCAGGAGCGGGGTGCCACAGCGTGCCGCCGACGACCCGGCCCGACCTGGCCACCACCCGGCCGGTGAAACCGGCGGGCAGCGCCATGCCGTTGGCGTCCGGGGCGCCGAGCGGCCCGTACGGGCTCACGCCCGCGCCCGCCGCGGAGGCGACGGCGTCGTGCCACATCGCCCCGGAGAACGCGACCGCCGCGGAGACGGT
The DNA here is from genome assembly GCF_053601695.1 of Nonomuraea sp. NPDC004702. Classification (NCBI taxonomy): domain Bacteria; kingdom Bacillati; phylum Actinomycetota; class Actinomycetes; order Streptosporangiales; family Streptosporangiaceae; genus Nonomuraea; species Nonomuraea sp. NPDC004702. The sequence continues at coordinate 147,040 of NZ_JBSGCE010000019.1, forward strand.
CCTGATGAACGTACGACGGCGCATCATCACTCCACGTGGCTCGCGTCGTTCGAGGTCGTTTGAATTCGCAGACATGACGATGAGCCCTGCTCGTCCTTCTGTGAACTGGACAGGGCGGTAAATCCGGACGGTCAAATCTGTGACGCCTCACAAATCTGGGCGGCATTCCGCGAAGCCGATTGACGGCGGCCCCGGCGCGATCCACCATGGCCCGAACCCCCGGCCTCGATCAGCCCCCGAGGTGCCCGTGCGCGTGCTTCCCCGTCTCCTCACCGTCCTCGCCCTGGCCTGCGCGTCGCTCGCGGCCCCGACGGCGTCACCGGCGTCGGCGGTGCCGGAACCGTCCGGCTGCGACCCGATCGATCCGGCGGCCTGCCTGCTGCCGTTCCCGAACGACTGGTTCACCGTCGCCGACCGGGACACCGACACGGGCCGCCGGGTGGCCTTCGCGGCCGGGTCCATGCCGGTCTCGGTCGCCGGCGTGCCGATCGCGCCCGCCGAGTGGAACAGGAACGACGGCTTCTCGCCGGGCTCGATGCTGCTGGCCAGGGTGCCGGGGCTCGACCTGGCCAGGACGGGCGCCGCGCCCATCACCGACATCGGCAGGTCGCTGGACCGGGACGCGCCCGTCGTGCTGCTGGACACCGTGACGGGGGAGCGGTGGCCGTACTGGGCCGAGTTCGACGCGAACGCGCCGGCCGACCGCCAGGCCCTGATCGTCCGCCCGGCCCGCAACCTGAGCGAGGGCCACCGGTACGCCGTCGCCCTGCGCGACCTCCGCGACGCCGCCGGCGCCCCGATCCCGCCGAGCCCCGCCTTCGCCGCGGTCGCCGGGCCGCCCCTGCCGCCGGACCACGAGCTGCACGACCGTCAGCGCCGCCTCCAGCCCGCGCTGTCCGCGCTGCGCCGCGCCGGCATCGGCACCCGCGGCCTCTACCTGGCCTGGGACTTCACCGTCGCCAGTGCGCGCGGCCTGGCCGGCCCGGCGCTGGCCATGCGCGACGACGCCCTGCGCACGCTGGGCGGCCGCGCGCCCGCCTTCGAGGTCACCTCGGTCACCGACCTCACCCCCGAGCAGGACGCCCAGATCGCCCGCCGGGTCGAGGGCACCTTCCGCGTGCCGAGCTACCTCGACCGGCCCGGCGGCCCGCCCGGGTCGGCGCTCAACCGCGGCCCCGACGGCCTGCCGGCCCGCCTGCCCGGCAACGAGCAGGTGGCGCCCTTCCGCTGCGAGATCCCCCGCGTCGCCTTCGACCGCCCCGCCCGGCCCTCCCTGTACGGCCACGGCCTGCTCGGCAGGCACTCCGAGGTGGGCGCGTCGAACGTGAAGACCATGGCGCAGGAGCACGGCTTCCTCTTCTGCGCCACCAAGTGGATCGGCATGGCCGACGAGGACATCCCGAACGTCGTCTCCGTCTTCACCGACATCTCCCGGTTCGGCACGGTCCCCGACCGCACGGTGCAGGGGTTCCTGAACTTCATGTTCCTGGGCCGCGCCATGACCGCCCCCGACGGCTTCGCCGCGCACCCCGCCTTCCGCACCGCCGGCGGCCGCCCGCTGATCGACCCGCGCCACGGCCTGGTGTACGACGGCAACAGCCAGGGCGGCATCCTGGGCGGCGCGCTGGTCGCGCTGTCGACGGACATCGAGCGCGGCGTGCTCGGCGTGACCGGCATGAACTACAGCACCCTGTTCAACCGCAGCGCCGACGCCGCCCCCTTCCAGGCCGCCTTCGACCGGGCCTACCCCGACAAGCTGGACCAGCAGCTCATCCTGGCGCTCATGCAGATGTTGTGGGACCGCGGCGAGGCCGACGGCTACGCCGCCCACCTGACCGACCGCCCCTACCCGGGGACGCCGCGGCACCGGGTGCTCATGCACGTGGCCTTCGGCGACCACCAGGTGGCCACGGTCACCGCCGAGGTCGAGGCCCGCACCGTCGGCGCCCGGCTGCTGACCCCGGCCCTCGCCCCGGGACGCAGCCCGGACGTCGTGCCGTTCTGGGGCATCCGCGGCATCCGCGGCCGGGCCCATCCCGGCTCGGCCCTGGTGATGTGGGACAGCGGCGCCCCCGCGCCGCCGCTCACCAACACCCCGCCTACGCAGGGCGAGGACCCGCACGAGAAGCCGCGCAGGACCCCGGCCGCCCAGCTGCAGAAGTCGGTGTTCCTCAAGACCGGCGTGGTCGCCGACGTCTGCGAGGGGCCCTGCGTCACCCGGTGACGCCGGGCCGCCACATGGGCCAGAACAGCGCGCCGTCGGGCAGTGCGAACGGCTCCTCGGCCTGGTAGCCGTGCCTGGCGTACAGGTCGCGGCTGCGGGCGCTGCTGGCCTCCAGGTAGGCGGGGGCGCCGTCCAGCAGGGCGTGGTGGCGGCTCAGCAGCGCCGAGCCGAGCCCCCGGCCCTGGTGGTCCGGGTGCACGGCCAGGAACGCCAGGTGGTGGTACGGCGGCTCCGGGTGGTGCCGTTCGAACAGCTCGTCCAGCACCCGGAAGCGGTCGGCCCACCTGCCGGTGGCGGCGGCCAGGCGGCGGTCGTAGTCGGGCGGCTCGGGCAGCGGCGCGTCGGCGGTGTGCGTCAGCCAGACCGCGACCGCGCGGCCCTCGTCGAGCAGGTCCACCTCGCCGTGCTCGATGGCGTGCGAGACCAGGATCAGGAAGTCGGCCACCATGATCTCGTGCCGCCCGGCCGGCTCGGGCACCAGGTACGACACCGCGGGCAGCCGCGCGAACGCGGTCGCGATCAGCTCGGCGACCGCGCCGGCGTCCCCGGCCGTCGCCCGGCGGACGTCGTGCGCCGCCACGTCCTGTGCGCGCCTCAACGGACGGCCTCCGGCGTGGCGGCGGCCTTGGCGCCCATGCCCACCAGCGAGTACACGCTCGGCTGTCCCGTGCGCAGGACCAGCGCCCAGCCCACGCCGAACAGGGCGGCCACCGCGTACACGACCGGCAGGATCCAGGCGAGCGGATCGCCCTCGGGCACCCCGAGCAGCGTCGGGAAGTTGTCCAGCGCGAGCCAGACCATCACCGCCAGCGCCAGCGCGGCGGGCACGGGGGCCAGGAACCGCCGCGCGAGGTTCTCGCCGCTCGGTTGCCGGGCGAAGAAGGCGACGATCGCGATCGAGGTCACGAACACCAGCAGCAGCACCCCGAACCCGCCGAACGAGCCGCCGTAGAAGAAGAGCTGCACCAGCGGGTCGAGCCCCAGGACCGCGTAGACCACGATGACGACCAGCCCGAGCACGGTCTGCGCGATCGAGCCCGACCGGGGCGCGCCGCTGCGCGGCCGGGTGCGGCCGAAGAAGGCGGGCAGCACCCGCTCGCGGCCGAGCGCGAAGAAGTACCGGGCGGTGGTGTTGTGGAAGGAGATCATGGCGGCGAACACGCTGGTGACGAAGAGCACCCGGGCGATGTCCACGACCGCGCCGCCGAGGTGCTGGTTCGCGATGATGAAGATCGTCTCGGCCTGGTCGCGGCGCGCGGCGGCGACGATGTCCGCCGGTCCCGTGGCGACCGTCATCGCCCACGACGACAGCGCGTACAGCCCCGCGATGATCGCCACCGACGCGTACGTGGCCAGCGGCACGGTACGCCGCGGATCCCGGCTCTCCTCCGAGAACACCACCGACGACTCGAACCCGACGAACCCGAGCGTCGCGATGACCAGCAGCGCCCCCACCCCCGGCACGAACAGCGCCGCGGGCGACAGCGTCTCGGCAGAGAACCCCGACCGCGCCGGGTTGACCAGGTCCGCCAGGTCGAACAGCAGGATGACCGCCACCTCGGCGGTGAGCAGGACGGCCAGCAGCCGCCCGTTGACGTCCACCCGCATCAGCCCGAGCACGCCCACCAGCGCCCAGGCGACCAGCGAGATGGCCCACCAGGGCGGCGCGCCGCCGAACCAGCGTTCGAGCAGCGGGGTGGCCGCCGCGCCGAAGGCGCCGTACAGGCCGACCTGGAGGGCGTTGTAGGCGATCAGCGCCACCCAGGCCGCCGCGATGCCCGCCGGACGGCCGAGGCCCCGGCTGATGTAGGTGTAGAACGCGCCGGCGTTGGCCATGTGACGGGCCATGGCCACGTACCCGACCGCGAACACCGCCAGCACCGCGCCCACGACCAGGAACGCGATCGGCAACCCGGTGATGCCGGTGACGGCGTAGCCGGTGGTGATCACACCGGCGACGACGGTGAGCGGCGCGGCGGCCGACAGGACGAAGTAGACGACCGAGGGCGCGCCGAGCCGGTCGGCGGCCAGGGCGCCGGCGATCGGGTCGGGCGCGGCGCCGGATCTCGCGGAGGGCATCGCGTTCCTTTCTGGGGGGGCAGGTGCGGTGTGGTCGGGTCGGCGGCCCGGGGCTCACGTCCGGTAGGTCAGGACGGCGTCGCCGACGGCCGCGCTCACCTGGCGGCCGAGGTCGCTGAGCGGCTGGGGCATCGCGGCCAGCACCGTGGTCAGGTACTGGTGGGCGCCGCGCCGGTCGGCCGGGTCCTCGACGACGACGTCGGTCAGGTCGCAGGCCTCGGCCAGCGCCGCCAGCGCCATGTCGTGCGGGGTCAGCGGCTGCCACTTCACCAGCGCGAGCCGCAGCCGGGCGGAGGGCCACATGGCCCGGTTGAAGTCCGTGGAGAAATAGCGGAATTGTTTACGCTTGAGCAGCCTCGGGGATTCGCGGTCGAGCAGACCATTACCCATCAACCGGCTGGTTACTTCGGTGACCGAGCGTTGTGCGAGGTAGGCCAGCCAGGTCCGCACATCGGTGTGCTGCGGGGAATTGCCTATTTCGGTCAGCACCTTTCCGGTCAGCTCGTCCGGGACCCGGCGTCGGTCGACCACCCGCAGCCGGACCCCCTCGACGGTGATCCGCTGCTCCAGCACCAGCTCCGCGAGCAGCGCCCCGGCCAGGCCGAGCGCCACGCCCGGGACGTGCAGCCGAGGCTTGCCCGAGCCCGTCGCGTCCCAGCAGACGAAGAAGAAATCATCGGCAAGCAAAAATCGGCCCGCTCACTATAGGAATTGGTGGATGACCGGTTCAGGAAGCAGCGTGTAGCCGCCAGCGGCAATTTGTACCAAAAACCCGCATCTCCGGGCTAGACCCTATTTATCGGGAAATAAAAAACACCGGCTTCATGGAGAAGCCGGTGCCGCCCGATCTGGCCCGTCAACCGATGGTCGCCGGGGTCTCGGATCGTCAGTTCGCGCAGTCCTGCTTGTCGAGGGCCAGGCCCATCTCGTAGATCTTGCCGCCGCGGAGCAGGAAGTAGTAGTGCGCCTTGGCGTTGCCCGGCACGGCGACGTACGGGAAGCCGCTCGCGGCCGTCCGCAGCTTGTTCGCGTACGCGCGCTTGAGCTGGGCGTTGGTCGAGCCGATGCCGATGCCCTGCGGCGTCCTGGCGCCCTTCGGGGCGAAGATGATCGCCACGCCCTGCTTCTTGGAGATGAAGAGGCCGACCGCGTCGCGGCCGGTCCGCTGGGCCTTGAGGTCCCAGCCGGAGCAGGTGGGGGAGTCGAGGCCGGGCTTGTGGACGATCTTCCCGGTGGCCTGGGCGGCCTTGGCGCTCATGCCCAGCGTGACCCCGCCGTATCCCTGGGGGCCGAAGGCGGGGGCGGCGAGCGCGGGGGAGGCGATCCCGGCCAGCGCGACGCCCGTCGCGAGGGTCGCCGCCGCGATGATGTGCTTCGTCGTCATGCAGGGTTTGACTGCGCGCCCGGCGCACAAGTTCGCCCGGTTCGCGGGCGGCTGCGGGCTGACGTGTCCGTTACGCGGTTGAGGGATGGTCTTGTCCCGGGCCCGGGTACTGGTGCCGGTGATCACAGCCCAGGAGGCACCAGAGATGACGGATGTTCCTATCGTTGTCGGCATAAATCGTACTCAGGATGGTTCTGTTGCTGTCGCTGTGGGCGAGTCGGGCATGTACAGCCTGCAGAAGGAGCGCATCACCCGGCGCAGGCACCACTGGGGCCGTCTGGGCGACCTGCCGGACCTGTACCTGCCCGAGATGCCGCTGCTCAAGGAGCCCGTGGACCTCGTGGTCGAGGGATACGCCGCCGACACCGAGATCGAGCACAAGGACGCCTACGAGGAGGAGCTGCGCGAGACGCTGAGCCTCAAGGAGGACGCCCGGGTCGTCCTGGTCTCCCACCATCTCAGCCACCTCTACAGCGCGTTCCCGCCCTCGCCGTTCGACCGGGCGGCGGGCCTGGTGATCGGCGCGCAGGGCAGCCGGGTCAGGGACTTCACCGAGCCGGTCCGGCTGCCGAAGGGCACCCGCGACGACATGCTGGAGGTCGCCTCGTTCTACCGCTGCGAGCGCGGCGGCCCGGTCGAGTGCCTGGCCAAGCAGCTCTGGGACGGCGACTGGGCCCGCCCGACCGGCCTCGGCTGCTTCTACACCCTGCTGACCAGGCTGCTGTGGCCCGAGGGCGAGGGCAACGAGGCCAAGGTCATGGGCCTGGCCCCGTTCGGCGACGCGTACGTCTACGGCCTGCCCGACCTCGACGTACGCGGCCACGAGGTGTTCATCCCCGAGGAGTGGATCGAGACCTTCGCCCAGCGGGACGCCTACGTCTACGAGCCCGGCGGCGAGCGCTTCTCGCGGGCGGCGGACCTGGCCGCGGCCGGCCAGCGGGTCTTCGAGAACGCCCTGGCCCAGGTGGTCGCCTGGCTGCACGGGCAGACCGGCCTGGACCGGCTGGTCTACGCCGGCGGCGCCGCGCTCAACGCCACGGCCAACGGCCGGATCGTCCGCGAGTCGCCGTTCCGCGAGGTGTTCATCCCGCCGAGCCCGCACGACGGCGGCACCGCCGTGGGCTGCGCCCTGTACGGGCTCATCGAATGCCTCGGCGTCGAGAGCCGCTTCCGCTGGACCGACGACTTCCTCGGCCCCGACCCGGACGAGACCGAGATCACCGCCGCGGTGCGGAGCCTGCCGGACGGCCTGGTGGCCGAGCAGCCGGCGGACCTCGTCGGCGCGACCGTGTCGCTGCTGGAGAGCGGCCGGGTCGTCGGCCTGCACCAGGGCCGCAGCGAGTCGGGCCCGAGCGCGCTCGGCAACCGCAGCGTGCTCGCCGACCCGGCCAGGCCGGACGTGCAGGACTACGTCAACTTCGAGGTCAAGGGCCGCGAGTGGTTCCGCCCGCTGGCCGCGCTGGTGCTGGCCGAGCACGCCGAGCGCCTCTTCGGCGTCGACCGCCCGGCCCCGTTCCTGCAGTGCGTCGTGGACGTGCGCCCCGAGCACCGCGCGAGCCTGCCGGGCGTGACCCACGTGGACGGCACGGCGCGGATCCAGACCGTGGAGGAGCATGCCACGCCGTTCCTGCACGCCCTGCTGACCGGGTGGCACGCGGCCACGGGCTCCCCGGTGTTGGTCAACGCCTCGCTCAACGGCCCCGGCGAGCCGCTGACCGAGACGCCCGAGCAGTCGATCGGCACCCTGCTCTCGACGAACCTGCACGCCCTGGTCATGCCGCCGTACCTGATCCGCAAGCGCGAGGAGCCGCCGGTGCCCGGCCTGAACTGGGACCGCGACTAGCATGCGCGTTCACCCAGCCGTCCCCGTGCTGCTGACCGCCCTGGCCGCGCTGTCGGCGGCCTGCGGCGGCGGCCCCGTGCGCACCACCCAGGGGGTGGTCGTGACCTCCGCCGCGCCGTCGCAGAGCACGCGGAACGCGCTGGCCGGGAAGGTCGTCGTGCTCGATCCCGGGCACAACGGCGGCAACGCCTCCCATCCCAAGGAGATCAGCCGCCCGGTCGACATCATCACCGGACGCAAACCCTGCAACACCACCGGCACCCAGACCGCCGCCGGCTACACCGAGCACGCCTTCACCTGGGACGTCGCGAACCGCCTGAAGCCGCTGCTCGAAGACATGGGCGCCAAGGTGGTGCTGACCAGGCCGGACGACACCGGCGTCGGCCCCTGCATCAACGAGCGGGCGGCCATCGGCAACAAGGCGCGGGCGGACGCCGTCCTGTCCATCCACGCCGACGGCGCGCCGCCGGCGGGCCACGGCTTCCACGTGATCCTGCCGGGCCTGGTGGCCGGGCACAACGACGCGATCATCCAGCCGTCCAGGAAGCTCGGCGTGGCCGTGCGGAACGCCTTCCGCGACGGCACCGGCCTGCCGTACGCCACCTACACCGGCGAGCAGGGCCTGCAGACCCGCACCGACCTGGGCGGGCTCAACCTGTCCACCCGCCCGGCGGTGTTCATCGAGTGCGGCAACATGGCCAACCCGGGCGACGCCGCCAAGATGTCCGACGGGGAGTTCCGCGGGGAGATGGCCGGCTCGCTGGCCGCCGGGCTTAAGCAGTTCCTGACCGGTTAGGCCCCGTAGGCGCGCAGGAAGACCTCGACCGCGGCGTCGGCGAGCCGGTCGAGCTCGGCCTCGGTGTGGTGCTCGCCGCCGCCCGCGAACATGACCCTGTTGACCGGGATCCACAGCAGCAGGCCGACGAAGTGGTCGGCGGCCAGCCGCGGGTCGTCCATGGGCCGCAGGCCGTGCCCGGCCAGGCGGCCGAAGGCCGTGGACATGCTCTCCAGCGAACGCTCGAAGCCCTGCTCGTACCAGGTGCGGCCGAGGTCGGGGAAGCGGTCGGCCTCGGCGATGATCAGCCGTCGCAGCCGCAGCACGTCGGGCTGCATGATCGAGGCCAGGAACTCGCGGGCCAGCTTGCGCAGCCCCTTCTCCAGGTCGTCGTTGCCCTCCAGCGACTCGGTGATCAGCTTGGCCAGGCCCTCGATCTGCGCCGTGGTGTCGAGGATGATCGTGGTGAAGAGCTGTTCCTTGTCGCTGAAATGCTTGTAGACGGTCTGTTTCGAGACCGCGGCGATCGAGGCGACCTCGTCCATGCTCGCGCCCACGTAGCCGTTGCGCAGGAACACCGCGCGCGCCGCGTCCAGGATCTGCCTGCGCTTGCGGGCCGTCCGGCCGTCCTCGTCGGTCACCGTCACGCCACCTTTTCGATCATGAGTTCGCATAGTACTGGACAGTTCCGTACTCGTGTGAGTACTGTACCGTCCAGTTCCCGAAACGAACAGGAGTGACGACCTCATGAGCGACCTTCAGCAGCAGGTGCAGCAGACCGCCGACAAGCTGGTCGAGTCAGGCGCCGAGCGCGGGTTGCAGGTGGCCGTCTACCGCGACGGCGTGCAGATCGTGGACGTGGTGGCGGGCGTGGCCGACCCGGAGACCGGCCGGCCGGTCACCTCCGACACCCCGTTCTACAACTTCTCCATCGGCAAGGGCGCGACCTCCACGGTCGCCCACATGCTGGCCGAGCGCGGCCTGTACGACTACGACACCCCGGTCGCCGACCTGTGGCCGGAGTTCGCCGGGAACGGCAAGGGCGGCGTGACCGTCCGCCACGTGCTGACCCACACGGCCGGCGTGCCCGGCGTGCCGCTCGACACCACGCCCGAGGACGTCTGCGACTGGGACAAGATGGTCGCCGCCCTGGAGAACGCCGAGCTGTGGTGGGAGCCGGGCACGAAGATGGGCTACCACGCCTACACCTTCGGCTTCCTCGTCGGCGAGATCGTCCGCAGGGCCACCGGCAAGCGCATCTCGCAGGTGCTGCTGGAGGAGGTCTCCGGCCCGCTGGGCGTGGCCCGCGAGCTCTACTTCGGCATGCCGCCGGAGGAGCAGCACCGCCTGGCCCGCCTGGAGGACGAGCCGATGGACCCGTCGGCGTTCGGGGACATGCCGGCCGACCTGCCGATGTTCAGGGCCGGGCCGATGGAGCTGATGCCCAACGCCGCCCTCGGCAGCAGGCCCGACTACCTGACCGCCGACATCCCGGCCGGCGGCAAGACCTCGGCCAGGGCGATCGCGCGCATGTACGCCGCCCTGCTCGGCGAGGTGGACGGCGTGCGGCTGATCTCGCCGGAGCGGCTGCGCGAGGCGACCACGGTGGCCTACAGCGGCCCGGACGAGGTCTTCGGCATGCCCTCGACGTGGGGGCTCGGCTTCACCATCGGGCTTCCCGGCGGCTCGCCGCAGGAGAGCGCGACGGCGTTCGGCATCGGCGGGGCGGGCGGCAGCTACGCGTGGGCCGACACCGCGACCGGCACCGCCGTCGCCCTCACCAAGAACCGCCTCACCAACGACTTCGCCGCGGTCGGCGAACTGGCCGCCCTGGTCGCCCGGGCCTGACCGCCGGGCGCGGGGGCGTCGCCGCCTCCGCCGGGGCTCAGCCGTCGCGGCACAGGGGGCGGCCGCCGACCACGCAGGCGATGCCGTCGAGGTCGCAGCTCAGCAGGGTGCCGTCCATGCCGAGCACGAGCACGAGATCGCTCCTCGACCGGTGGGCCAGCATGATCCGGCCGACGACACCGTTGTCCAAGACCACGGTCGGGCGGCTCGCAGCGCTGTCCATGTCCTGGCGACTCCTCTCGGGTTCACAACAGGCCACGCGCGCCGGACCCGTCCCCACCAGGATGCACAGCCGCCGCCTCCGGCGCATCGGTCATCCGGCTCTACTTTCGTACGGATCCTGCGTTGTCGCCCTCCCGCCATGCTCGCAGAGGGCGGGGTGCGAGACTGACAACGGCAGGCGACGTGCAAGGAGGCCGGCGTGCGGACGTGGTTGACCGAGCGGTTCGGGCTGACGGTGCCCCTGGTGGGCGCGCCCATGGCCGGAGTGGGCGCGGGCCGGCTGGCCGCCGCCGTCTCCGCGGCCGGCGCGCTCGGCGTGATCGGGGTGTCCGCCGCCGCCCCCGCCTCCTGGATCGAGGCCGAGGCCGCCGTCGCCGCCGGGAGCGGGCGGCCGTACGGGATCGGGCTCATGGCCTGGGCGCTGCCCGGCAACCCGGCCCAGTTCGAGGCCGTGCTCGCGGCCCGGCCGCGGCTCGTCTCCGTGAGCTTCGGGCCGTACCAGCGGTACGTGGAGGAGCTGCGGCAGGCCGGCATCACGGTCGTCACGCAGGCGGGCACCACCGACGAGGCCCGCGCCGCCGAGCAGGCCGGCGTCGACGCGGTCGTGGCGCGCGGGGCCGAGGCGGGCGGCCACGGCCGGGCCGACGTCGGCACGCTGCCGCTGCTCCAGAGCGTGCTCGACGCCGTCCGCGTCCCGGTGCTGGCGGCGGGCGGCATCGCCACCGCGCGCGGGCTGGCCGCCGTGCTGGCGGCGGGGGCCGAGGGCGCGTGGGCCGGCACGGCGTTCATGGGCTGCGCGGAGACGGCCCTGCCGGAGACGGCGGCGGCCCGCGTGCTGGCCGCGGCCGAGACCGACACCGCCTACGGCCGCGTCTTCGACGTGGCCCAGCGCCTCGACTGGCCGGCCGAGTACGGCGGCCGGGCCCTGCGCAACACGTTCTTCGACCGCTGGGCCGGTCACGAGGAGGAGCTGGCGGCCGACGAGGAGGCCGCGGCGCGGATCGCCGCCGCCCGCCGCGACGGCGACTTCGACACCGCCTGCATCTACGCGGGCCAGGCCGTCGGGATGGTCCGCGAACGGCGCACGGCCGCCGACGTGGTGGCCGGCTTCGCCGAGGCGGACGCCCTGCTGCGCCGCTTCGCCCGGCCCGGCGGATGACGCCGCTCCTGGCCTGATGCATCCTCTTGTGCCATGACACATCAGACGCTCCCCCCAGCGCCCCCGGCACCCGCCGCGCCCTCCGTCGCCACGGCGCCGGGGACCGCGTCCGCCAGGGGCAGCGTGCTGGAGGTGATGGAGAAGATCGGCACGGTCGTCGTGCCGATCGCCGTCGCCGTGTACGCCCTGCTCTACCTGGGCTTCGAGAGCGTCTACGACACCTTCGGCATCACCCCTGAGCAGGCCGGGCTCACCCAGGCGAGCATCTTCGGCCACCTGGTGGCGACGCTCGTGCTGCTCTTCCTGACCCTGCTGCCGCTGCTCGGCCTGGTCGTGGGCGCCTGGTGGCTGCTCGACCGGATCACCCGCGGGGCCGCCGGACGCGTCCTCGACCGGGGGCGGGAACAGCCGTGGCTGGCCGCCGCGGTGGGCGCGGCGCTGTCGGGCGTCGCGTACTGGGGGCTGCTCGGCATCCTCGACGTCACCGGCACGCCGGTGCTGATCACGGTCGTGGTGGTCGGGCTGTTCTGCCTGCTGGTGCCGTACCGGTTGCTGCGGGCGCGGCCCACCGGACGGGCCGCGATGCGCGTGCTGACCGGCGCGCTGGTCGGGGTGGGCCTGGGGTTCGTGCTCGTCGGCTGGATGACGCAGGGGGCCGAGGCGGTGCACGACCGCGGCGAGGCCAACCTCGTGCTCCAGCTCACCGGGTTCTCCAACCAGTGGGCCGAGGTGCGCGACGACTCCGGCAAGCTCCTGTCGAAGGGGCAGCGCTGGCTGGTGCTCGGCCAGGACTCCGGCGCGTACGTGTTCTACGACTGCGCCACGGCCGGCACGATCCGCCGTCCGATCGACGCGACGGTGCTGAGCAGGATCGAGCTCGACCCCGAGTTCGGCGACCCCCGCCCCTGCGGTTACGCGGCCGAATAGAACACGTTCCGGTAAGTTACCGATTAGTATGGCCACCGAACAGTGGCAGGCGAGGAAATGGGTCACCATGTCTGAGCTAGAACGTGTTCCGCCCGGCGTGGATCCGAACGTGCCGAGCGCCGCCCGGGTGTACGACTACCTGCTCGGCGGCAAGGACAACGTCGCCGTCGACCGCGCGGTCGCCGAGCGGCTGCTGGCCGTCGCGCCCGACGCCCGAGCCGTCGCCAGGGCCAACCGCCGCTTCCAGATCGAGGCCGTGCGCCACGTCGCCCGCCAGGGCGTGCGCCAGTTCATCGACCTCGGCACCGGCATCCCGACCTCGCCCAGCATCCACGAGACCGTCCGCGAGGTGAGCCCCGCCTGCCGGGTGGTCTACGTGGACCACGACCCGATGGTCCGCCTGCACGCCCAGGTGCTGCTCGCCGACCAGCCCGGCGTCGCCGGCATCCAGGGCGACCTGCGCCGGCCCGCCGACATACTCGCCGACCCGCACGTCACCGGCCTCATCGACTTCGACCAGCCGGTCTGCGTGCTGATGGTCGGCGTACTGCACTTCGTCATGGACGCCGAGGACCCGTCCGGCATCGTCGCCGCCTTCAGGAAGCCCATGGCGCCCGGCAGCCATCTGGTGCTGTCCCACGCGATGGCCGAGAGCTCTCCCGAGGCCATCGCCCAGCTCCGCCTGGCCACCGCCGGCTCGCCCGCCCAGGGCGCGTTCCGCAGCCACGGCGAGGTGCTGCGGCTGTTCGACGGGTTCGAGCTGATCGGGCCCGGCCTGGTGCCCGTCCAGGACTGGCGGCTCACCGACGACGACCGCCTCCCGCCGCCGGACGGCACGCCCCGGCTCCGGCTCGACGCGGGCGTGGGCCGGGTGCCCGTTCAGTAGTCCTTCAGCGCGATGTTGGTGGCGAACTTGTCGGTCACCTTCATCATCAGGCCGAGCAGAAAGCCGAACTTGAAGGTCCAGTTCCGCATGCGGATCCCGGTGGGGGAGCCGGGCGCCAGGAACGTGCCCGCGTTGTTGCCGCTCCTCGTGACCTTGGAGTAGCGGCGCATCTGGCGTTCGTACTCGGCGAAGGCCACGCGGTGGTCGCCGCCCGCCGCGGCCAGCTCCTCGGCCAGCACGTACGCCCCCACCAGCGCCAGCCCGCTGCCGAACCCGCCCAGCGTGCTGCCGTACGCCGCGTCGCCCAGCAGCGCCACCCGGCCATGGACGTACCGGTCGATGCTCACCCGGCTGATCGAGTCGAGGTAGACGTCCTTGGAGCCGCGCACCGCGTCGAGGACCTGCGGGGTGCGCCAGCCCATGCCGGCGTAGGCCCGCTCCAGGATCGCCTTCTGCTGCTCGACGTCGTAACGGTCGTAGTCGAGCCGCTTCGAGGCGAAGACGAAGAACGCCGGCGCCTTCGGCCCGCCGACCGCGACCATCCTGCCGGGCTCGTTGTACATCTGCCCGTGCGGCCCGAAGTCGCTGTCCAGCTCCACCAGCGCGTAGTAGTGGCCGAGGAAGTCCACGCACTCGGACTCGGGGCCGAAGGCCAGCCTGCGGACGTTGGAGTGGATGCCGTCCGCGCCCACGACCAGGTCGAACGTGCGGGGGGCCGAGCGTTCGAAGGTGACGTGCACGCCGCCCGCAGCCTCGGTGAGCGAGGTGATGGAGTCGCCGAAGACGTACTCGCAGGTTGACGCGGTGCGCTCGTACAGCAGGCGGGCCAGGTCGCCGCGGCGGATCTCGATGTCGCCGCCGGTGAACTCGCCGGGCATGACCCCGAGCGTGCGGCCGTCGGCGTCCACGAAGTACTGGTCTGTGCCGCCGGTCTGGAGGCGGCGCACGTCGTCCAGGATGCCCATGCGGGTCAGGACGGTGTGGTGGGTCTCGCCCTTGAAGTCCACCGCCTGGCCGCCCTCGCGGAGGGCCGGCGCCTTCTCCACGACGGTGACGTTGCAGCCGTGGCGGGCCAGGCAGTGGGCCAGCGCGGGGCCGCCGATGCTGGCGCCGGAGATGAGTACGCGGGTGTTGTGCAGGTTGTCTCTCATGCCGGCAAGCCTCGCCGGGAGCGCTGACAGCCCGGCGACGACCGGCTGACAGTCCCGGGCGCGGCCGTCCCGGACTGTCAGGGGGCTTTTCATGGTGCCGTCCCGGACCGGCGTCTCGGGCTGTCAGGTGAGGATCGTGGACCGGGCCTCGTCCCTGGTCATCGCGGCGCCGCGGGCGTACAGGGCGGCGAAGCGCTCCGGGCCGAGCGCGGCCGTGGCGGCGGCGGCCGTCGCGGCCACGTCGTGGTCGCCGGTCACCGCCGTCCCGCGCAGCGCCACCCCCACGCCGAGCAGCAGCGCCGCCCGTTCCGGCGGGTCGTCGAGCAGGGCGGCCCCGGCCAGGCCCTCGACGGCGTCGGCCAGGTCGCTGTCGACCGGCGAGCGCAGCGCGACGGCCACCGCCTCCCGGTGCCGGGCCACGGCCTCGGCCGCCTCGCCCCTGGCCTGGGCCAGCCGGGCCAGCGCCGTGAGCACCTGCGGATCCGTGCTGCCGGCCAGCGGGGAGCCCGGAGCGGTGGCGGCCAGCGCGTCCCGCAGCCGTTCGGCGGCCTCGCCGAGATCCCCCTCGATCCTGGCCAGGTCGCCCAGCCGCACGTGCACGGCCGCCGTCAGCTCGGGCCGCCCCAGCTCGCGGGCCAGCTCACGGGCGCGCAGGCAGTCGGCCCTGGCCGCGACCAGGTCGCCCGCGCGCAGCCGGGCGTCGGCTCGCCGGCACAGCACGTCCACCAGCTCGTCCAGCGCCCCGAGCTCGTCGAGCAGTTCGAGCGCCTGCGCCCACAGCTCCGTCGCCCGCGCCCACTCGCCGCGCCAGCCCGCGATGACCGCCAGCCAGTCGAGCCCCTGCGCCTTCCCCCACCGCTCGCCCAGCGCGCCGAACTCCGCCAGCACGATCTCCAGCTCCCGCTCGGCCGCCACGATGCCGCCGTTCAGCAGCATGAGCAGCGCTTCGCCGAGCCGGCCGAGCGCCCGGCTCCACGGGTCGCCGCCGAGCTCGCGCTGCCGCGGCCGTTCCACGTCGCGCTCGGGCGGCCCCGCGGTCATGCCCCACAGTGCGGCGGCGAACGGATGCCGTACCGGCCGGTCCGGGTCCGTCGTGATCTCGGCGGCCCGCCTCCAGTGCGGCGACCCGGTGCCGGGGGCGGCGTGCAGGACGGCGAGCACGTACTCGTCGGTCAGGCCCGCCGGCGGCTCGGGGCCGAGCACGTCGAGCAGCCGCCGGGCCGGCTGGACGGCCTGGCCGCGCCGCCCGCTCAGATACCAGTACATGGCCAGGGCGGCGATCAGCCGCAGCGCGGCCGGCGGGTCGTGCTCGACGCTCCAGCGCAGCGCGGCCTGGAGATCGGCGTCGTCGGCCCCCAGGCGGGCCAGCCATTCGAGCTGCTCGGCACGGTAGAGGTGGGGTTCGGCGCGCTGGGCGTGCGCCAGGTGCCAGGCGGCGTGCGCGGCGCGCATCCGCTCCTCCTCGCCCGCCTCGGCCAGCCGCTCGGCGCAGAACAGCCGGACGGTGTCGAGCATGCGGTAGCGGTCGCCGGCGGTCTCCACCAGCGACTTGTCCACCAGATCGGCGAGCAGCACGGCGCTGTCCTCGCCGCACACCCGCTCGACCGCCTCCAGCCGGGCCCCGCCGGAGAACACCGAGAACCGCCTGGCCAGCACCTGCTCCTCGGCGTCCAGGAGGTCCCAGCTCCACTCCACCACCGCGTGCAGCGTCCGGTGCCGGGCGGCGGCCGTGCGGTCGCCGCGCGAGAGCAGCCGGAACCGGCCGTGCTCGGCCAGCCGCGCGGCGATCTCCGCCACGGGGAACGTGCGCACCCGGGCCGCGGCCAGCTCGATGGCCAGCGGCAGGCCGTCCAGCGCCGCGCAGATGCGCAGCGTCGCGTCGAGGTCCAGCTCCAGCCCCGGCCGTACGGCGGCGGCCCGGTCGGCGAACAGCCTGACCGCCGGGTAGGCGAGCGCCTCCCTGGCGGGGGTGCCCGGGGGCGGGGTGCCCAGCGGCGGCAGCGGCACCAGGTGCTCGCCGGTGATGCCCAGCGGCTCCCTGCTGGTGGCCAGGACGCGCACGCCGGGACAGCCGGCCAGGAGGCGGCGGGCCAGCGTGGCGGCCTCGGCGACGACGTGCTCGCAGTTGTCCAGGATGAGCAGCAGGTCCTGCTCGGCGAGGGCGGCGACCAGGCGCTCGGCGGGGTCGGCCAGGCCGGGGACGCCAGGGCTGAGCGCCGACTCGCGCAGCCCGAGCGCGTTCAGCACCAGCAGCGGCACCTGTCCCTCCCCGGCCGCGGGCGACAGGTCGGCGAAGCACGCCTGCCGCTCCTGGCTGCGGGTGGCGGCCTCGACGGCCAGGCGGGTCTTGCCGGTGCCGCCGGGGCCGGTGATCGTGACCAGGCGCGCCCCGCGCAGCGCGGCCAGGCGCGCCAGCTCCTCCTCGCGGCCGACGAACGTGGTGAGCTGCGGCGGCGGCGCGGACCGCGTGGCGTGCGCGCGCCGCTGCTCGCCGCGCAGGATCGCCAGGTGCAGCGCCGCCAGCTCGGGCGAGGGGTCGGCGCCCAGCTCGTCGGCGAGCAGCCGCCGCGCCTCGTCGTAGACGGCCAGCGCCTCGGCTTGCCGTCCGGCCGCGTGCAGGGCGCGCATCAGCAGGGCGCGCGGGCGTTCCCGCAGGGGGTGGGCGGCGACCAGCTCGCGCAGCCCCGCCGCGGGCTCGGCCTCGGGCAGGTGCAGGTCGGCCTCGTACAGGTCCTCCCGGGCCGCGAGGCGCAGCTCCTCCAGCCGGTCGGCCTGCCCGGGCGCGTAGGCGGCCTCGCGCACGTCCGCGAGCGCCGGGCCGCGCCACAGGTCCAGGCACTCCCGCAGGACGGCCGCCGCCGCCGCGTGCCGGCCCGCCGCGAGCAGCCGCCGGCCGTCGCGGGCCAGCCGCTCGAAGCGGTGGGCGTCGACGTCCTCGGGCGGGACCGCCAGCCGGTAGCCGGCGCCGTGGAACTCGATCAGGTCGGCGGGCAGGTTGCGGCGCAGCCGGGAGATCTGCGCCTGCACGGCGTTGGCCGCGCCGGCCGGCGGGCTCTCGCCGTACTGGGCGTCGATGAGCCGGTCGACGCCGACCGTCCGGCCCGCCTCCAGCAGCAGCAGGACGAGCAGGGCACGCGGTCGGGGACCGCCCACGGCGATCGGGTCGCCGCCGGCCGATCGCACCTCCAACGGGCCCAGGATGCCGAACTGCACGTGCCTGATTGTCCAGCATCGTGGCTGTTATCCGCACGTGGATGGGTGTGACCAGCGGTAACAGAAATGTCGGTATGCCTACCGATGAACATACGTATTTTCGCGCCATCAACAAGCGCTTAACGTCTGGCGGCAACAAGGCGAAACGGTCCGCTTGCTGTATCCGTCACCCTTTATCACCCCCCACATCCCCTCACGCCCCGCGACCCAGGTCACCCCTGACCGCTCGGCGGCCCGCGCGCGCCCAAAGGCGGCAACGGCCGGAGGGAGCCCGCCGAAAGGAGCACCACAGCGTGAAACGCAAAGCCTTACTCGCGGCGGTCGCCGGCCTGGCCACGGCCGCGACCTTGACGCTTCAGGCGTCACCCGCGAGTGCCGCCCCGCCCGGAGCCACCCCTGCCCAACAAGGCTCCAGCAGCAGCCGAGCGGCGGCAGACCCCGCCTCGCTCGCCGCGGCGGTCGCCGACAGGGCGGTCTCCAGCCAGCTCGACAACCTCAGCAGAGGCCCCGACGAGGCCTACAGCCGCGTCCGGGTCACCCCCGGCGCCGG